>NZ_BAAHAZ010000024.1:0-68290 GCF_054777115.1 Nocardioides maradonensis | reverse complement strand
GACGGCTCGCACGAGTCGTTTTCAACCACCTGATGACCGATCAAGCAGCACCCGCGACCGGACTCGCGGCCGCTGCTTGACATAGGAGAAACGCATGACCTCGACCGCGCTCGACCTGCAGGACGTCACGTTCATCCGCGGCGGGCGCCACCTCCTCGACGAGGTGTCGGTGACCGTCGGGACCGGCGAGCACTGGGCGCTGATCGGGGCCAACGGGGCCGGGAAGACAACGCTGCTGAACATCTGCGGCGCAGTGACCTTCCCCAGTCGCGGCACGGCGGCGATCCTCGGTCACCGGCTCGGCACGGTCGACCTGCGGGACCTGCGCCGTAGCATCGGGTTCGTCAACCCGCGGCACCCGCTGGAGTCCAACCTCACCGCGCACCAGGTCGTGCTGACCGGGGCGACCGGGACCACCGAGCTGGTGCCGCGCTGGGAGCCGAACGAGGCCGAGCTGGCGCGGGCCGAGCGGCTGCTGAAGCTGGTCGGCCTGGACGACCCGGACCCCGCCAACGAGCCCCGATGGCTCACCATGTCCCAGGGTGAGCGCGGGCGCGTGCTCATCGCCCGCTCCCTCATGGCCGATCCCCCGCTGCTCCTGCTCGACGAGCCCAGCACCGGCCTGGACGTGGCCGCGCGCGAGCAGATGATCCACACGATCGCCGACCTGCCCGACCAGGTGCCGGGCCTCACCACCGTGATGATGACCCACCACTTCGAGGAGCTGCCGCCCTCGACGACACACGCCGCGCTGCTGCGGCACGGGCGTCTCGTGGCCGCCGGACCAGTGGCCGACGTGCTCACCAGCGAGCTCGTGACCGCGACCTTCGACCACCCGATCCAGGTCGAACGGCGACACGGCCGCTGGTACGCCTTCGCCGGTGGCAGACTCTCCTCGTGACGACCACGACCGACGTCCTGGGTGAACCCTGGCTCGCCGAGACCATCACGCTGGAGCCCGACTTCGAGGGCGAGGTCGTGGCGACGCTCGTCAGCCGCTCGGCCGAGGCGTCCACCGACCGGGCCGTCCTGCACCTGCACGGGTTCTCGGACTACTTCTTCCAGACCGAGTACGCCGAGTGGTGGCTCGCCCGCGGCCACGACATGTACGCGCTGGACCTGCGCAAGTACGGCCGGTCCCTGCGCCCGCACCAGTCGGGCACCTACGTGGCCGACCTGGCGGCGTACTTCGAGGAACTGGACGCCGCCTGGGAGCGGATCACGAAGCGCGACGGCCACACCCGCGTGGTCGTGGCCGCCCACTCGACCGGCGGCCTGATCGCCGCCCTCTGGGCCGACGCGCGCACGCCGCCCGAGCTCGAGGGCCTGTTCCTCAACTCGCCCTGGCTGGACCTGCAGGGCCCCGCGCTGATGCGGTCGCGCCCGGTCAACCTGCTCCTCGCGCAGGCCGGACGGCGCGTTCCGATGCGGGTGATGGGCCGCGAGGTCAGTGGCATCTACGGCCGCAGCCTGCACAAGGACCACGAGGGCTCCTGGGACTTCGACCTCACCTGGAAGCCGCTCTCGTCCTTCCCGGTCCGCTACGGCTGGCTCGCCGCCATCCGCGCCGGTCACGCCCGGCTCCAGGCCGGCCTCGACGTGAGCTGCCCCGTGCTCGTGCTCTCCTCGGACCGCTCGAGCGCGCCCCAGGAGCTCGACGAGCGGGCGTTCACGACCGACATCGTCCTCGACGTCCGACAGATCCGCCGCTGGTCGACCGCGGTCGGCCCGCACGTCACGTACGCCGCCGTCCCGGGCGCCATCCACGACGTCGTGCTGTCCCGTCCCGAGGCCCGCGAGCGGGCGTACGACGAGATCGCGCGGTGGCTCACCGCCTACGTCGACTGAGTGCCCTGGGCACGTCTCTTTGTTCAGCGCCGTCGCGAGCGGTGTTTGCGGCCGATCCGGCAAGGCGCCGGAGCGAAGGCGGGCCGGAGGCCCGTCGAGTCTCCGGCAACGCAGCCGGATCGAGTCGGAAACGCCGCGCAGCAGGCGCTGAACAAAGAGACGTGCCCTAAGGTGCCGGTCATGGACCCTGTGACCGGCATCTCCCTCGGACGGATCGTCATCGGCATCTGCGCGTTCCTCGCGCCGGAGCTCACCGCCAAGGTGTTCGGTCTGGCGCCGGCCGGCAACCCGCACCTGCCCTACATGACCCGGATGTTCGGCGCGCGGGAGATCGCCGTCGGCGGTGTCACGCTCGTGTCGTCGGGCACGACGCGCCGCAACCTCGCCCTGGTGGGCGTCGCCATCGACGCCTCCGATGCCGCGACCGGGGCGCTGGAGCTGCAGGCCAACCGCATCCCCAAGTCCGCAGGCATCATGCTGATCGGCGTGGCCAGCGGCGCGGTCGTCTCCGGAGTCCTCACGGTGGTGCGCAAGGGCTAGAGGGACGACCCGCCGTAGGGATCCTGGACGACGCTGACCGAGTGGGCGAAGAAGACCACCAGCACCACGACGACCAGGACCGACAAGGCCGTGGCGGCCCACCCGATGATGATGCCCGCGAGGGCGAACCCCTCGCCCTGCTCGCCTCGGGTGCGGATCTGCCCGCGTGCGACGTGCCCCATCACCGCGCCGGCGATGCCGATCAGGCCCGGCAGGCAGCAGAGCAGCGCTCCGGCGACAGCCACCAGGCTGACGATCATCGACCCGATGGCCAGACCGTTGGTGGGCCGCGGCGGCTGGTACAGCGGCGGCCCGCCGTACGGCTCGGAGCCGTACGGCGGACCCTGCGGTGGCTCGTACTGCGAGTAGCTCACTCGTCGGCCTGCGGGGGCTCCGCTCCCGCGTCAGGCGTGTCGGACGGGCCGTCGGTCGGGATCTCCCGACCGGGGTGCGCCGCCTCCTCTGCCTCGCGGATGGCCTGCTCGACGGCCGACCGGGTCGACGCCTCCTCGGCGTCGGACGCGGTGCTCACCGCCGCCTCGGCCGGGCCCATGTCGACGCGCACCTTCGGCCCGTCGACCTCCTGCGGGATGCCGGGAAGGTTGCCGATCGTGGAGCCGAGGCCCTTGAGCGCCTCGCCGATCTCGCTCGGGATGATCCAGAGCTTGTTGGCCTCGCCGTCGGCGATCTTCGGCAGCATCTGCAGGTACTGGTAGGCCAGCAGCGACTGGTCGGGCGCGCCGTCGTGGATCGCCTGGAACACCGTCTGGATGGCCTGTCCCTCACCCTGCGCGCGCAGGATCGAGGACTCGCGCGCCGCCTGGGCCTCGAGGATGACCGCCTCCCGGGCACCCTCGGCGTTGAGGATGGCGGACTGCTTGTTGCCCTCCGCGGTGAGGATCGCGGACTGCCGCTGTCCCTCGGCCGTCAGGATGGATGCCCGCTTGGACCGGTCGGCCCGCATCTGCTGCTCCATGGCGTCCTTGATGGAGGCCGGCGGGTCGATGCTCTTGACCTCCACCCGGTTGACGCGGATGCCCCACTTGCCGGTCGCCTCGTCGAGGACGCCGCGCAGGCCGTTGTTGACCTGGTCACGGCTGGTGAGCGTCTGCTCGAGGTCCATGCCGCCGACGATGTTGCGCAGGGTGGTCATCGTGAGCTGCTCGATCGCGGAGATGTAGTTGGCGATCTCGTACGTCGCCGCCACCGGGTCGGTCACCCGGAAGTAGATGACCGTGTCGATGTCGACCGACAGGTTGTCCTCGGTGATGACCGGCTGCGGCGGGAACCCGACGACCTGCTCGCGCAGGTCGATGATGTAGCGGACCTTGTCGATGAACGGGACGACGAAGTTCAGGCCGGCCGGCAGGCTCTGCTTGTACTTGCCGAAGCGCTCGACGATGCCGGCGCGCGCCTGGGGGACGACCCGCACCGTCTTCGCGAGGATCACCACCACGAAGAGGAACAGGATCGCCAGCAGGACGAGGTAGATCATCGGAGCTCCTTGTACTCGGGGTATTCGGCACCGGGCGCCTGGACGGCGCGGACGTGGGCGGTGGCACCGCGGATCTCCACGACCTCGACGGGCGTGCCCTCGGGGATGTCGTCGTCCGCGCTGGCGGTCCAGATCTCGCCGTCCACCGCCACCCGGCCGACGTGCAGCGGGGCGATCGGCTCGCGGACGACGCCGTGCAGACCGATCACCCGGTCGTTGCCGAGCGCGATCTCGGTGCCGTGGTGGAGCCGCCGCGCGAGCGACGGCCGGACCACACCGAGCATCGCGACCGCGACGATCACGGCGACGACCGCCTGGACGACGTACGACCCGCTCAGCATGACCGTGGCCATGCCGGCGAGTGCTCCCACGGCGAGCATCCCCATGATCAGGTCGAGCGTCGCCATCTCGGCGATCATCAGGAGGACCGCAACCCCGAGCCAGACCTCCCATTGGTGGTCCTGGAACCAGTGCATGATGCGAGCCTATCCCCGGTGGAATGGGGGCAAACGGTGAATGCTGCGACCCGTCGTCAGCCGCGGTGCTGGCGCCGTCGGGCGGACCACCTGCCGTCCTGGTGGGACAGCGCGAGCGGCATCCCGAAGGTGGCCGAGAGCGCCTCCGGGGTGAGGGTCTCCTCGAGCGGTCCGGAGGCCACGATCCGGCCCTCGCGCAGCATCAGCACGTGGGTGAAACCGGGCGGGATCTCCTCGACGTGGTGTGACACGACGACGGTCGCCGGGGAGTCGGGGTCGTAGGCGAGCACCGACAGCGTCGAGACCAGGTCCTCGCGCCCGCCCAGGTCCAGGCCCGCAGCGGGCTCGTCGAGCAGCAGCAGCTCGGGGTCGGTCATCAGCGCCCGGGCGATCTGCACCCGCTTGCGCTCGCCCTCGGAGAGGGTGCCGAAGGTGCGGTCCGCGAGCCGCTCGATGCCGACCTCGCGCATCAGGTCGGCCGCCCGGGCGTGGTCGAGGTCGTCGTACTGCTCGTTCCACCGGCCCAGCACGGCGTACGACGCCGACACGACCAGGTCGCGCACCGTCTCGTCGCGCGGGATCCGCTCCGCCACCGCGGCGCTCGCGACGCCGATCCGCGGGCGCAGCTCGAAGACGTCGACCGTACCGAGCAGCTCGCCGAGGATGCCGACCGCACCCGACGTCGGGTGCAGCTGCGCCGCAGCGACCTGCATGAGCGTCGTCTTGCCCGCGCCGTTGGCGCCGAGCAGCACCCAGCGCTCGCCCTCGCGCACGACCCAGCTGACCCGGTCGAGCAGGCTCGCACCTCCCCGGCGGACGCTGACCTCGGCAAGCTCCAGCACGGCAGACGACATGCCGGCAACCCTACTAATGTTCATCGCTGCCATGACGACGCCACGGACCCCGCACGCCGCCCTCCCCGCATCGGCGCGCCTCGCGTGGTGGGGCACGGCCTGGTTGCGCGGCGCGATCGGGCCCGACGACCTGCTCGACGCGGTGCAGGGCCCGGACGTGGCGCACGTCGTCATCGGCGACGAGCCCGGGCTCGTCCCGTACCTCGCCCGACAGCGGTCGGCGGGAGCCGAGGCCGTCTCCGCGTCCTTCCCGTCGCCCGGCGACCCGGTCGGCCTGCGCGGTCCGGCCGCGCTCACCGCCGCCGCGATCGAGTCGGGCGAGGCGGCGTTGCTGCTGGGGGCCGGCACTGCCCTGGTGCCGGCCGGTGTCGGTCGGGCGGTCGAGTGGACGGCGTACGCCGCCGACCGACGTCCGCCGCCGGACCTCGGCGACGCGGACCGGGCGCTGCGCGCCGCCGTGCTCGACGTCGCCCGCGAGCTCGCCCAGCTGGACGTCGCCCGCTGGCGACCGGAGATCGCCGACGATCTCATCGACCTGCGGGCCGCCGAGCCGGTCAGCCCGCCGCCCGGCGTACCGCAGCGGTGTGCGGACCTGGCCGGACGTGCGCTGCACCTGTGGCGGGTCGTGGAGCTGGCCGCGGAGGACGACGGGTCCGCCGTGAGCGCCAGCCAGATCGAGCAGCGACGGGCCGCGATGCGGCCGCTGGACCACGCCGTCCGTCTCGCGCTGACCGCGGCCTTCTCCCCCGACGGCTGGCCGCCTGTGGGGTAAGGCCGGGTGGGCGTGCAAGCGAGACGCGCTCCGGGCGTGCGACGACAACGCAGCCAACGTGCGTCCGGAGGGCGTCGCAGCGTGCGCCCACCCGGCCTTGCTCCACTACCCTGAGCGGCGATGAACGAGACCCTGCTGCTCACCGTCACCGGCAAGGACCGGCCGGGCGTGACGTCCGCGATCTTCGACGTCCTCGCCCACGCGGGTGTGTCCGTCGTCGACCTCGAGCAGATCGTCGTACGCCGCCGACTCGTGCTCGCGGTGCTCGTCACCGCTCCGCACGACACCAGGCGGCTAGAGGCCAACCTCGAGCAGGCGCTGACCCAGCTCGGGATGAGTGTCGACATCGAGCGCGGGTCCGGCGACAACACCACCCGCCCCGGCGGCCGCTCGCACGTCACCGTCATCGGTGCCCCGCTCAAGGCAGCGGCGATGAGCGCGATCGCCGGCCGGATCGCCGACGCCGGCGGCAACATCGACCGGATCGAGCGGATGGCGCGCTACCCCGTCACCGCGATCGAGCTGGACGTCTCGGGCATCGATCCCGCCACGCTGCGGACCTCGCTCGCCAAGGAGGGCGCCCAGCAGGGCATCGACGTCGCCGTGCAGCCCGCGTCGCTGCTGCGCCACGGCGTCCGGCTGATCGTCATGGACGTCGACTCGACGCTGATCGAGGGCGAGGTCATCGAGATGCTGGCCGAGCACGCCGGGTTCGGCGCGGAGGTCGCCGAGATCACCGAGCGCGCCATGCAGGGCGAGCTGGACTTCGCCGAGTCGCTCCGCGCGCGGGTCGCCTGTCTCAAGGGCCTCGACGCCGCGGTGATCGACGAGGTCTACGACCAGATCGTCGTGAACCCGGGCGCCCGGACCCTGGTTCGCACGCTGCGCCGGCTCGGCTACCGGTTCGCGATCGTCTCCGGTGGGTTCAGCCAGATCACCGACCGCCTCGCCGCCGACCTGGGCATCCACCGCGCTCGCGCCAACACCCTCGAGATCGTCGACGGCCGGCTGACGGGCAACGTGCTCGGTGTGATCGTGGACCGGGCCGGGAAGGCCCGGGCGCTGCGGGAGTTCGCCGAGGACCTCGGCGTACCGGAGCAGGCGACGATCGCGATCGGCGACGGCGCCAACGACCTCGACATGCTCGCCGCGGCCGGTCTCGGCATCGCCTACAACGCGCGCCCGGTCGTGCGCGAGGCCGCGGACACGACGCTCAACGTGCCCTACCTCGACTCGATCATGTACCTGCTCGGCATCCGCCGCGAGGAGATCGAGGCGGCCGACGCCGCGGACGGCATCGTGACGCCGGCTCCCCCGGTCTGAGGTGTGCTGATTTCTAGCCGCGCCCGACGTGGAACGCCCGTGGCCGGGCGGTCATCTGGTCGACCTCCGCCCACGGGACGTCGACGTCGAAGACGGTGACGGCGCTGGTCGGGCAGCCGACCACCAGGCTCTCGGCCACGTCGGCCGGGCCCTCGCCGTCGTCGAGCAGCTGCACGAGCACCTCGATCGTCGGGTTGTGCCCGATGACCACGACGGTGTCGACGGCGTCGTCGGTGACCCGCACCAGCTCGAGCACGCCCTCCTCGTCCGTGCCGTAGAGGGCACGGTCGTACGTCGGCTCCAGGTCCCAGCCTGCCGCCTCTGCGATCGCGGCCCAGGTGCCGCGCGTGCGCGCCGCCGCCGAGACGTACGCCGCGCCCGGCACCACGCCCTCGGTCGCGAGCCAGCGTCCGGCCTCGGCGGCATCGGCTCGCCCGCGGTCGGTGAGCTCGCGGTCGAAGTCGCTGGCGGCGTACTGCTCGGCCTTGGCGTGTCGGATGACCACCAGGGTCCGCACGGTCCTACTCGTCGTCCTCGAGGCGGAAGCCCACCTTCATGCCGACCTGGAAGTGCTCGACCTGGCCGTCCTTGATCTGGCCACGCACCTGGGTGATCTCGAACCAGTCGAGGTGACGCAGGGTCTGGCTGGCCCGCTCGATCGCGTTGCGGACGGCCTGGTCGATGCCCTCGGGAGAGGTGCCGACGATCTCGGAGACACGGTAGGTGCGGTTCGACATGCGGCGAGCCTACTCGCCGCCGAGGACACCGCAGTCCGGGCTCATGGCGAAGGCATAGGATCGAGGTCATGGCGAGATCGGACTCCGGTGCCATCCGGATCACCACCGCGGGCTCGGGCCCCTCGGCCGATCTGGCGCGGCGCCAGAAACGCTACATCCTCTCCATGACCTTCCGGGCGGTGTGCTTCGTCGGCGCCGTGATCGCCGGGTCGCTGCACGTCAACTGGCTGTGGCCGATCCTCATCGGAGCCGCGCTGGTCCTGCCGTACGTCGCCGTGGTCATGGCCAACGCCAACGACTCCCGTGACGCCTCGATCGGTCTCGTCGGCGGCATGTCGCCGTACAAGGAGCTCGGGAGCGAGGTGACCGATGCTGACCCGGACGACCCACACCGAGCCTGACGTCTGTTCGGCCAAGGGCTGCCGCGAACCGGCCGTGTGGCAGCTGCAGTGGAACAACCCGAAGCTGCACGAGCCCGACCGTCGCAAGACCTGGCTCGCGTGCGAGGCACACCGCGAGACCCTGGAGAGCTTCCTCGGCGCGCGGGGCTTCCTCAAGGAGGTCGTGCCGCACGTCCCGGCCGGGTCGGACCCCTCAGCCGCCGATCGCTGACATCGGCCGGTCCGGCTGCAGGAACGTCGGGTCGTCGATGCCGTGCCCGGCGGCCTTGCTCCACATCGCCTTGATCCACCGCTCCGCGAGCTCGGCGTCGTCGGCGCCCGCCCGCATCGCCGTCCGCAGGTCCGACTCCTCGCGGGCGAACAGGCAGTTGCGCACCTGGCCGTCGGCCGTGAGCCGCACCCGGTCGCAGTCGCCGCAGAAGGGGCGCGTGACCGACGCGATGACCCCGACCGTCGCCGGCCCTCCGTCGACGAGGAACAGCTCGGCCGGGGCGCTGCCGCGCGGCTCGTACGCCGGCGTGAGCTCGAACTCCTGCCCCAGCGAGCCGAAGATCTCGTCCGCGGTGACCATCTCGTCGCGCTTCCAGCCGTGCTGGGCGTCCAGCGGCATCTGCTCGATGAACCGCAGCTGGTAGCCCCGCTCCAGGCACCAGCGCAGCAGCTCGGGCGCCTGATCGTCGTTGACACCGCGCAGCAGCACGGCGTTGACCTTGACCGGGCCCAGCCCGGCCGCCTCGGCCGCCGCCAGACCGGCGACGACGTCCGCGAACCGGTCGCGCCGGGTGAGCTCCGCGAACGTGTCGGCGCGCACCGAGTCCAGCGAGACGTTCACCCGGTTCAGGCCGGCCTCGACGAGTGGAGCGGCGAGCTTGTCCAGGCCCAGGCCGTTCGTGGTGATCGACATCTCCACGCCGGCGTCCATCGCGCGCACCCGCCGGACGATGTCGACGAGGCCCCGGCGTACCAGCGGCTCCCCACCGGTGAACCGCACCTCCTCGACGCCGAGGTCCCGCACGGCGATGCCGATCAGCCGGACGACCTCGTCGTCGGTGAGCTGGGCGTCGGACGGCAGCCAGTCCAGCCCCTCGGCCGGCATGCAGTACGTGCAGCGCAGGTTGCAGCGGTCGGTCAGCGAGACGCGGAGGTCGGTCGCCGTGCGTCCGAAGCGATCGAGGAGTGCGGGGACCTGCATACCAGCAGTCTAGGGGCCGCATCTACCGTTGGTGCGTGACGTCGTCCCACCCGCAGAAGTCCTGGCGGTTCCTGTTCAGCCGCCGCTGGGTGCTCTTCTTCTTCGCGGTCGTGGTCCTCGCCTGGGGTTGCTGGTGGCTGGGCCGCTGGCAGTTCCACCGGCTCGAGAAGACCAAGACCGAGAACGCGATCATCCGCGCGAACTACCGCGAGGCGCCCGAGCCGCTCACCGACGTGCTGGCCGTGGGCCGGCCGGTGTCGGACCTGGACGAGTGGCGGGTGGTGAAGGCGACCGGGACGTACGACGTCGCCCACACGATCGTCGTCCGCTACCAGACCGACGACCACGGCGATCCGGGCGTGGAGGTCGTCGTCCCCCTGCGGACGGCGGGCGGCGACCTCCTGGTCAACCGCGGGTGGTTCGGCACCGACGACCCTCAGCCGCCCGTGAGCGCGCTGCCGAAGCCGCCGTCGGGCACGGTCACGGTGGTCGGCTGGGTGCGCCAGGACGGCTCCGGCAGCAGCACCGAGGTCACCAACGACTCGGTGCGCGCGATCTCGAGCACGGCGATCGGCCAGGCCATCGGGTCGCCGACCTACGGCGGCTTCGTGCAGATGCAGTCCGAGACTCCCCCGGCCACGACGGCGCTCGGTCCCGAGGACCAGCCCGACCTGAGCAACGGGCCGCACTTCTTCTACGGCCTGCAGTGGTGGTTCTTCGGCGTGCTCGGCGCGGGCGGGTTCCTCTACCTGGCCTGGGACGAGAAGAACAACGGCGACCGGGGCGCTCGCCGTCGGGCGGCCGCCGCTGCGGCCGACGCCGAGGCCGAGCGCGGCCGGGAGGCCGGCCGCCGCTGACGACGGTGACGGTCGCCGGCGCGGCTGCCCGTCAGTGCGACGAGCCCGAGCCGCCGGCGTACTGGACCAGCGAGTTGGTGCCCGGCCCGGCACTGCCGTCGAGCTTCACGGTCAGCTGCGCCATCTGCTTCGGCGGGATGCCGACGTAGTCCTTGTTGCCGCCGGAGTTGTGCGACCAGCCGCTGCAGTACGCCGGCCGCTGGTCCGCGGGGAGCTCGTTCTCGTCGATCGAGCATCCCCCGTTCCACAGGTAGTTCGGCTTGGTCGGGTCGTGGTCGTCGATGTACCAGCCCCACAGCGTCATCGCGAGCCGGTCGTGGAACACCTGCACGTCCAGGAAGGTGGTCTCCCCGGCAGGGATCGGCGAGCCCGTCGTGATCTGGGTGATCCCGTCCTGGGTGTAGCGCGAGGTCGTGTGCACCTCGCCGGCGACGTAGAGGTTGACGCGGTACTTCACCATCAGCTTCCACAGCGGCGAGTCCGCGCCACCGGCGATGTGCAGCCCCGAGCTGTGCCAGACCGCCGACGGGAGGATCGGGACGTGACCCTGCACGACGATCCAGCGCACACCGTCGTGGCGCGCGTTCGCCAGGACGCCCTGGAGCCAGGTGAGCTGGCCACCGGTCACGGTCACGCCGACGCCGTGGTCGCGCTTGTTGAACTCGTCCAGCGTCACCACGAGCAGGTCCGGGTTCACCATCGTCGCGTACGCCGTGTTCTCCCACTGGGTGCCGACCGGTCGCGAGAAGCCCTTCGACGTGCCGTCGGTCTTCACCAGGTAGCTGTCGTGGAACGAGTCGCGCCACAGGTCCAGGTGGTGCAGCTTGAACGCCCCGTAGGCACTGGAGTCGTACCACCAGTTGTCGCCGATGTCGTGGTCGCCGACCGCCGCCAGGGTGCGGTCGTAGACGCCCGCGTCCTTCAGCCGCTGGGCGTTGGCGCCGTTGTACAGGGCGGCCTGCTCCTTGACCATCTCGACCTGCTGGTCCTCGGTGATCGGCCAGCCGCCCTCGGTGGAGGAGCCGAACAGGCCGGAGTGGTTGTCCGGCAGCCCCCAGCGTCCCTCGACGAGGTCGCCGGAGATCAGGAACGCGCTGGGGTTGCGGGCGGCGATCGTGTCGTAGACCCAGTTCACCGAGTCGGCGGTCCACTGGTTCCAGGCGTTGCCGTAGTCCGGGTTGTAACCCGGCAGGCCGCTCAGGTCGGCGATGTCCTCGTTGGTGACGTCCGGGGACGCGATGATCGTGTCGTCGACGGTCGGGTCCGCCGCGGGCTGGGCGACCCGGAACGCGGTGCCGGCGGTCGAGGTGGCGCCGAGGACCTTCGCGCTGCCGGAGTAGACGACGTGCCACAGGTAGCGGCCGGGGAGCAGCCCCGGCGGCGGGTCCGTGGACACCACGGCCCAGCCGGTGGGCTTGAGCGTCACCTTCGCCGACACCGGGTAGCCGTCGTTGCCGACCAGCCAGACCCGTCCCCGGGCGGGGGCGCCGGTCCGGGCGTCGAGGATCCGCACGGCGGCAGTCACCCGCTGGTGCGTCGCAGGATCGACGACCGGCGCGGTGTGGTCGGTGTAGGCGGCGAAGCGCGCGGGGTGCGGCGTGGTCGCCTCACCCGGCGTACCGCTGACGACCGTCGCCGCCAAGCCGGCGACCATCCCGACGGCGAGCGCCGCCCCCACGTACCTGCGCATCCCGAGAATTCCCTTTTTCGTCCCCAGCAGCCGACCTGCTTCCGGTCGGCGGGACTCAGGCTAGGTCGAGTTGCGCTGTGACGTGGCGAATCAAGCGGATTCGATGCCTGTTCTGCTCACAGCGAGCGAGACATGCCTCCGTCGACGGGCAGCATCACGCCGGAGATGTACGCCGCTGCGGGTGACAGCAGGAACGCGGCGGCGCGGCCGAACTCGGCCGGAGCGCCGTACCGACGCAGCGGGATCGCGGCCTCGGCGCGGGCGCGCGTGGCGGCCGGATCGGGAGTGCCCGCGTCGAGCTCGGCAACGCGGTCGGTGGCGATCCGGCCGGGCAGCAGCCCGTTGACGCGGATGCCCTTCGGGCCGAGCTCGTCGGCGAGCGTCTTGGCGACCATGCCGAGGCCCGGGCGCAGGCCGTTGGAGATCGCCAGGTCCGGGATCGGCTGCTTCGTACTCGTGGACAGCACGAACGCCAGCGCGGCGCCCTCGCCGAGCGCCGCACCGATCTCGCGACCGAGCCGGACCGCGCCGAGGAACACCGAGGAGAACGCCCGGCTCCACTCCTCGTCGGTAGCCGTCATGATCGGCCCCGCCGCCGGACCGCCGACGCTGATCAGCGCCCCGTCGAGGCGACTCCACTTGTGGTGGGCGGCGTCGACGAGGGCCTGCGGCGTGGCCGGGTCCGCGTTGTCGGCCGGTACGCCGATCGCGACGTCCTCGCCCACCCCGTCGATGAGCGCGATGACGGTGTCGGCCACCGACTCCGGGTCGCGGCCGGTCACGACGACACGTGCGCCGTCGGCCACCAGTGCTTCCGCGGTGGCACGGCCGAGGCCGCGCGTGCCGCCGGTGACGATGTAGACGCGATCGCGGAGGTCGAGGTCCATGCGGACCAGCCTAGGAGACGCTCACTCCACCCCGGCCTCGGCCAGGTGCGTCACCGGCACGACGTCGGGTGCGCCCTTCCGGGCGGCATCGGCGGTGAGGTCGTCGGGTTGGCGCTGGCTCTCGCGCTCCGCCTCGACCCGCTTGAGGTAGTGCTGCAGCTCGCGGGTGTGCTGGGCGGAGTCCCAGCCGAGGTGGCCGCGGACCAGGTCGGCGACGTACGGCGCCGCGGCGGCTCCCCGGTCGAAGGTCTCGAAGGACACGCGCAGGCGGCGGGTCAGGATGTCGTCGAGGTGCCGGGCGCCCTCGTGCGTGACCGCGTAGACCGCCTCGACCTGCAGGTAGTCCTCGGCCCCCGGCAGCGGCTCCTTGAGGTCGGGCTCGGCGGCGATGAGGTCGAGGATCTCGAGCACCATCGAGCCGTAGCGCTCCAGCAGGTGCTCGATGCGGTTGATCGCCAGCCCGGAGCTGGCCGCCAGCGACCGACGCTGGTTCCACAGCGCCGCGTAGCCGTCCGCCCCGACCAGCGGGATGTCCTCGGTCACGCACCCGCCCACGGTGCGGCCCTGAACCGCCTGCAGACCGTGGACGGCCTCGTCGACGGCGTCCTTCGCCATCACCCGGTACGTCGTGTACTTGCCGCCCGCGACCACGACCAGCCCGGGCACGGAGTGCGCGACCGCGTGCTCGCGCGAGAGCTTGGACGTGGCGGCGTCCTCGCCGGCGAGGAGCGGGCGGAGGCCGGCGTACACGCCCTCGACGTCGTCGCGGGTCAGCGGCACCTCGAGCACGCCGTTGACGTGCTCGAGCAGGTAGTCGATGTCCTTCGAGCTCGCCGCGGGGTGGTCCTTGGACAGCTCCCAGTCGGTGTCGGTGGTGCCGATGATCCAGTGCCGCTTCCACGGGATCACGAAGAGCACGGAGGTCTCGGTGCGCAGGATCAGCCCGGTCTCGCCGCGGATCCGGTCGCGCGGGACGACGAGGTGGATGCCCTTCGACGCCCGGACCTTGAACTGGCCGCGCTCCCGGGCCATCGCCTGGGTCTCGTCGGTCCAGACGCCGGTCGCGTTGATCACCTGCGAGGCACGGATCTCGAACTCGCGACCGGTCTCCAGGTCCACCACCCGCGCGCCCACGACCCGCTCGCTCTCCTTGAGCAGCCCCACGACGCGGGTGCGGGAGGCGACCGCGGCGCCGTACGTCGCAGCGGTGCGGGCCAGGAACATCGTGTGCCGGGCGTCGTCGACCTGGGCGTCGTAGTAGCGGATCGCGCCGACCAGGGCGTCCTTGCGCAGCGACGGGAACGCCTTGCGCGCACCGTGCCGGGTCAGGTGCTTGTGCACCGGCGTCGTCTGGCCGTAGCCGCTCGCCTTGGACAGGGCGTCGTAGAGGGCCACACCGCTGCCGGCGTACCACCGCTCCCAGCCGCGGCCGGTGAGCGGGTAGAGGAACGGCACCGGCCGCACCAGGTGCGGCGCGAGCCGCTGCATGAGCAGGCCCCGCTCCTTGAGCGCCTCGGCGACGAGCCGGAAGTCCAGCATCTCCAGGTAGCGCAGGCCGCCGTGGATCAGCTTCGAGCTGCGCGAGGAGGTGCCGGAGGCGAAGTCGCGGGCCTCGACGAGGCCGACGTTGAGACCGCGGGTGGCGGCGTCGAGGGCGCAGCCGCTGCCGACCACGCCTCCGCCGATCACGAGCAGGTCGAGGTGCTGTGCCTGCATCTTGCGCAGGGCGGCGGTGCGGGCGCGGGGCGACAGTGCGGCGGGGAGCATCTCAGACCTCGATCCAATCCAGGGTTCGCTGCACCGCTCTGTGCCATTGCGCGTAGCCGGTCGCCCGGCGCTCGTCGTCCCATTGTGGCGTCCAGCGGGCGCCCTCGCGCCAGTTCTGCCGCAGCTCGTCGGTGGACGACCAGAAGCCGACCGACAGCCCGGCGGCGTACGCCGCACCCAGGGCGGTCGTCTCCGGCACCACCGGCCTGCTCACCGGTACGCCGAGCACGTCGGCCTGGATCTGCATGCAGAGCTCGTTCGCGGTGACGCCGCCGTCCACCTTGAGGCACTCCAGCCGGACGCCCGAGTCCTGCGTCATCGCGTCGACGACGTCGCGCGACTGGTAGCAGATCGCCTCGAGGGTCGCCCGGGCGACGTGGGCGTTGGTGTTGAACCGCGACAGCCCGACGATCGCGCCACGGGCGTCGGAGCGCCACCACGGGGCGAAGAGCCCCGAGAACGCGGGCACGAAGTAGACGCCGCCGTTGTCCTCGACCTGGCGGGCGAGCGTCTCGGACTCCCCCGCGCCGCTGATGATCCCGAGCTGGTCGCGCAGCCACTGGATCGCCGAGCCGGTGACCGCGATCGATCCCTCGAGCGCGTAGACGCACGGCTCGTCGCCCAGCTTGTACGCCGGCGTGGTGAGCAGCCCAGCCTGGGACCGCACGATGTCGGTGCCGGTGTTGAGCAGCAGGAAGTTGCCCGTGCCGTAGGTGTTCTTGGCCTCGCCGGGTGCGAAGCACACCTGCCCGACGGTGGCGGCCTGCTGGTCGCCAAGGATGCCGGTGATGGGCACCTCGCCGCCGAGGGGTCCGTTGGCGCGGGTCATGCCGAAGGGCTCGACCGCGGACGACTCGCGGATCTGCGGGAGCATCGCGCGCGGGACCCCGAAGATGCCGAGCAGCTCGTCGTCCCAGTCGAGGGTCTCCAGGTCCATCAGCATCGTGCGGCTGGCGTTGGTGACGTCGGTGAGGTGGACTCCCCCGTCGACGCCTCCGGTGAGGTTCCACAGCAGCCACGTGTCCGGCGTACCGAACAGGGCGTCGCCGCGCTCGGCCGCCTCCCGGAGGCCGGGGACGTTCTCGAGCAGCCACTGCAGCTTCCCGCCGGAGAAGTACGGCGCCGGCGGCAGCCCGGCCTTGTGCCGGATCACGTCACCGCGGCCGCCCTTGTCCAGCGCCGCCGTGATCGCGTCGGAGCGGGTGTCCTGCCAGACGATCGCCGTGTGTAGCGGCCGACCGGTGTGCGGGTCCCACACGATCGTGGTCTCGCGCTGGTTCGTGATGCCGATCGCGGCGAGGTCGGAGGCCTGCAGGCGTGCCTTCGCGAGCGCGGTCCGCACGACGGCGACGGTGCGCTCCCAGATCTCGATCGGGTTGTGCTCGACCCAGCCGGCCCGCGGCAGGATCTGCTCGTGCTCGAGCTGGTGCCGCACGACCTCCGCGCCGTCGTGGTCGAACACCATGAAGCGGGTGCTCGTCGTGCCCTGGTCGATCGCTCCGACGTACCGTGCGTCGTTGGACGTGGCCATGGCGCACAGCCTGCCATGGCCGGGGCCTGTGTCAGGCGAGCGCGATCAGGTCGGCGTAGTCGGCGCTCCAGAGGTCCTCGACGCCGTCGGGGAGGATGAGGACCCGGTCGGGCTCGAGCGCGGTGACCGCGCCCTCGTCGTGGGTGACCAGGATGATCGCTCCCTCGTAACGACGGATCGCGTTGAGGACCTCCTCGCGGGAGGCGGGGTCCAGGTTGTTCGTGGGCTCGTCGAGGAGCAGCACGTTCGCCTGCGAGACCACGAGCGACGCGAGCGCGAGCCGGGTCTTCTCGCCGCCGGACAGCACGCCGGCGGGCTTGTGCACGTCCTCGCCGCTGAACAGGAACGAGCCGAGCACGGTGCGGGCCTCGGTGTCGGTGAGGTTCGGCGCGGAGGACTGCATGTTCTCCAGGACGCTGCGCTTGACGTCGAGCGTCTCGTGCTCCTGGGCGTAGTAGCCGACCTTCAGCCCGTGGCCCGGCACGACCTCGCCGGTGTCGGGCTCGTCGACGCCCGCGAGGATCCGCAGCATCGTCGTCTTGCCGGCACCGTTGAGGCCGAGGATGACGACCCGCGAGCCCTTGTCGACGGCCAGGTCGACGGCGGTGAAGACCTCGAGGGCGCCGTACGAGCGGGACAGGTCGTGGGCGGTGAGCGGAGTCTTGCCGCACGGCGCCGGCGACGGGAACTTGATCGCCGCGACCTTGTCGGCCTGGCGCTCGCCCTCGAGGTTCGCGGTGAGCTTCTCGGCGCGCTTGAGCATCTGCTGCGCGGCACTGGCCTTGGACGCCTTGGCGCGCATCTTGTTGGCCTGGTCGGTGAGCGTCTTGGCCTTGTTCTGCGCGTTCATCATCTCGCGCTTGCGGCGGGCCTCGTCGGTCTCGCGCTGGGAGAGGTAGTTCTTCCAGCCCATGTTGTAGATGTCCATGACGGCCCGGTTGGCGTCGAGGTGGAAGACCTTGTTGACGGTCTCCTCCAGCAGCGCGTTGTCGTGCGAGATCACGATGAAGCCGCCCTTGTAGGTCTTCATCCAGTCGCGCAGCCAGTTGATCGAGTCGGCGTCGAGGTGGTTGGTCGGCTCGTCGAGGATGAGCACCTCGGCCTGCGAGAACAGGATGCGGACCAGCTCGACGCGGCGACGCTGACCGCCCGACAGGGTCTTCAGCTGCTGCTCCCAGAGCCGCTCGGGCAGCCCGAGGGCGTTCGCGATCTGCTTGGCCTCGGCCTCGGCGGCGTACCCACCGCCGGCCTCGAAGTCGTCCAGGGCGCGCGCGAACCGGCGCATGCCCTTGTCGTGCACCTTCTTGTCGGTCGAGGCCATCTGCTCCTCGGCCTGCCGCATGCGGCGCGCGGCCTCGTCGAGCCCCCGGGCCGACAGGATGCGGTCCCGTACGGCGACCTCCGGGTCGCCCACGCGTGGGTCCTGGGGCAGGTAGCCGAGCTCGCCGGTGCTCGTCACCGTGCCTGACGCGGCCTCGTGGTCGCCCGCGAGGACCTTCGTGAGGGTGGTCTTGCCGGCGCCGTTGCGCCCGACCAGACCGACCTTGTCGCCCGCGGCGACGCGGAAGCTGACGTTCTCCATGAGGAGGCGGGCACCGACCCGGACCTCGAGCTGGTGCACCGTGATCATGACCCGCCCATCGTCCCACGTCGCGCCGGGCAGACGCACATTTGCCCTACAGTGCCGTCCATGGTGCGGTTCAACCCGAAGGCTCGGCTCGACACGTCCCGCATGACCGAAGCCGGTGGAGGCGGCGGTGGCGGCGGCCGCATGGGCGGAGGCGGCGGTCTCGGCGGCAGCGGCATCGGCCTCCCCCACATCGGCGGCGGCCTCGGCGTGGTGATCGCCATCGTCGTCATCCTGATCAAGCTGTACGCCGGCGGAGGGGTCGGCGGCGTGGTGAACACCTCGCTCGCCCAGCACGGCACGACCGTGCGCGCGGCCGGCAGCTACTCCGCCGACTACGCCCAGTGCAAGACCGGTGCGGACGCGAACAGCTCGATCCCGTGCGCGCTCGTCGCGATCGAGAACTCGCTCTACGACTACTGGTCCAAGCAGCCGTCCCTCGCCCAGAAGCTCTCGGCCGAGGGCGCCCGCTTCCAGCCCGAGAAGTCCATCGTCACCTTCGAGGGCTCGGTGACCACCGGCGGCTGCGGCACCGCGACCACCGACGTCGGCCCGTTCTACTGCTCGGGCGACAAGAACATCTACCTCGACGAGGACTTCTACAACACCGTCGGCCAGCAGCTCGGCATCGACCCGACCGGCTTCGTGCGCGCCTACGTCGTGGCGCACGAGTACGGCCACCACATCCAGGACCTCCTCGGCACCATCAGCCAGGTCCGCACCCAGAAGGGCCCCGACAGCGACTCCGTGCGCCTCGAGCTGCAGGCCGACTGCTACGCGGGCATGTGGTCGAATGCGGCCTCGTCCACCAAGGACTCCGCCGGCGTGAACATCTTCGACGAGATCAACCAGCAGGACATCTCCGACGCGATCAAGGCCGCCGGTGAGGTCGGCGACGACTACATCCAGAAGCGGGTCGGCGGCCAGGTCGACCAGAGCCAGTTCACGCACGGCAGCTCCGCCCAGCGGATGGCGTGGTTCCAGGCCGGCTACCAAGACACCTCCGGCAACCTCGACGCCTGCAACACCTTCGGCGCCAGCAACCTGGACGACCCCAGCACCGCCCACTGACCCCTCCGCGAGTTCGGCCTCCCGGTCACGCGAGTTCGGACTTCTGGTCGACCGAAGCCCTGGTTTCGGTCGACCAGAAGCCTGAACTCGCGCACCAGGGTCAGACCGCCAGCAGGGCCTCCATCATCGGGAAGGTGCGCTGAAGCGTGCGCAGGTGGGGGGCGACGGCGGGGTGGCGGTACTTCGAGGCCAGCGCGCCCTCGCCGTGGGCCACGCGGGCGAGGGCCCACTCGGCGCGGCTGAGGGCTGTGTAGACGGCGACCACGCGGGCGCCGAGGACGACGTCCTCGCGGTCGGCGGTCCCCGGGGGCAACCCCAGCAGGTAGGCGTCGAGCAGCGGCTCGAACTCCTCGCGCGAGGACAGCGAGAGGTAGCCGACGTCGCCGCCGACCGGGCCGGTGCCGAGCGTGCCCCAGTCGATCGCGATGGCGTCGTCGCCCTCCCGCCCGGGGAGGTTCGCGGCCGTCGGGTCCCCGTGCTGAGGGACCTGGGGCAGCGCCTCGACCAGGTCGAGGAGGCGCTCACGCTGGCGCCAGAGGTGGTCGGCCACGTCGGCGACGGTCGTGCGGGCGAGCGTCGGCCAGCCGCCGGCCCGCGCGACGCGGGAGAGCCGGTCGCGCAGCAGGTGCCGGGCGAGGAACCTCGGCCGGGGCAGGTCGGCGCCCGCGAACCGGCCGACGGCCAGGGCGAGGAACAGGCCGCTCGTCGCGCCGTCCTCGACCCAGTCGCGCACGATGGTGATGCCCTCCGGGTCCTCCTCCACCGAGGCAGGGCCGGAGCGGAGGCCAGGCGTGGTCGCGGTCAGCCCGGTCAGCAGCACGTCCGCCTCGCGCCGCCAGTAGCCGATCTGGTCGGGAGCGCCCAGCTCCACGGGGTCGCCCGGGACCGGGGCGGCCAGCCGCTTGATCACCACCGGCCGGTCGCCGAACGCGGCACGCCAGACGCCGACGGTGGACGTGCCGGCGCCACCCGGAAGCGCCACCCACTCGGGCTCGGGCTGCCACATGCTCGGAAACTAGCGCACCCGGACCCCGTTTCAGCCGATATCGCGCTCCCGGAAGCGCCAGAACGCGATCCCGAGGAGGACCGCCGCCACCGCGGTCAGCCCGAGCTCGGCGGGCCAGGACCAGGAGGCGGCCGGCAGCTGCGGCACGTGCTGGTACGGCGAGACGCCCAGCAGCCACCCGGGCGCCTTCGCCAGCTCACCGACCATCGTGAGGACGAAGAACGCGGCCGGCCACACCCACACCAGCACGCCGAGCGACGGCCGCAGGGCCAGCGACAGCGCACCAAGGGCAGCCACCACCCAGACGGCCGGCGCCCACGCCACCGCCGCGACGACCAGGTTGCCGATGCTCGGGCCGGATGCGGCGACGTACCCGATCCAGAGGCCGATGCCGGTGAGCGCCAGCAACCAGAGCACCCCGAGGACCCCGACGACGACCGAGGCACCGAACCAACCGGCGCGCGAGGTGGCCGTGGCCAGCACCAGCTCGGCGCGCCCGTCCTGCTCGTCGCGACCCGCGTGGGACAGCACCGTCGCGGCGAAGTAGCCGATCAGGATCGCCACGATCGACAGGATCGCCGCGACCAGCGCTCCCCCGAGCCGGTCCAGCACCTGCTGGGCGGCGGTCGCGTCGAGGAAGTCGCCGAGGCTGGGGGTGATCGCGCCGAACAAAGCACCCATCACCGCCACGGCGATGCTCCACAGCACCAGCGGCGCGACGTGGAGCTGGAGCACGAGGGAGAACGCGTCGCGCAACCGTGGTGACCCGTACGCCGGACCGGGGCGGGCCGCGATCAGCCCCGACCCGAGGTCCCGGCGGGCCCGCAGCGCCAGTGCCGCGAGGACGAGGCCACCCCCGACCACGACGTACGCCGGCAGCAGCCACCACCGCGGGTCGGACCACGCGCGCACCTGGGTGTTCCAGCCGAACGGGGTGCACCAGCTCAACCAGCCGGGCCCGGTGTCCCCGGCCGCTCGCAGGACGAAGAGGACGCCGAGCACCGCCGCGGCCCACGAGGCGCAGGTGCGCGCGCTGGCCGCGAGCTGAGCGGTCACGGCTCCCACGCCGATCCCCACGAGGGCGATGCCGAACCACATCAGCCCGAACACGATCGAGCCCGCCAGGGGCAGACCCGACACCGCGTTGCCCACCGCTACGAGGACGCTCAGCACCCCTGCCCAGCCCAGCGCCGCGACGACGGCCGCGACCAGAGGTGCGTCGCGCCCGACCGCCGTACCGCCGACGAGCTCGGTGCGACCCGACTCCTCCTCGAGCCGGGTGTGCCGGCGTACCAGCACCACCATGAACACCGTGACGAACAGCGAGTAGAGGACCGTCATCTTCGTCATTGACACCTCGCCCACGCTGGTCGGGTCGAGGATCGGGCCGTAGAGCGCCACGATCGCCGGGCTGCCGTTGAGGGCGGCCGCCGCCTTCTCCAGGTCAGCCTCGGTCGTGTACAGCGCGGGGGTGGCGGCTGCCGAGGCGACGGTCACCATCACGAGCACTCCGACCCACACGGGCGCGAGGACCCGGTCGCGACGCAGGTCGAGGCGCAGCAACAGGCCCAAGCCCGCCAGCCTGCTCATCGCCCGGCACCCGCCCGGTCGCGGTAGGCGTCGAGGAAGAGCTCCTCCAGGCTCGGCGGCGTCGACGTGAGCGACTCGATGCCGGCCGCCCCGAGCGCCGCGAGTACGCCGGCCAGCGCCTCGGGCTCGACCGAGCAGCTCACCCGGGTCCCACCGTCGGCCGGGGACGCGACGACGTCGTGCACACCCGCCAGCGCCGACAGCTCCGGAGGCGGACCGGACACTACGGCCACGACCTTGCTGCGGTGCAGGTGCCGCAGCTCGCCCAGGGAGCCGGACTCCACGACCCGGCCCTCGCGGATGATCGTCACCCGGTCGGCGAGCCGTTCGACCTCGCTGAGGATGTGACTCGACAGCAGCACGGTCGCACCCCGTGCGGTGTGCTCGGCCACGCAGTCGTTGAAGACCTGCTCCATCAGCGGGTCCAGGCCGGAGGTCGGTTCGTCCAGCACCAGCAGGTCCGGGGAGGTCGCGAACGCGGCGACGAGGGCGACCTTCTGCCGGTTGCCCTTGGAGTACGCCCTGCCCTTCTTGGTCGGGTCCAGGGCGAACCGCTCGACCATCTCGTCCCGACGGCTCGTCCGCGGGTCCGCGCCGCGCATCCGGATGAGCAGGTCGACGATCTCACCGCCCGACAGGTTGGGCCACAGGCTGACGTCTCCCGGCACGTACGCCAACCGCCGGTGCAGCGTGGGCGCGTCCGCCCACGGGTCGCCGCCCAGCAGCCGGACGGTCCCGGCGTCGGCCCGGAGCAGGCCGAGCAGCACCCGGATGGTCGTCGACTTGCCGGCACCGTTGGGGCCGAGGAAGCCGTGCACCTCACCCGGCGCCACGGACAGGTCCAGCCCGTCGAGGGCCTGGAACGCGCCGAAGGTCTTCACCAGACGGCTGATCTCGATCACCGCGGGGTCGGTCACGAGCCCACGCTAGACCTCCACGAGACTGGTGCCGTGCAGGAGAGCCCGGTGATCATCGACGTCGACGACCCGCTGCGGCCGGACGTGCTCGCGCTGCTCGAGGAGCACCTCGCCGACATGTACGCGACCTCGCCGCCGGAGAGCGTGCACGCCCTCGACCCGGAGGCGCTGCGGGCCCCGGGGATGACGTTCTGGACAGCCCGCCGCGACGGCGTGCTGCTCGGCTGCGTGGCGCTGAAGTCGCACCCCGACGGACTGGTCGAGCTCAAGTCCATGCGCACCTCCGCGGCCGCACGGCGGCAGGGCGTCGCGGTCGCCCTGCTCGAGCACGTCCTCGCCGAGGCGGCGCAGCGGGGCGCGAGCCGGATCAGCCTGGAGACGGGGGTCGAGGACTACTTCACCCCCGCCCGAGCGCTGTACGGCGCACACGGGTTCGTCCCGTGCGCGCCGTTCGCGGACTACGTGCCGGATCCGAACAGCGTGTTCCTGACCCGGACCCTGGGCTGAGCCGTCAGCTCCCGGTGCCGGCGAGGTACGCCGCCCACGGGGAGAAGACGTAGTCGAACGCCGCCGGGGCGCCGGTGACGACGAGGCTCGCGACGAACAGGGGTCCGAGCAGGCCGGCCAGGCGGGCGGCGACGAACTTCACGACGGCACCTCCCCCGTCGCCCGGAAGACGGCCCGGCCGCCGACGACGGTGCGCAGCACGCGGGTCTCGAGGAGCTCCTCGGCGGGGCGCTCGAAGATGTCGCGGTCGAGCACCACGAAGTCGGCGTACAGCCCCTCGGCGAGGCGGCCGTGCCAGTGCTCGGAGCGGCTGGCCCAGGCGGCGTCACGGGTCGCGTGGGTGATCGCGTCGGCGAGCGGGAGCGCGTAGCGGCTGATGTTCGCAGGCAGCGAGAGATCCTCGGGCGAGCGCCGGGTGGCCGCGATGAACATGTTCGGCAGCGGTGCGTACGGCGCGGTCGGCGAGTCCGTCCCGAGCACGAGCCGGGCCCCGGCGTCGGTCATCTCCGGCCACGGGAAGCCGCGGTCGACGCGCGCGTCACCGAGCACCCGGCGCCAGTTCTCCTGCATCGCGGGGTTGGCGTGGACCGGCTGCATGCTGGCGGTGATGCCGAGCGCCGCGAGTCGCTCGATGTCGGCCGCGTCGACCACCTCGAGGTGCTCGATCCGGTGCCGGCGCTCGCGCGGCCCGTTGGCGGCGACCGCTCGCTCGACCGCGCCGATGGCGACCCGGACCGCCTCGTCGCCGATGGCGTGCATCGCCACCTGGAGGCCCGCCGCGTCGGCCGCGGTGACGACGGGGGCGAGCTCCTCGAGGCTCCAGATCGGGTCGGCGTTGGAGCCGTCGACGTAGGGGTGGCCCAGGGCGGCCGTGCACCCGTCGACGGTGCCGTCGACCATCACCTTGATGCCGGTGACCCGGAGGAAGGGCGTCGCCTCGTGGGCGGCGAGGGCGGCGGCGTGCTCGACCTGTGCGAGGTTCTCGGCGACGTCGCCGGTCGGCTGGATCCGCCAGAACGCGGCGATCCGCGTGGTCAGGGCGCCGCGAGCATCGGCGTCGCGCAGGGTCTCGTGGTCGGGCTCGCCGAGAGCCATGTCCGTGGAGCCGACCACCCCCGCAGCGGCGTACGCCGCCAGCACGGTCGCCAGCGCCTCGGCCCGTTCCGCGGGCCCGACGAAGCCGTCGAGCACCGGCCAGACCAGGCGGTGCATGGCCGTCTCGTCGACCAGCCCGGTGGCGGCGCCGTCGGCGCCACGGTGGACGGTCCCGCCCGCGGGGTTCTCCGTGGTGTCGCCGATCCCGCACTCGGCCAGCGCGGCCGTGTTGAGCCAGATCGAGTGGAAGTCGTAGGCCTGGGCGTAGACCGGTCGATCACTGACGACCTGGTCCAGCATGCCGCGGTCCGGCGCGCCTCCCGGGATGTCCCCGTGCTTCCAGCCGGTGGCAAGGATCCGGGGAGCGTCGGGGTGCTCGGCCGACCAGAGCGCGATCCGGCGCTGGATCTCCTCGACGGAGCCCGCGCCCCACAGGTCGACCTGGGCGGCGGCCTCGCCGGTGCCGACGACGTGGGCGTGGCCGTCGACGAAGCCGGGCAGCACGGTTGCGCCGTCGAGGTCGTGGATCATCGCGTCGTCGCCGGCGATCCGGGCGGCGGTGGTGGCGTCGCCGACGTACGCGATGCGCTCGCCGACGACCACGAGGGCCTCCGCCCAGGGGCGGCTGTCCGCGGTGAAGAAGCGGGCGTTGCGATAGAGGTGGGTGGACACGGGATCTGCTCCTAGAAGCGGGCCAGGCCGTCGCGCGCGGCGACGTCCGGGGAGGCGGATCGGTGGTCGAGGGCGAACCCCGGCAGGTCCAGGCAGATCGTGAGGAGCGTGCCCCACTGCTCGTGGTCCGGGAGCGCTGTGTCGGGCCGCATGCAGATCGGCGCGTCACTGCCCGCGGGACCGCAGAACGCGGCGGCCCGGTCGGCGGAGCGGCGGCCGGCCATCGTGGTCCGCAGGTCCGCCACGTGGTCGTGGCGCTCCTCGGAGAGCGACTCGGGGGTCCCAGCCTCGCCCTCGGCCAGCGCGGGGTCCAGGAAGTGGTTGGTGTGGATCAGCCAGCCGTCGGCGCCGGGCCTCACCACGGCGGTGCCGGCGGGCGACATCTCGATCGAGGCGGCCTCGCCCACCCCGCCGGCGTACGACGCGACGGTGAGGACCGTCGACGCGGAGAGCGTCGCCGAGCGGGCGATCTCCACGGCCTCGGCGACCGAGGCGGCCTCCTCGAGGACGCGCCGGGCGATCGCGTGGACCGGGACGCCGCCGGCGACGTGGTCGCTGCGGTGCCGCAGGATGTTGAAGTGCAGCCCGAGGCCGGCGTCGTTGACGCCGATCTTCGCGGCCGTGCCGAGCTCGGTGAAGAGCTTGACCCGGCGTCCGGCGGCCGTGGTGAGGTCGAGCAGGAGCCCCTCGGGGCACAGGCTGTCGTGCCAGTCCCAGGTCTGGATGGTCTCCGGGGCGCCACCGCCGGGCGGAACCAGGACGGCCGTCGTGCACTCGCCGGGGCCAGGGGCCGCGACCAGGACCTCGGTGCGGGCGGCCACGGCCTCGACCTGCCAAGGCTCCAGGCCGGCGCCCTCGGCGATGCCGGCGGTCTCCTCGGCCATCGCGGGCCACCAGGCGCGGAGCGCCTCGGTGCTCGATGCCGAGGTGGCGCGGACCTGCGCCTCGTCGATGCCGAGCGCGGCGAAGTGGGCGAGGTATCCGCGCGTCGTGGCGCGGACCTGGTCGGCGTACCGATGGCCGATCTCCCGGCCGCGGGCAGCGGGGTCGGTCGTGCTGGTGGTGAGCTCGTGCAGCTTCATGATGGAGCGGGACGCTAGGGACGTAAAACGTTTAATACAATGGGTCTTCGAGATCTCCTGCGAAAAACCTGGGGACGGGGGCAGCCATGGCGCGGGCCAAGGGCGTGACCATCCGCGACGTCGCGCGCAAGGCCGGCGTCTCGATCGCCGCCGTGTCGATGGCGCTGAACGACACCGGCACCCTGAGCGCGGCCACCCGGCTGCGGGTGCGGGCGATCGCCGACGAGATGGACTACCAGGCCGACGCCCTGGCCCGCGGGCTGCGGCGCTCGTCCGTCGGTGCCATCGGCATGGTCGTGCGCTCCCTCGACACCCTCGGCGAGTACGCCCCCGAGGGCGTCGACGTGTTCAGCCGCCACATCGCGAGCGCCTCCGCGCAGGCCATGGACCGCGGGCTGAGCCTGATGCTGCTCCCGGACCTGACCCGCCGGCCCACCCCGCCGCTGTCCCTGTCGCTCGACGGCTACATCGTCGTCTCGCCCCACGTGGACGACCCGGTCGTCGCACTCCTGGAGCGGCGCGGGATGCCCTACGTGACGCTGGGCCGCGACCCCGGCCGACCGGACTTCACCGACTGGGCGTCGGAGGACGACGTCACCGTCTGCCGCCAGATCCTCGACCACTTCCTGGCCGGTGGCGCGCGCTCGGTCGTCTTCCTGCGCGGCACCGAGCCGAACGCGTGGAACATCGACAACGAGGCCGTCTACCGCGCCTGGTGTGACGCGCACGGGGTCGCGCCACGGGTCTACCTGGCCGCAGAGCGGGACTCGGTGGCGGGCAGCGAGGCGGTCACCCACCGGATCCTCGACGACGGCGTGCCGGACGCACTGCTGTGCCAGACCGGGCGGCACGCGCTCGGAGCGCTCGTCGCGCTGCGCGAGCGCGGGGTCGACGTACCCGGCCGGACGATGCTGGCGGCGCACTCCGACTCCGAGCACACCCGGCACAGCCGTCCCGCCATCTCCGCCGCAGAGCTGTACTCCCCCGCCACCACGGTCGCGCTGCTCGACCTGCTCCAGGCCAGGATGTCCGGTGAGCCCAGCGCGGGGCCCATCCTGAGTGGCGTGCGCTTCCGGGTCAGAGCGTCCTCGCGGCGTACGCCGGCGGCAACCAACTAGAACCTGTTCTATCCTGGACCCGTGACCTCCCTGCACCCGTGCGACAAGGTCGGCGTCGAGTACGTCGACTCCGCCCCGCACCGCTACAGCAACACCGTCGAGCTGGGCATCACCCCCGAGCAGCTCTTCGAGGTGTTCGCCGACGCGGACGCCTGGCCACGCTGGGCCAAGGTCATCACCGGCGTCAGCTGGACCAGCCCGATGCCACCGACCGTCGGCACGACCCGCGACGTGACGATGCGCGGCGGACTGGTCGGCGCCGAGGAGTTCCTGGTGTGGAACCCCGGCACGCAGATGGCGTTCCGGTTCAACGAGGCGTCGGAGAAGTCCATCCGCGCGTTCGCCGAGAGGTACGACGTCGTCGCGACCCCGTCGGGCTGCCGGCTCACCTGGACACTCGCCCTCGACGTGACCGGCCCGGGTCGCTACTTCATGCCGCTGAGTGGTGCCGTCTCGAACGCGGCCTTCCGCTGGTTCCTGCGCAACCTGCGCCGCTACACCGACGAGCGGTTCGCCGTCGCCGTCCGCTGACTTTTTCCTTTAACTACCGGGGTTCCCCTCCGCCGCGGCCGCGTGGCGACCTACCCTCGAGAGTGGGGGAAGGGAGGTCCGATGCGTACGCATCACCACCTCGCGGCAGTCGGCGGAATCGTCCTGATCGCGTCGCTCGCGCCCGATCCGGCGACGGCCGTCGCACCGTCGTACACCTGGAGCCGGACACCTTCGCCGATCGTGCTGCGACCACCCGCGCACGACCTCTACTTCCGGCCGGTGATGTTCTGCTGGACCGCACCGTCCAGCGACCCGAGCACCTCGAGCATGGTATGCGGCGACGGCTTCCCGCCGCCCGACTCACAGCTCCGCACGGCCCGCACGCGCCAGGCGCTGCGGATGTGGTTCGGCATGCCGCACTGGCGCTTCACCGCGAGCATGGTCCGGCTGGGGACCGCGCACGCGCGCACGCTCCACCCGCGCGTCAGGGCGCTGTCCGACCGCACGTTCCGCATCGAGCGTCCGGCCCGGCCGGGGAGCTACCGGGTGGTGCTCAGCGGCCAGGGACCGCAGGGCGACGAGGCGATCTGGTTCCGCTGGCGGGTCCTCAGGTCTCGATAGGACGGCTCGCGGGTTCGTTCCTCACCCGCGCCGTCACTTGACCTCTTCGCCCGACGCGCCCCGCTCGTTCCTCGCGAAGCCCTGGGCTCAGACGTTGAAGCCGAGCGCCCGGAGCTGCTCGCGACCGTCGTCGGTGATCTTGTCCGGGCCCCACGGCGGCATCCAGACCCAGTTGATCGCGACGTCGTTGACCAGGCCCTCGAGGGCGGTCTCGGTCTGGTCGGTGATGACGTCGGTCAGCGGACAGGCCGCCGAGGTCAGCGTCATGTCGAGGACCACGTTGGACGCCTCGTCCAGGTGCACCCCGTAGACCAGGCCGAGGTCGACCACGTTGATCCCGAGCTCGGGGTCGACGACGTCCTTCATCGCCTCGGTCACGTCATCGACGGTGGTGCTCATGCTTCCTCCTGCGTCTCCACGCGGCTGACCGCGTCCTTCATCGCCATCCACGACAGCAGCGCGCACTTCACGCGCGCCGGGAACTTCGCGACACCCGCGAACGCGATGCCGTCCTCCAGGACGTCCTCGTCCGGCTCCAGCTGACCCTTGCCCTGCATGAGCTCCTGGAACTTCGCCTGGATGTCCATCGCCTCCTCGACGCTCTTGCCGACGACGAGGTCGTAGAGCACCGAGGCCGAGGCCTGCGAGATCGAGCAGCCGAGCGCGTCGTACGAGATGTCCGCGACCTTGCCGTCGGCGAGGTGCGCGCGGAGGGTGATCTCGTCACCGCACGTCGGGTTGACGTGGTGCACCTCGGCCTCGAACTCGTTGCGGAGCCCCTTGCCGTGCGGGTGCTTGTAGTGGTCGAGGATGATCTCCTGGTAGAGCGCATCCAGATCAGGCGTTGCGGTCATGGATCAGTCCAACTTGAAGTACGAACGGGTGTATTCCAGGCCCTCGACGAGAGCGTCGATCTCCGCCGGGGTCGTGTAGAGGTACGACGACATCCGCGTCGATGCCTGTACCCCGAAGCGCGCGTGGGCAGGCTTCGCGCAGTGGTGCCCCGCGCGTACGGCGATGCCGCGGCTGTCCAGCACCTGCGCGATGTCGTGCGGGTGCACGCCGTCGAGCTCGAAGGAGATCGCTCCCCCGCGCAGCGCCGGGTCGAGCGGGCCGAGGACGGTGACGCCCTTGACCGACTGCAGGCCCTGCAGCGCGTAGCCGGTGATGGCCTGCTCGTGGGCGTGCACCGCCTCGAGCCCGACGTGGCCGAGGTACTCGACCGCGGCGCCGAGGCCCACGGCCTCGACGATCGGCGGGGTCCCGGCCTCGAACTTGTGCGGGATGCCGGCGTACGTCGAGCGCTCCATCGTGACGGTCGCGATCATCTCGCCACCACCGAGGAACGGCGGCAGCCCCTCGAGCACCGCACGCGAACCCCAGAGCACGCCGATGCCCGTCGGGCCGACCACCTTGTGGCCGGTGAAGGCCAGCAGGTCAGGCCGCTCGTCCGGCGCCATCGCCGCGAGGTCGATCGGCAGCTGCGGGGCCGCCTGCGAGGCGTCGACGACGACCAGCGCGCCGACCGCGTGCGCCTTCTTCGCGATCTCCGCGATCGGGTTGATGGTGCCGAGCATGTTGCTGACCCAGGCCAGCGAGACGACCTTGGTGCGCTCGGTGATCAGCTCGTCGATCTTCGACAGGTCGAGCAGGCCCTCGTCGGTCAAGCCGAACCAGCGCAGCTCCGCGCCCGACCGCTCCGTGGCCAGCTGCCACGGCACGATGTTGGAGTGGTGCTCCATCTCGGTGATGACGACGCGGTCGCCCTCCCGCAGCGGCACGGTGTGGGCGACGAGGTTGAGCGCCTCGGAGGCGTTCTTGGTGAAGATGATCTCGTCGCGCTCGGGCGCGCCGATGAACGCCGCGACCTTGTCGCGGGCGCCCTCGAACGCCTCGGTCGCCTCGGCTCCGAGCTGGTGCATCGCGCGGGCGATGTTCGCGTTGTGCCGCTCGAGGTGGTCGACCATCGTGTCGATGACGATCTGCGGCTTCTGCGAGGTGTTCGCACTGTCCAGGTAGACCAGCGGGACGTCGCCCGCCAGCCGCCGCTCGAGGATCGGGAAGTCCTTCCTGATGACCTCGAGCTCGGGGAGGAGACCGGGGAGGGTCATGTCAGACCCCCGCTCCGACGTACTTCTCGTAGCCGTTGGCCTCCAGGTCGTCGGCGAGCTCGGGACCGCCGGACTCGGCGATCCGGCCGTCGACGAAGACGTGGACGAAGTCGGGCTTCACGTAGCGCAGGATCCGCGTGTAGTGCGTGATCAGCAGCAGACCCTTGCCGTCGCGACCGGCGAAGTCGTTGATGCCGTCGGAGACGACCTTGAGCGCGTCGATGTCGAGACCGGAGTCGATCTCGTCGAGGATCGCGAACTTCGGGTCGAGCAGGTCGAGCTGCGCGATCTCGGCGCGCTTCTTCTCGCCGCCGGAGAAGCCCTCGTTGACCGAGCGGCCCGAGAACGCGGTGTCGAGCTTCATCTTCTCCAGGGCGCCGTTGACGTCCTTGACCCACGTGCGCAGCTTCGGCGCCTCGCCGTCCAGGGCGGTCTTCGCGGTGCGCAGGAAGTTCGCCATCGACACGCCCGGGACCTCGACGGGGTACTGCATCGCCAGGAAGAGGCCGGCGCGCGCCCGCTCGTCGACGGTCATGTCGAGCACGTTCTCGCCGTCGAGGAGGACCTCGCCGCCGGTGATCGTGTACTTCGGGTGACCGGCGATGGAGTACGCCGTGGTCGACTTGCCGGACCCGTTCGGGCCCATGATCGCGTGGGTCTCGCCGTCCTTGATGGTCAGCGTGACGCCCTTGAGGATCTCCTTGGCGCCGTCCTCGGTCTCGACCGAGACGTGCAGGTCCTTGATCTCCAGGGTGCTCATGCGGGGGTGACTCCGTTCAGGGTGGTGGTGACGTCCACGAAGACCTCGTCTCCTCGGACCTCGACAGGGAAGGTGGCGACCGGCTCGGTCGCGGGCAGGCCGGTCGGCTTGCCGGTGCGCAGGTCGAACTTCGACCCGTGCAGCCAGCACTCGACGGTGCAGTCCTCGACCTCGCCCTCGGACAGGGCGACCTCGGCGTGGGAGCAGAGGTCCTGGAGGGCGAAGACCTCGTCGCCGTGCCGGGCCAGGGCGAGGTCGTACCGGTCGACGGTGACCTTGACGGCCTCGTCCTCCGGGATCTCGTTCAGCGTCGCGACGCGCTCGAAGGTCATGCGAGCTCCCCCGCGAGGACGTTCTTGGCCAGCTCCGCCTCCACGGTCGCCGCGAGCTGCTCCTCGAGCTCCGGTACGCCGACCTGGCGGATCAGGTCGTTGAAGAAGCCGTGCACGACGAGTCGCTGCGCCTCCTTCTCCGAGATGCCGCGCGAGCGCAGGTAGAACAGCTGCTCGTCGTCGAACCGGGCGGTCGCGGACGCGTGACCCGCGCCCTCGATCTCGCCGGTCTCGATCTCCAGGTTCGGGACCGAGTCGGCCTGGCAGCCGTCGGAGAGGACCAGGTTGCGGTTCTCCTCGTAGGTCTCGATGCCCTCGGCGATCTTGCGGATCAGGACGTTGCCGATCCAGACCGTGTGCGCCTTCTCGCCCTGCAGCGCGCCCTTGTAGACCACGTGCGACTTGGTCTTCGGGGCGTTGTGGTCGACGAACAGCCGGTGCTCGATGTGCTGGCCGGCGTCGGCGAAGTACAGGCCGAGCATCTCGACCGAGCCGCCGGGGCCGGCGTAGTCGGCGGTGGTGTCGTTGCGGACGACGTCGCCACCGAAGGTGATGTCGACGTGCTTGAACTGCGCGTCACGACCGACCCGGATGTGGCGGTGACCCACGTGCACGGCGTCGTCGGCCCAGTCATCGATGGAGACGACGGTCAGCTGGGCGCCGTCCTCGACCACGATCTCGACGTTGTCGGCCAGCGTCATCGAGCCCTCGAACCGGATCACGACGACCGCGCTGCTGAACTTCTCGGCGCGGATGACGGCGTGCGTCGCGCTCGCCTCGTCGGTGCCGGTGCCCTTGAGGGTCACGTACACCGGTCGGTCCAGCACGGTCTCCTGCGGGACGGTGACCGCGAGGGTCTCCTTGGCCTCCGCGAAGGCGCGCGCGGAGATCCGGTCCCACGGCACCAGGCCGGAGACGCCCTTGAGGCTGCCGTCCTCGATCCGCTCGATGCGGACGGCCTCGGGGGCGTCGAAGGCCGGCGTGTACGACGTACCGGAGAGCGAAGCGTCGGCGTGGATGCCGCGCAGCCGCTTGAGCGGGGTGAACCGCCAGATCTCCTCACGACCGGTCGGGACCTCGTGGGCCTCGACGTCGAAGGATCCCTCCGGGTGCAGGTGGGACTCGACCCTGTCCATCTCCAGGGCCTCAGCGACGGCCGACATCAGCCAACTGCTCCTTCCATCTGCAGCTCGATGAGCCGGTTGAGCTCGAGGGCGTACTCCATCGGCAGCTCCTTGGCGATCGGCTCCACGAAGCCGCGGACGATCATGGCCATGGCCTCGTCCTGCTCCATGCCGCGCGACATCAGGTAGAAGAGCTGGTCGTCGGAGACCTTCGAGACGGAGGCCTCGTGGCCCATGGACACGTCGTCCTCGCGGATGTCGACGTAGGGGTAGGTGTCGCTGCGGCTGATCTGGTCGACCAGCAGCGCGTCACACAGGACGTTGGACTTCGAGCCGTGGGCGCCCTCGTTGATCTGGATCAGGCCGCGGTACGACGTACGGCCACCGCCACGGGCGACCGACTTGCTCAGGATGCTGGAGGACGTGTTCGGCGCGGCGTGAACCATCTTGGCGCCCGCGTCCTGGTGCTGGCCCTCGCCCGCGAACGCGATCGACAGCGTCTCGCCCTTGGCGTGCTCGCCCATCAGGTAGACGGCCGGGTACTTCATCGTGACCTTGGAGCCGATGTTGCCGTCGACCCACTCCATCGTCGCGCCGGCCTCGCAGACCGCGCGCTTGGTGACGAGGTTGTAGACGTTGTTCGACCAGTTCTGGATGGTCGTGTAGCGGCAGCGGCCGCCCTTCTTCACGATGATCTCCACGACCGCGGAGTGCAGCGAGTCGGAGGAGTAGATCGGCGCGGTGCAGCCCTCGACGTAGTGCACGTAGGCGTCCTCGTCGACAATGATCAGGGTCCGCTCGAACTGGCCCATGTTCTCGGTGTTGATCCGGAAGTAGGCCTGCAGCGGGATGTCGACGTGGACACCCTTCGGCACGTAGATGAACGAGCCACCCGACCACACAGCGGTGTTCAGCGCGGCGAACTTGTTGTCGCCGACCGGGATGACGGTGCCGAAGTACTCCTTGAAGAGCTCCTCGTGCTCGCGCAGCGCCGTGTCGGTGTCGACGAAGATGACGCCCTGCTCCTCCAGGTCCTCGCGGATCTGGTGGTAGACGACCTCGGACTCGTACTGGGCCGCCACACCTGCGACCAGGCGCTGCTTCTCCGCCTCCGGGATGCCGAGCTTGTCGTAGGTGTTCTTGATGTCCTCCGGCAGCTCCTCCCACGAGGTCGCCTGCTTCTCGGTGGACCGCACGAAGTACTTGATGTTGTCGAAGTCGATCGCACTGAGGTCGGAGCCCCAGGTCGGCATCGGCTTGCGGTCGAAGAGCTTCAGGCCCTTCATCCGCAGGTCGAGCATCCACTGCGGCTCGGACTTCTTGCCGGAGATGTCGGCCACGACGGCCTCGTTGAGACCGCGCTGCGCGTTGGCGCCGACGTCGTTCTTGTCGGCCCAGCCGAACTCGTAGCGGCCGATCCCCTTCAGCTCGGGGTTCAGTTCCTCGATCGAGGTCATCCGACCTTCTCCTTCTTGTCGTTGGACGGGATGCAGGTGGTGCACACCCCGTCGCCGTGGGCGATCGTCGCCAGACGTTGGACATGGGTGCCGAGCACGCGGCCGATGGCCTCCGTCTCGGCCTCGCACAGCTGTGGGAACTCGTGGGCCACGTGGGACACGGGGCAGTGCTGCTGGCACAGCTGCTCCCCCACGACGGGGAGCTGGCGGACGCTGGCCGCGTAGCCCTCGTCGGAGAAGACCAGCGCCAGGACCTCGGCGGGTGTCGCGCCGGGGTGGGCCGCGGACACCTCCGGGAACTTCTGCTCGATGAACGTCGCGCGGCGCTCGGCGAACGCCTTGACGGCCTCGTCGCCGGCCGTCTCGCGCAGGAAGCGCAGGGCCTCGGCCGCGAGGTCGTCGTACTGCTTCTCGAAGCGGTCACGACCGCGCTCGGTCAGAACGAACACCTTCGCGGGACGGCCACGGCCACGGTGGGCACCCGGGCGCGGGTCGCGGGCCTCGACGGCGCCGTCCTCGAGCAGCTGGTCGAGGTGGCGTCGTACGGCGGCGGGGGTCAGGTCGAGCCGCTCGGCGAGCTCGGCCGCGGTCGACGGACCGGCCTCCAGGAGGAACCGCGCGACGCGCTCACGGGTCGGCGCGTCGATGACGCTGCCGCCCTGCGAGACCCGATCCACGATTTCCACAACACAAGTGTGGCGTTAATGGTTCCCCGGCTTCAAGGAAGGTCTGCCTTAGTTGCCCGGAGCCAGGCCAGACCGAGGAACGGGAGCACCAGCGGCACGAAGGCGTAGCCCTGCCCGAAGTGCGACCAGATGGTCTGCGTCTCCCCCAGCCCGGACACCACGAAGCTCAGCGCGCCGACCCCCAGCACACCGACCGCCTCGACGACGACCGAGACCGAGGCGACCCGCCAGGCGGTGCGGCTGCCGACCAGGAGGCAGGCAGTGGCGACGACGTACAGGACGGCAGCGAGGGCGGAGAGCAGGTAGCCGACCGGAGCGCTGGCGAAGTCGGTCGCGATCTGGACCGTCGAGCGGCCCACGGCGGCGACCACGAACACGCCGTACAGGAAGATCAGCGCCCGGCCCCAGCCGCTGCGCATCGCGTTGTGGCTGCGGGGTCGGGTCTCAGGCATGGGCGCCGTGCCAGATCGACCAGAGCCGCGCCTGGAGGGCGGCGACGGTGAGGATGGCGACCAGGAGCACCGCCGTCCCGGCCCGGTTGCGCTCGGCCAGCGACCAGAAGGCGCCGATCGGCGCCGCCAGGCAGATGCCCACGAGGTAGGAGAAGAACAGCACGCCCGAGACATCGCGGCCCGTCGTACCGAACGCGATCGCGCCCCAGACGAGCTGCACGACCAGCGCCACCTCGAGCGCGCCGAGGATGACGAACATGCCGTCCTCGACCGGCCGGTCGCGGACCAGGTGGACGACCGCGACGACCGCGGCCAGGGCGGCGACGGCGAGCACCACGCCGGAGACCACGAGATTCACCCCCGCAGCGTAGGGTCCTGCGCCGGAGCGGAACAAAGCGCGCCTCGAGTGCGATCTGGCGCAAGATTCTTGCTCCCAGGCGCAACGCACGCCGGTTACGTGACGCCGATCACCCCACGTACGTTTCTGGACGTGACCACCACCGCTCCCCCCGCACCGCCCGCCCGCCGCGTTCCGCTGCGCTCCCAGCTCACCCGGTGCAAGCCGGTCGAGCACCTCGTCGCCGACGCCGACTCGGGCGAGGGCGGCCAGCTGCGGCGCACCCTCGGCGTCGGCCACCTGACCATGATCAGCATCGGCGCGACGCTCGGCACCGGCATCTTCGTGGTGCTCGGCGAGGCCGTTCCGGTGGCCGGTCCCGCCGTCGTGATCTCCTTCGTCCTCGCCGGCGTCATCGCGCTGCTCTCGGCGCTCTCGTACGCCGAGCTGGCGGGCATGATCCCGGCCGCGGGATCGTCCTACTCCTACTCCTACGCGACGCTCGGCGAGCTCGCGGCCTGGGTGTGCGGGTGGTGCCTCGTGCTGGAGTACGGCGTCTCCGTGGCCGCCGTCGCGGTGGGTTGGGGGCAGTACGTCAACGAGCTGCTGCACGCCACCCTCGGCATCACCATCCCGGACGCCTGGAGCCAGCCCCCGGGCGCGGGCGGCTACTTCAACGTGCCGGCACTCGTCGTGGTCGTGCTCGCCACGCTCGTGCTGCTGCGCGGCGTGAGCGAGAGCGCACGGGTGAACACCGTGATGGTCGTGGTGAAGATGCTCTCCCTGCTGCTGTTCTGCTCCATCGCGTTCACCGCCTTCAAGGCGGGCAACCTGACCCCGATGTTCCCCCTGGGCCTGGCCGGGATGAGCTCCGGCGCCGCCACCCTGTTCTTCTCCTACATCGGCTTCGACGCCGCCTCCACCGCCGGCGAGGAGGCGCGCGACCCGCAGCGCGACCTGCCCCGCGCGATCATGCTGTCGCTGGGCATCGTGACCGTCCTCTACTGCCTCGTCGCGCTCGCGGCGGTCGGCGCGATGCCGTGGCGCCAGTTCGCCGGCACCGAGGCAGCGCTGGCCCGGATCGCGGACCAGGCCGGCGGCGGCTCGATCGTGGTCGGCCTGCTCTCGCTGGGCGCGGTCGTCGCGATCGCCAGCGTGGTGCTCACCGTCCTCTACGGCCAGATCCGCATCCTGTTCGCCATGGCCCGCGACGGCCTGGTCCCGCCGGTGTTCGCTCGCGTCGACCGTCGTACCGGCGTGCCGCGAGCGAACACCGTCATCGTGGGCATCTTCGTCGCGATCCTGGCCGCCTCCATCCCGCTGGGCGAGCTCGCCGACGCGACGTCCATCGGCACGCTCTTCGCGTTCGCGCTCGTGAACATCGCCGTGCTGGTGCTCCGGCGTACGCGCCCCGAGCTGCCGCGGGCCTTCCGCGTGCCCCTGGCCCCGGTCGTCCCGATCGCCGGCGCACTGCTGTGCTGCTACGCCATGCTCAGCCTGGGCACCTCCACCTGGGTCGTCTTCCTCGGCTGGATGCTCCTGGGTCTGGGCCTGTACGCCGGCTACGGCCGCCGCCACTCCCGGCTGAACGCCACCGCCACGGAGTCCCTCGCTCCGACAGAATGACGGCCATGCAGCTCGACCAGCTCGACCGTCAGATCATCGGCGCCCTCCTCGACGACGGCCGCGCCACGTTCGCCCAGATCGGCGATCGCGTCGGGCTCTCGGCACCCGCGGTCAAGCGGCGCGTGGACCGACTCGTGGACACGGGCGCGATCTCCGGGTTCACCGTGCGGGTCGACCCGTCGGTGATCGGCTGGACGACCGAGGGGTACGTCGAGCTCTACTGCCAGGGGTCGACCTCGCCCGACGACATCCGGCGGGCGGTCGAGAAGCACCCGGAGGTCGCGTCCGCGTCGACCGTCACCGGCGAGGCGGACGCGATCCTGCACATCCTCGCCACCGACATGCGCCACTTCGAGCAGGTGGTGGAGCGCATCGCCAGCGAGCGCTTCACGATCCGCACCAAGAGCGTCGTGGTGATGTCGCCGCTGCTGCGCCGCGAGCAGGGCACCCTGCCGACGGAGACCTCCTCGACCTGATCCGGGCGCAACGAACGGCGTCTCGTTGCTCGTTTTACGCAACAGATCTCGCCTCAAGGCGAACAGGAGCATCTGGTTCGTGCGTCTCTGTGCGCCTAGCGTTCAGGCATGACCACCCCGTCGACCGCGCCCGGCCTCACGGTCGGCCTGTGGCAGTGCGCCGAGCCGCTGCTCGACGTACCCGCCGCCCTCGAAGCCCTCGACAGGACAGCCGCCGAGGCCGCGAGGCGCGGGGCGCGGCTCCTGGTCTGCCCCGAGCTGACGCTCACCGGCTACGACATCGGGGCACGGGCGGCGGACGTCGCCGAGCCGGCCGGCGGGCCGATTGCCCGGGCGGTCGCGGACGTCGCACGGCGCCACGGCCTCGCCATCGCGTGGAGCTGGCCCGAGCGCGACGGCGACCACGTGCACATCGCCGCCGAGCTGGTCGACCGCGACAGCACGGTGCTCCTGCGCCACCGCAAGAACCACCTGTACGGCGCCGACGAGGCCGCCGTCTACGTCCCCGGCAGCACGGTCCCCGACGTCGCCGAGATCGACGGCGTCAAGGTCGGGCTCCTGGTCTGCTACGACGTGGAGTTCCCCGAGCAGGTCCGCCTCGTCGCCCTCGCCGGCGCCGACCTGGTCGCCTGCCCGACGGCGCTGATGGAGCCCTACGAGGCCGTCAGCAGCCTGCTGGTCCGGGCGCGCGCCTACGAGAACCAGATGGCCGTCGCGTACGCCAACCGCGCCGGCACCGAGAACGACCTCACCTACTGCGGCAGCAGCTGCCTGGTCGGTCCCGACGGCGTGGACGTCGTCCGCGCCGACAGCCGGCCCGGGCTGGTCGTGGGCACCCTCACCGGCTCCGCCCTCGCCGACGCCCGCCGCGCCAACACCCACCTCCACGACCGACGACCGGACCTGTACGCGGGCCTGGCCGAGCGGCGTACCGACACAGGAAGCACGACCCGATGACCACCGCCCAGACCACGCCCGACGCCCCCACCACGCACGACACCCGCGTGACGATGCTCGGGCCCGACTTCCCGTTCGGGTACGACGAGCTCCTGGCCGACCCGGCCGGCCTGGGCTCGGTCCCGGCCGAGCACCACGGCCGCGAGGTGGCCATCGTCGGCGGCGGCCTGTCGGGCATCGTGACGGCGTACGAGCTGATGCGCCTGGGCCTGCGACCGGTGGTGTACGAGGCCGACCAGATCGGCGGACGACTCCGCTCCGAGCCGTTCGGGGGGCCGCAGGGCCCCATCGCGGAGCTCGGCGGCATGCGGTTCCCGCTGTCGTCCAAGGCGCTCTTCCACTACATCGACCTCCTCGGCCTGCGCACCTCCCCCTTCCCGAACCCGCTGTCCGACGCGACGCCGAGCACGGTCATCGAGCTGGAGGGCCGCTCGCACTACGCCCGCGACTACGACGACCTGCCCGACTTCCTCAAGGACGTCGCCGACGCGTGGCACGAGGCGCTGGGCGAGGTCGGGTTCGCCGAGATGCAGCGCGCCATCGTCGAGCGCGACGTGCCGCGGATCAAGGAGATGTGGGACCGGCTCGTGCGCGACCTGGACGACGAGACCTTCTCCGGCTTCCTGGCCACCAGCAAGGCGTTCGCCTCCCGCTCGCACCGGCACCGCGAGGCGTTCGGCCAGGTCGGCTTCGGCACCGGCGGCTGGGACACCGACTTCCCGAACTCGATGCTCGAGATCCTCCGCGTCATCTTCACCAACGCCGACGAGGACCACCAGATGATCCACGGCGGCGCGCAGCAGCTGCCGGTCGGCCTGTGGCAGGACGCGCCGGACTGCGCCCACTGGCCCGCCGGTACCTCGCTCGCGAGCCTCCACGGAGGCTCGCCGATGCCCGGCGTCGCGCGGATCATGCCCGCCGACGGCGGCCGGTTCGAGGTCACCGACCGGTTCGGTACCGCGCGGACGTACGACGCCGTCGTCGTCACCTGCCAGGTGTGGCTGCTCTCGGCACGGATCGACGTCGACGAGTCCCTGTTCTCGCCGGAGCTGTGGATGGCGATGGAGCGGACCCACTACATGCAGTCGTCGAAGACCTTCGTGCGCGTCGACCGGCCGTTCTGGAAGGACGTCGACCCCGTCACCGGCCGGCACGTGATGAGCATGACGCTCACCGACCGGCTGAACCGGGCGACGTACCTCCTCGAGGACGACGGTGCGGCGTCGATCTGCCTGTCCTACACCTGGAACGACGACGCGCTGAAGTGGCTGGCCCTGCCGGTCGAGGAGCGGGTCCGGTTGCAGCTGCACTCGCTGCGCAAGATCTACCCGGACGTCGACATCGCCTCGCACATCGTCGGCGCTCCGATCACCGTCTCGTGGGAGTCCGACCCGAACTTCATGGGCGCGTTCAAGGCCAACCTGCCCGGTCACTACCGCTACCAGCGCCGCCTGTTCACCCACTTCATGCAGGACGACCTGCCCGCGCACCGGCGCGGCATCTTCCTCGCCGGCGACGACATCTCGTGGACCGCCGGGTGGGCGGAGGGGGCCGTCACGACCGCGCTGAACGCGGTGTGGGGTGTCGTGCGCCACTTCGGTGGCGTGAGCGCGCCCGGCAACCCGGGCCCCGGCGACCGGTTCGCCGAGCTCGCGCCGGTGGAGCTGCCCGGCGGGTGACGCGGGACCGGTTCGGACGGTGTGGTCGGACGTTCCTAGACTGTGGCCGTGCCATCCGCTTCTGACCACGCTGTGGAGGTCGACGGCCTGGTGATGCGGTACGGCGACAAGACCGCCGTCGACGGGCTCTCCCTCACCGTCGGGACCGGCACCATCACCGCCGTCCTCGGTCCCAACGGCGCCGGCAAGACCACGACCCTGGAGACCTGCGAGGGCTATCGACGGCCGCAGGGCGGCTCGGTCCGCGTGCTCGGCGTCGACCCGGTCCACCAGCGGCGCGAGCTGCTCCCCCGCATCGGCGTGATGCTGCAGGGCCAGGGCGCCTGGTCGGGCGTCAAGGCCGTGGAGATGCTGCGCCACGTGGCGAAGCTGCACGCCCATCCGCTGCCGGTCGACGAGCTCGTGGAGCGCCTGTCGCTGGACGAGTGCGGGCGTACGCCGTACCGGCGGCTCTCCGGGGGCCAGCAGCAGCGCCTCGGGCTGGCCATGGCCCTCGTCGGGCGACCGGAGCTGGTCTTCGTCGACGAGCCGACGGCCGGCATGGACCCCGCCGCCCGTCGTACGACCTGGGAGCTGCTCTCCGAGCTGCGCGACGCGGGCGTCACCGTGGTGCTGACGACGCACTACCTGGAGGAGGCCGAGCGGCTCGCCGACCACGTCCACATCATCGACCGTGGCCGGCTGGTCGCCTCGGGGACCGTCGAGGAGCTCACCCGCGGGGCGTCCGCGACGGTGCGGCTGGTGGTCGACCGCGAGCTGGGCGCTCCCGCCGAGGCCGCGCTACGGACGGCCGTGAGCTCGTGGAGCGCCGAGCACGACGTGCACGTCGAGTCGATGAGCTTCGCGTCCCGCACGCTCGAGGACGTGTTCCTCGAGCTCACCGGCCGCGGTCTGCGGGAGGGCCCGCATGACTGACTTCACGCCACGTCCGGGCGCGGCTCCGCTGCTCCGGCAGGTCCTGGCCCAGGCATCGATGGAGTCACGGCTGGTGCTGCGCAACGGTGAGCAGCTGCTCATCGCCGTCGTGATCCCGGTGATCGTGCTGGTCGGCGGCGTGGCCGGCGGGGCGCACCTGAAGCTGCAGGAGTCGCGCCCCCTGGTCGACATCTTCACGCCGGGCGTGCTCGCGCTGGCGATCATGTCGACGGCGTTCACCTCGCTGGCCATTGCCACCGGATTCGAGCGCCGCTACGGCGTGATCAAGCGACTCGGTGCCTCTCCCCTGCCGCGGCTCGGCCTGCTCGCCGGCAAGGTGCTGGCCCTGGTCATGATCGAGGTCCTCCAGGTCGTCGTCATCGGCGGCGTCGGGTTCGCCCTCGGCTGGTCGCCGACGATCTGCTTCGCCGGCATCGTGGGCTTCCTGCTGACGACCGTCCTCGGCACCGCGGCCTTCGCGTCGCTGGGCCTGTTCATCGCCGGGGTGCTGCGGGCGGAGGCCACCCTCGCCGCCGCGAACCTGATCTACCTGCTGCTGATGGCGGCGGGCGCGGTCGTGCTGCCCGCGTCGACATACGGCGGCTACGGGCACGTCGCCCGCTTCCTCCCCTCCGGCGCCCTCGGCGAGGCGATGCGCCGCGCCTTCCAGGACGGACGCGTGGGCTGGGTCGACCTGGCCGTGCTGCTGGTCTGGGCCATCGTCGGCTCGACCCTGACCGCGAGGACCTTCAAGTGGGAATGATCCGTCGCTCGCTCGCTGCCCTCCAGCAGGGTCTGGAGCGGCATGCGCGAACGGCCGCCTGGGCCACGCTGGTCGTCAACATGCTGATCGTGGTCACCGGCGGCTTGGTGCGCCTGACCGGCTCCGGGCTCGGATGCCCGACCTGGCCGCAGTGCCAGGCCGGATCACTCGTCCCGCACGGATCGATCAGCATCCACAAGGCGATCGAGTTCAGCAACCGGATGGTGACGCCGGTCATCACCATCGCCGTGCTCGCCGCGCTGATCGCGGTGTGGCGGATGGCGCAGCGGCGCTACGCCCTGTGGATCCTGGGCGGCGTGGTCGCCCAGGCCGTCATCGGCGGGATCACCGTGCGCATCGAGCTCAACCCCTGGATCGTGTCCGCGCACCTGATCGTCTCCGCGGTGATGATCGCGGCGTCGGCAGCCCTGGTCCTCAGCCTGTACGACGACCTGCCACGCCCCGATCTCCTCGCCTGGGCTCAGTTCGTCGCCACCTTCCTGGTGCTCGCCCTCGGCACCGTCGTCACCGGCGCCGGCCCCCACGCCGGCGACGAGCACGTGAAGCGCAACGGCCTCTCCCCGCTCCAGACCGCCCAGCTGCACGCCGATGCGGTGTTCCTCCTCTGCGGCCTCACCATCGCGCTCGTCGTGCTGCGCCGTTCGCAAGCCTCCACCGCACTGCTCGCCACGGTCGTCCTCAACGGCGCCATCGGCTTCGTCCAGTACTTCACCCACCTCCCCGTCGCCCTGGTCGCCGCCCACATGCTCGGCGCCACCCTGGTCATCGCAGCCTCGACCTGGGTCCTGCTGGAACGCCCCCCTTCCCCCGAGTAACCCGAGACCCGCCTCCTGGCCTCCCGAGACCCGCCTCCTGGCCTCCCGAAACCCGCCTCCTGGCCTCCCGAAACCCGCCCCCTGGCCTCACGAAACCCGCCTCCCGACCTCCCGAGATCCGCCTGCGGACCTCCCGATATCCGACATCTGCCACATCAGCACCAGCAGAGGCCCGGAACGCGTCCACAGGCGCCCGGATTCGGCACTCGTCCACAGGCCGACGCCACCGAAGTCGCAACCGGTCGCGCCGCGCACGACTGTCGCGGCATGGAACCGATACCGTCTGGGCCCTTCACCCGAGCCATGGCAGAGCGCTACGGCATCCCGCGGCACCGACTTCGGTCGTGGCTGGACGACGGCGTTGTCAGGCGGCTGCTGACCGATGTGTACGTCGCCGCCGCCCACCGCGACACGGTCGAGCTGAGGGTCGCCGCGGCGGCCCTGGTCATCGATCCCGGTCACGTGGCGGTCGACCGGACCGCCGCCTACCTGCACGGGGTCGACGCGTACGTCCACGCCGAGACGGCCGTCCTGCCTCCGATCGAGACGTGCGCCCTGCGCGGCCGCCACCCGACCGAGCGATCAGGAATTGCGTCAGGGACGCGCACCCTGGCCAGCACGGACGTCATGGTCGTCGGCAGCATCCGCGTGACCACGCCGCTGCGCACCTCGCTGGACCTCGGCTGCCGCCTGCACGCGCGGGACGCCATGGCGTGCATGAACCAGTTCGCGAGGGACCACGGCGTCGACGCGCTCGCGCTGACGGCGCAGCTCGATCGCTACCGCGGACGCCGCGGCGTTCGCCAGCTGCGGCAGCTCGTGCCCTACGTCGACGGCCGCCCTGAGTCGGCCCGCGAGTCGTGGGTGTGGCTCGAGATCTGCCGATCGGGCCTGCCCCGGCCCGTTCCCCAGTTCTGGATCGAGATCGGCGGCCGGCCGACGTACCGCCTCGACTTCGCCTACCCGCAGCACCGCGTCGCCGTCGAGTACGACGGGGCGCACCACCTCGAGCCCGGCCAGGCCGGCCACGACGCCGAGCGCCTCGCCTGGCTGCGCGCGGCCGGGTGGACCGTCATCGTCGTGCGTGCCGGTGACTTCACGGGACGCAGGCTCGATGACTGGCTGGGCCGGCTGCGCAGCGCCCTCGCCGACCACCCGACCAACCTGCGGTGGTGAGCAGGATCCGGGTTTCGAGAGGCCAGAACCCGGGTTTCGAGACGCCAGAACCCGGGTCTCGGGGTCAGCGGAGGAGCGGGTCAATCGCGACGGCGACGAAGAGCAGCGATAGGTAGAGGTTGCTGCTGTGGAACAGGTGCATGGGCTGGATCCGGGAGAGGTCCTCGGTGCCACGGGTGCGGGCGAGCATGCGATGGGCCTGCACCAGGAACACGGCGCCCAGGACGCCCGCCGCGGTCGGGTAGAACCAGCCGGTGGAGGCGATCGGCCACAGGGCCAGCGAGACCGCGACCATCACCCAGGAGTAGGCGACGATCTGCCAGGCGACGTTCCGAGCCGACTTCACGACCGGGAGCATCGGCACGTCGACGTTGGCGTAGTCCTCGCGGTAGCGCAGCGCGAGTGCCCAGGTGTGCGGCGGCGTCCAGAAGAACACCACGAGGAACAGCACGATCGGCGCCCAGTCGAGGTGGTCGGTGACGGCGGTCCAGCCGATGAGGGCCGGGAAGCAGCCGGCGATGCCGCCCCACACGATGTTCTGGGTGGTACGACGCTTGAGCAGCATCGTGTACACGAAGACGTAGAACGCGTTGGCGCCGACCGAGAGCACCGCGGAGAGCGGGTTCACCCACAGCGCGAGCACGACGGTCGACAGCACACCCAGCACCGTCCCGAAGACGAGCGCCGAGCCGGGCGTCACGATGTGGCGCGGCAGGGCGCGTCGCCGGGTGCGCCGCATCTGCTCGTCGATGTCGCGGTCGTAGACGCAGTTGAAGACCGACGCGGAGCCAGCCGACAGCGTGCCACCCACGACCGTGGCGACGACGAGGCCGAGCGACGGCACCCCGCGCGCGGCGAAGAACATGACGGGCACGGTGGTCAGGAGCAGGAGCTCGATGACCCGTGGCTTGGTGAGGCCGACGTACGCCATCACGACGTCGCGGAGGCCGGCACGCTCGTCGGCGGCTCTGGCTCCGTTCACACCCCGGACGAGCCTGCGGTCGCCCAGGTCGGGGCGCGCGGGCTCGACTGCGGTCACAGCGAGCGAGTGTAGCCGGGTTCCCCGCTCGTCCAGCCTTCGAGGCCCTGTTGGCTTCCCCACGCCGGTGCCGCTTCGCGGCTTGCTCCCTCGCTCGCGGCCAGTGCCGGGCTCGTCCCTCGCCCGCACTGTCGCTCGCTCTGGTCGCCTCGATAGGGTCGGAGTCATGACGCCGGAGCTGCAGTGGACCGACCTGGACAAGAAGGCGGTCGACACCGCCCGCGTGCTCGCGATGGACGCCGTCCAGAAGGTCGGGAACGGTCACCCCGGTACGGCGATGAGCCTCGCCCCGGCGGCGTACCTGCTCTTCCAGAAGGTCATGCGGCACAACCCCAACGACCCCACCTGGATGGGTCGTGACCGGTTCGTGCTGTCGTGCGGGCACAGCTCGATCACGCTCTACAACCAGCTCTACCTGGGCGGCTTCGGGCTCGAGCTCTCCGACATCGAGGCGCTGCGCACCTGGGGCAGCAAGACCCCGGGGCACCCGGAGTACGGGCACACGGCCGGCGTCGAGGTCACGACCGGTCCGCTCGGCCAGGGCGTGGCCAACGCTGTGGGCATGGCGATGGCCGCCCGCCGCGAACGTGGCCTGCTCGACCCGGACACCCCGGGCGGCGAGTCGCCGTTCGACCACCACGTCTACGTGATCTGCTCCGACGGCGACCTGGAGGAGGGCGTCTCGAGCGAGGCGTCGTCCATCGCCGGCACCCAGGAGCTGGGCAACCTGACGGTCATCTACGACTGCAACCGCATCTCGATCGAGGGCGACACCGACGTCGCGTTCAACGAGGACGTGGCGAAGCGCTACGAGGCCTACGGCTGGCACGTCCAGACCGTCGACTGGACCGACAACGGCAAGGCCTACTCCGGCAGCGGCTACCACGAGGACGTGCCCGCGCTGTACGACGCGATCCGCGCCGCCGACGCCGTCACCGACAAGCCGTCGCTGATCGTCCTCCACACCGTCATCGCGTGGCCGGCGCCCGACGCGCAGAACACCGAGGCGGCGCACGGCAGCGCGCTCGGGGCGGACGAGGTCGCGGCCACCAAGAAGGTCCTCGGCTTCGACCCCGAGAAGCACTTCGAGGTCCCCGCCGAGGTGCTCGCCCACACCCGCGAGCTCGTCGCTCGCGGCAAGGCCGCGGAGGCCGAGTGGCAGCAGCAGTACGACGCGTGGGCGACGGCCAACCCCGACGCCGAGAAGGTCCTCGCCCGGATGCGCACCCGCTCCCTGCCCGAGGGCCTCTCCGACGCGCTGCCGGTGTTCGACGCCGACGCCAAGGGCCTCGCGACCCGCGCGGCCTCCGGCCAGGTGATCAACGCGATCGCGCCCGTCATGCCCGAGCTCTGGGGCGGCTCTGCCGACCTCGCGGGGTCCAACAACACCACGATCAAGGGCGCACCGTCCTTCATCCCCGCCGACCGCTCGACCGGCGAGTGGAAGGGCGACCCGCTGCACGGCCGGGTGCTGCACTTCGGCATCCGCGAGCACGGCATGGGCGCGATCATGAACGGCATCGCGCTGCACGGCGGCACCCGTGTCTTCGGCGGCACGTTCCTGCAGTTCTCCGACTACATGCGCGGAGCGGTCCGCGTCGGTGCGCTGATGGGCGCTCCGGTCATCCACGTCTGGACCCACGACTCCGTCGGTCTCGGCGAGGACGGCCCGACCCACCAGCCGATCGAGCACCTCGCGGCGCTGCGGGCGATCCCCGGTCTGGACGTGGTCCGGCCCGCCGACGCGAACGAGACCGCCGCGGCCTGGGCCTCCGTCCTCGCCCACAACGACCGCCCCGCCGCGCTGATCCTCAGCCGTCAGAACGTGCCGACGTTCCCGCGCGGCACCGACGGCTTCGCGACCACCGACGGCGTCGCGAAGGGCGGCTACGTCCTCATCGACGCCGACGGCGGCGAGCCCGACGTCGTGCTCATCGCCACCGGCTCGGAGGTGCAGCTCGCGGTGGCCGCGCGCGAGCAGCTCAAGGCCGACGGGATCAACGCGCGCGTCGTGTCCCTGCCCTGCGTGGAGTGGTTCGAGGCGCAGACCCAGGCCTACCGCGACAGCGTCATCCCGCCGATCGTCAAGGCGCGCGTGTCCGTCGAGGCCGGCGTGAAGCAGGGCTGGCGCGAGTACGTCGGCGACGCCGGCCGGATCGTCAGCATCGACCACTACGGCGCCAGCGCCGACGCGGCCACGCTGTTCCGGGAGTTCGGCTTCACGCCCGAGCGGGTCGTCGCCGCGGCGAAGGACAGCATCAACGTCGCGAACGACTTCGGCAAGTAGCCCGACGTACCGTGGAAGACAACCGAGACCTACGGAGGATCTGATGAGTGACCGGCTCAAGGCACTGAGCGACGCGGGCGTTTCCATCTGGCTGGACGACCTCTCGCGCGAGCGCATCGAGACGGGGAACCTCGCGGACCTCGTCACCAACAGCTCCGTCGTGGGGGTGACCACGAACCCGACGATCTTCGCGAGCGCCATCGCGAAGGGGCAGCGGTACGACGCCCAGGTTCGCGAGCTCGTCGCCGCGGGCAGCAACGCCGACGAGGTGATCTTCGCGCTCACCACCGAGGACGTCCGCAACGCGTGCGACATCCTCGCTCCCGTCGCCGCGGCGACCAAGGCGGACGGACGGGTCTCCATCGAGGTCGAGCCCACCCTCGCCAACGACACCGACGCCACCATCGCCTCGGCGAAGGCGCTGTGGGCCGAGGTCGACCGTCCGAACGCCCTCATCAAGATCCCTGCCACCCTCGAGGGCCTGCCCGCGATCACGGCGGTCATCGCCGAGGGCATCTCGGTGAACGTGACGCTGATCTTCTCGGTCGAGCGCCACCGCCAGGTGATGGACGCCTACCTCGCCGGCCTGGAGCAGGCCGCGGAGAAGGGCATCGACCTGTCGACGATCCAGTCGGTCGCCTCGTTCTTCGTGTCGCGTGTGGACACCGAGATCGACGCCCGGCTCGAGAAGATCGGCTCCGACGAGGCGCTCGCGGCTCGCGGCAAGGCCGCCGTCGCCAACGCGATCCTCGCCTACGCGGCGTTCGAGGAGGTCTCCGCCTCCGAGCGCTGGCAGGCCCTCGCCGCGAAGGGTGCCAACCCGCAGCGCCCGCTGTGGGCCTCGACCGGCGTGAAGAACCCGGCGTACGCCGACACCATGTACGTCGCCGACCTCGTCGTCGCCGACACGGTCAACACCATGCCCGAGAAGACCATGCAGGCCTTCGCCGACCACGGCGAGGTCCGCGGTGACGTCGTCACCGGTCGTGGCGCCGAGGCCCAGGCCGTGTTCGACGGGATCGCGGCGCTCGGCGTCGACCTGCCGGACGTGTTCCGGGTCCTGGAGACCGAGGGCGTGGACAAGTTCAAGGTCTCCTGGACGGAGCTCGTCGAGACGGTCAAGGGCCAGATGGACGGCGCCGCATCGTGAGCCAGCCGCCCGTCGACGCCACGACGACGGCTCCCTGGAAGGCGTTGAGCGGGTACAGGGACGGCTTCCGCCCGGACCTCCGCGGATGGTTCGCGGAGGACCCCGACCGGGTCGGGCGGATGACCTTCGACGCGGCCGACCTGCACGTCGACCTGTCCAAGGGCCTGATCACCCACGACATCCTCGGCACGCTCGTGGAGCTCGCCGACGCGGTCGGGCTGGTCGAGCGACGCGACGCGATGTTCCGGGGCGAGCCGATCAACGTCACCGAGAACCGTTCCGTGCTGCACACCGCGCTGCGGCTCCCCGCAGACGCGTCGCTGGTGGTGAACGGCAAGAACGTCGTGGCCGACGTGCACGCCGCGCTCGAGCACATGTACGCGTTCGCCTCCCAGATCCGCTCCGGTGAGTGGAAGGGGGTGACCGGCCGCCGCATCAAGACGGTCGTCAACATCGGCATCGGCGGTTCCGACCTCGGGCCGGTGATGGCCTACGAGGCCCTGGCGCCGTACCGGCACCTGGATCTGGAGTGCCGGTTCATCAGCAACATCGACCCGACCGACGCGGCGCGCAAGCTCGCCGACCTCGACCCGACCACCACGCTGTTCATCGTCTCCAGCAAGACCTTCAGCACCCTGGAGACGCTGACGAACGCGCGGCTGTGCCGGGCCTGGCTGCTCGGCAACCTCCGGGCGCGGGGCCTGTTCCACGGCGAGGACAACGAGGCCGTCTCGCGGCACTTCGTCGCCGTCTCGACGGCGCTCGACAAGGTCGCCGAGTTCGGCATCGACCCCGCCAACGCGTTCGGCTTCTGGGACTGGGTCGGCGGCCGCTACTCCGTGGACTCCACGATCGGCACCTCGCTCGCGATCGCGATCGGGCACGACCGGTTCGCGGAGTTCCTCGGCGGCATGCACCTGATGGACGAGCACTTCCGCACGACCCCGCTCGAGCGCAACGTGCCGGCGCTGATGGGCCTGATGAACATCTGGTACCGCAACTTCCTCGGTGCCGGCACCCACGCCGTGCTCCCCTACGCGCAGCTGCTGCACCGGTTCCCGGCGTACCTCCAGCAGCTCACGATGGAGTCCAACGGCAAGTCCGTGCGCTGGGACGGCTCGCCGGTCACGTCCAAGACGGGCGAGGTGTTCTGGGGCGAGCCGGGCACCAACGGCCAGCACGCGTTCTACCAGCTGCTGCACCAGGGCACCGACCTCGTGCCGGCCGACTTCATCGCCTTCGCGACGCCGGCCTACCCGCTGCGCGACGGCGAGACCGACGTGCACGAGCTGTTCCTGTCGAACTTCTTCGCCCAGACGCAGGCGCTCGCGTTCGGCAAGACGCCCGACGAGGTCCGCGCCGAGGGCACGCCCGAGAAGATCGTCGCCGCGCGCGTGTTCCCCGGCAACCGGCCGACGACGTCGATCATGGCGCCGGCGCTCACCCCGTCCGTGCTCGGCCAGCTGATCGCGCTCTACGAGCACATCACCTTCACCGAGGGCGCGGTCTGGGGCATCGACAGCTTCGACCAGTGGGGCGTCGAGCTCGGCAAGCAGCTCGCGCTGCAGATCGCACCCGCGGTCGGCGGCGACCGCGCCGCGCTGGCCGAGCAGGACGCATCGACGCAGGAGCTGATCGAGTACTACGAGCGGCACCGGAGGTCGTGATGGATGCCCTTGCTCCCCGGATCGAGGTCCACCCGGACGCGGAGGCCCTCGCCACGACGATCGCCGGCGAGCTCGTCAGCCGGCTCGCCGACGCCCAGGCCTCGGGCGTCGTCCCCGCCGTGTGCCTGACCGGCGGCACGATCGCCGAAGCCGTCCACCGCGAGATCGGTCGGCTGGGGCCCGACTCGGGCGTCGACTGGTCCGCCGTCGACTTCTGGTGGGGCGACGAGAGGTACGTCGACCTCGACTCCCCCGACCGGCTCTCGACCGCCGCACGCGAGGCCTTCCTCGGCCCGCTGGGTGTGCCCGAGGCGCGGATCCACGCCTTCCCGACGCCGTCGTCGGCGTGCTCCGTCGACGAGGCGGCGCGGGCGTACGGCGCCGAGCTCCGCGCCGCGCCCCAGCACGAGTTCCTGGTGACGATGCTCGGCATCGGTCCGGACGGCCACGTCGCGTCGCTCTTCCCGGGCTTCCCGCAGCTCGCGTCGGAGGACATCACCGTGGGGGTGACGGGCTCGCCTAAGCCTCCTCCGGTGCGGATGTCGCTGACGTTCCCGGCCTTGGGGCACTCGGCCTCGGTCTGGTTCATGGCCAGCGGTGACGGCAAGGCGGAGGCCGTCCGCCGTGCGCTGGCCGAGGAGGGGTCCGTCGAGGAGACGCCCGCCCGCGGGGTGCACGGCACCGCGGAGACGATCTGGTTCCTCGACCAGGCCGCCGCCTCGCAGGTCTGATCCCTCACGTCACACGGCGGGCCAGCCCATGCCGCGCCGGCTGTGGATGATGAGCGGTCTCCACAGGGGGTTGCGCCGGCCAGCCGTGATGTCGGGACCGGCGACCAGCATCGGGCGGCATGGACAAGATCTGCCGCATCATCCTCGTCACCGCCCTTGCGCTCCTCGCCGGCCTCACCGTCGTCCGGCCGGGATCCGCCGCCCCTGCGCCACCCGGTGCTCCTGGTCGCCAGGTGATCGGGCCGGGCACGACCGCTGAGCCCGGATTCGTCGGCTACGTGACCTCGGGAGGCGCGGCGCTCGGCGTCGCGCGCCTACCGGACGGTCGGTACGGCATCTGTCTCGACACCGGTCGCCGCTCATGGCCGCATCGGCGTGGCGACACCATCCTCCGGCGCGACCCGCGGGTCGGCTACCTCACCTCGCGGTACCTCACAGCCGCGCGGCACGACGCGGTCACCGCGGCCGCGCTCTGGTGGGCGGTGGGCCTGGACCTCGGCCTCAACTCGGGTCGAGCCCGGATGCGCCAGCACCTGGGCGTCGTACGGATCGAGACGCCGGCTCTGTTCGGCCGGATCCGGCTGCGCCACCGCGCCCTTCTCGCGGACCTGCAGACGCATGCGTCGATCTCCGGGCGCTACTCGGCCGGGCGTCCCGTGCTGGCCGGCGGACACGTCTCAGCACTGGCGGTGCTGTCCGATCAAGGTGTCGCGGTCCCGGGAGTGCAGGTCTCCCTCCGGCTCCGTGGCGGCACCTTCGCCGGCGGTGCCCACACCTGGCGCGGTGACGCGGCTGCGAGACCGGCGTGGCGCCGGAGCGGAGGCGACGCCGTGCACCTCGACGTCCACTACACGGGCGTGCCCGCGTCCGGCTACCTGCTGGTACGCAGCGGCGGGCGCTCCCAGCGGGTGGCGGTCGCGGCGGAGCAACGTGCCGCGGTCCGCTCGACGACCCTGCCCGCCCTGCCGCGGCCCGTCCTGCACACGGTCGTCACCAGCAACCGCAGCGTCGTCGGGGACACGATCTCCGACGCGGTCACGGTCCAGGGCGCGGGGAGCTCGACGCTGTCCGGCCACTGGCGCCTGCTCGGGCCGCTGCAGCCAGGTCCGTCGACGTGTGACGAGCTGGACTGGGCGGACGCGGCCACGGCCGGTTCGGGTACCTTCGCGGTGACCGGTGACAGCACCTACCGCGTCGGCAGCACCACCCTGGTCACCCCCGGCTGCTACACGTACGTCGAGCGCCTCGAGGCGTCACCCTCCACACGGGCGACGGCCTGGACCACGCCCGGAGAGGCCGCCGAGACCACGCTCACCCGAGCGCGGCCCACGCTGAGCACCCAGGTCTCCCGGCAGCGGGCGACCGTCGGCGACCAGCTGCACGACCTGGTGACGGTCAGCGGTGTCCCCGCGGGAAGCCCGGTGCTTCTGCACTGGCGGCTGCTCGGCCCCCTCGCCCCGCGCGGCGCGACCTGTCGTGGCGTGCGATGGGCCGGGGCGCCGGTCCGGGCGACCGGCCGTCTCGAGGTCGCCGCGGCCGGCAGCCTGGTCGTCGGCAGGCAGTCCATCACACGTGGAGGCTGCTACACCTACCAGGAGCGCCTCGACGCGACCGCGCTGTCCCTCGCCGTCGCCTGGACATCTCCCGGGCTCGACGCGGAGAGCACGACGGTCGGCCCGAAGGCCGCCCGGGTGCCGGCGCACCCGCACGTCGACACCGGCGGTTCCCGTCCCGCGGTGCGCGGGATGCGTGTCGCGGGCCCGGGGGCGGCGGTCCGGATCCCGGGAAGTGCCGTGGAGCTCCCGCTGTCACCTGTCGGGTTCCGCCGGTCCGTCCTGACTCCCCCGTCGGTCGGCGACGGCGCGTGGTGGTCCGGCGGGGCACGGCTCGACGCCCTCGTCGGTACGACGGTGCTCGCGGGTCACGTATCCGACGACCACGGCCACCTCGGCCCGTTCGCCAGGCTCCGGCGTGCTCGACCGGGCGCAGTCATGACGACGACCTGGGACGGCGCCAGCACGCGCTGGCTCGTCACGACAACCCGGTCCTACGACCGTCGCGAGCTACCCCGGTCTCTCTTCGCGCAGCACCTCGTCCGGCGGCTGGTGCTGATCACCTGCACCGACCGGGTGGACGGGCCCGGAGGCTCGTTCCACTACCGCCGCAACCTGGTGGTCACGGCCGTCCCGGTCAGAAGATGATCTCGCCGGACTTCCGGCGCGAGCGGAGGAGCTGGATGGCGTCCTCGAGGATCACCTGGGCCTCCTTGTCGGAGCGACGCTCCTTCACGTAGGCCAGGTGGGTCTTGTAGGGCTCGATCTTCGTCGGCGGCGGAGCGTTCTCCGAGTCCAGACCGGCCGGGAGACCGCACTTCGGGCAGTCCCAGGAGTCGGGAGCGGTCGCCTCGACCGAGAACGAGATCACCGTGCGGTGCTCGTTGGCGCAGAAGTAGGTGACCGCCTGCCGCGGCGCTGCCTCGCCCCGCTCGGCCTCACCCATCGGACCCGCGCCGACCCGACTACCGCGGATCGCGTTCCCACCACCGGCCAAAGGACTCTCCTCAACTCACGTGCCTGATCCGGCGGGCCGTCGGCGCGCCGGAAGTCGATCGGTTTGTTACTGGTAGGCCAACAGGAGGCCGAGCGCGATCACACAGGCGAACCAGATGATCCCGATGCCGATCGTGAACCGATCGAGGTTGCGTTCCGCCACGGACGAGCCACCGAGGGAGCTCGAGACGCCGCCGCCGAACATGTCCGAGAGCCCGCCCCCGCGTCCCTTGTGCAGCAGCACCAGCATGATCAGCAGAACGCTGCAGATGATGAGCAGGATGGTCAGGAGCGTCGACAACACGCTGGGAATCCTACGTCAGGGACGAGCGGGTGACGGCACCGAGGGTCAGCCGAGAGACGGCATGTCGTAGAACCGGCAGATCCCGCCGAACTCGTCGGCCAGGAGACTGGCGCCGCCGACCAGGCAGCCGTCCACATCGGGCTTCGCCATGATGCCGGCGACGTTCGCGGCCTTGACTGAGCCGCCGTACAGGATGCGGACCCCGTCGGCTGCCTCGTCGCCGTACGACTCCCGCACCTGGCCGCGGATGGCCTCGCAGACCTCCTGCGCGTCCTCCGGGGTGGCGACCTCACCGGTGCCGATGGCCCAGACCGGCTCGTAGGCGATGACCAGACCGCCGACCTGCTTCTTGCTCAGGCCGGCGAGGGAGCCCTCGACCTGGGCCATGGTGAACGGGACCTGCTCGCCCGCCTGGCGGACCTCCAGCCCTTCGCCGACGCAGACGATCGGGGTCATGCCCGCGCCCAGGGCCGCCTTCGCCTTGGCGGCGACCACCGCGTCGGTCTCGGCGTGGTACTGGCGGCGCTCGGAGTGGCCGACGATGACGTACGAGCAGCCGAGCTTGGCCAGCATCCCGGCCGAGATCTCCCCCGTGTACGCGCCGCTCTCGTGCTCGGAGACGTCCTGGGCGCCGTACCGGATGGCGAGGCGGTCGCCGTCGATGACGGTCTGGACCGAGCGGATGTCGGTGAACGGCGGGATGACCGCGACCTCGGCCTTCGCGTGGTCGTGGCGCTTGTCGGCCAGCGTGAACGCCAGCTTCTGCACCAGCGCCACCGCTTCGGCGTGGTTGAGGTTCATCTTCCAGTTGCCCGCCATCAGCGGGGTGCGGCCGGAGGTCGAGCTTGTCGAGACCACGGGTCAGTCCTCCAGCACCGTGATGCCGGGGAGCTGCTTGCCCTCGAGGTACTCCAGGCTCGCACCACCGCCGGTCGAGATGTGGCCGAACGAGGCCTCGTCGAACCCGAGCGTGCGCACCGCCGCGGCGGAGTCACCGCCGCCGACGACGGAGAGGCCGTCGGTCTTCGTGAGCGCCTCGGCGACCGCGCGGGTGCCCTCGGCGAACGCCGGCTGCTCGAAGACGCCCATCGGGCCGTTCCAGAAGACCGTGCGGGCGTCGGCGAGGGCCGCCGCGAAGGCCGCACCGGACTCCGGACCGATGTCGAGGCCGAGCGCGTCAGCCGGGATCGCGTCGGCCGCGACCACCCGCGCCGAGGCCTCGTCCCCGAACGCGTCCGCCACGACGACGTCGGTCGGCAGGACGATCTCGACACCGGTGTCGGCGGCGCGCCGCAGGTAGTCGAGGCAGGTCGGGACCTGGTCCTCCTCGAGCAGGCTCTTGCCGACCTCGTGGCCCTGGGCCTTGAGAAACGTGAACACCATGCCGCCGCCGATGAGCAGCTTGTCGGCCTTAGCGAGGAGGTTGTCGATGACGCCGAGCTTGTCGGAGACCTTCGAGCCACCGAGCACCACGACGTAGGGACGCTCCGGGTCCTCGGTCAGCCGGCGCAGGACGTCGATCTCGGCCGCGACGAGCGTGCCCATCGCGTGCGGGAGCCGCTGGGCGACGTCGTACACGCTCGCCTGCTTGCGGTGGACGACACCGAAGCCGTCGGACACGAAGACGTCGGCGAGGCCGGCGAGGCGGTCGGCGAAGGCGCCGCGCTCCACGTCGTCCTTGCTCGTCTCGCCGGCGTTGAACCGGACGTTCTCGAGCAGGGCGACCTGGCCGTCCGCCAACCCGGCCACGACGGTCCGCGCCGACTCGCCGACGGTGTCGGTCGCGAATGCGACGTCGGCACCGAGCAGCTCGCCGAGGCGGGCAGCGACGGGCGCCAGGGAGTACGCCGGGTCCGGCTCGCCCTTCGGCCGGCCGAGGTGCGCCGTCACGACCACCCGCGCGCCGGCGTCGGCCAGCTTCTGGATGGTGGGCACGCTGGCGCGGATCCGGCCGTCGTCGGTGATGGTCGCGCCGTCGAGGGGGACGTTGAGGTCCGATCGGACCAGGACCCTCTTGCCGGAGACCGTGGACAGGAACGCGTCGTCGAGAACGTTGAAGGTAGCCATCAGGCCGGGAGCGTAGCGCCTACGTGCACCACGAGGTCCGCGAGCCGGTTCGAGTAGCCCCACTCGTTGTCGTACCAGCCGGCCACCTTGACCTGGTCGCCGATCACCTTCGTGAGCGGTGCGTCGAAGATGCAGGAGGCCGAGTCGGTGACGATGTCGGAGGAGACGATGGGGTCGGTGGAGTACTTGAGGATCCGGCCGTCGGCCGCCGCCCGGACCGCCTCGTTGACCTCCTCGACGCTCGTCTCCCGGGACGCCGAGAACGACAGGTCGGTGAGCGAGCCGGTCGGCGTCGGGACGCGCAGGGCGTAGCCGTCCAGCTTGCCCTTGAGGTCCGGCATGACCAGGCCGATCGCCTTCGCGGCGCCGGTCGAGGTGGGCACGATGTTGAGCGCCGCCGCACGGGCACGGCGCAGGTCCTTGTGGATGTTGTCCTGCAGGTTCTGGTCGGCCGTGTAGGCGTGCACGGTGGTCATCAGCCCGCGCTCGATGCCGATGGCCTCGTGCAGGGCCTTCGCCATCGGGGCCAGGCAGTTCGTGGTGCACGACGCGTTGGAGATGACCGTGTGCCGGGCCGGGTCGTAGACGTCCTCATTCACGCCCATCACGATCGTGGCGTCCTCGTTGGTCGCCGGCGCGGAGATGATCACCTTCCTCGCACCGCCGCCGTCGACGTGCGCCCGTGCCTTGGTGGCGTCGGTGAAGAAGCCCGTCGACTCGACCACGACGTCGACCCCGAGCTCGCCCCACCTCAGCTGCGCCGGGTCACGCTCGGCGGTCACCGCGATCTCGGCGTCACCGACGGTGATCGACCCCTCGGTCGACTTCACCTCGGCGTCGAGCCGCCCCAGGATCGAGTCGTACTTGAGCAGGTGGGCGAGCGTTGCCGTGTCGGTGAGGTCGTTGACCGCCACGATCTCGATGTCGAGACCGCTGTCCCTCACCGCCCGGAAGAAGTTGCGCCCGATCCGGCCGAATCCGTTGATGCCTACACGCACAGTCACTGTCAGAGCTCCTCTGTCAGGTGGGGTGTTGCCCGGTGTGACGCAGGTCATGCGTCTCCCTCGACCCTAGCCAACAACCGGAGCCGGCATCAGCCCTCGTCGACGAGCATCTCCGGAGTCAGCGAGGCCTCGGTGTCCGGGATGCCCAGCTCCTCGGCCCGCTTGTCGGCCATGGCCAGCAGCCGCCGGATGCGGCCGGCGATCGCGTCCTTGGTGAGGGCGGGCTCGTGCAGCTGGCCGAGCTCCTCCAGCGAGGCGTTCTTGTGCTCGAGCCGCAGCGTGCCGGCGAGCTTCAAGTGGTCGGGCACCTCGTCGCCGAGGATCTCCATCGCGCGCTCGACGCGCGCACCGGCCGTGACCGCCGCCCGGGCGGAGCGCCGAAGGTTGGCGTCGTCGAAGTTCGCGAGCCGGTTGGCCGTGGCACGGACCTCGCGGCGCATCCGCCGCTCCTCCCAGGCCATCAGGGTCTCGTGCGCTCCGAGCCGGGTGAGCAGCTGACCGATGGCATCGCCGTCGCGGATCACGACGCGGTCGACGCCACGGACCTCACGGGCCTTGGCCTGGATGCCGAGCCGGCGCGAGACACCGACCAGGGCGAGCGCAGCCTCGGAGCCAGGGCAGGTCACCTCGAGCGACGAGGAGCGGCCGGGCTCGGTCAGGGACCCGTGGGCGAGGAAGGCACCCCGCCACGCCGCGACCGCGTCGCAGGCTCCCCCGGAGACGACGGCCGGCGGCAGACCGCGGACCGGACGGCCCCGCTGGTCGAGCAGACCGGTCTGCCGCGCCAGGGCCTCACCGTCGCGGACGACACGGACGATGTACCGGCTGCCCTTGCGCAGCCCGTTGCCCTGGACCATCACCACGTCGGAGGTCTGGCCGTAGATCTCGGAGATGTCCTTGCGCAGCCGGCGTGCGGCCGCGCCGGTGTCCAGCTCGGCCTCGACCACGATCCGGCCACCGACGATGTGCAGCCCGCCGGCGAAGCGCAACGTCGAGGCGACCTCGGCCTTGCGGCAGCAGACCTTCGTCACCGGGATCGCCGAGAGCTCCGCCTTGACCTGACCCGTCATCGCCATGGGGACGATCCTCGCATGCGCGTCAACGACCCTCGCCACGAGCGAAGACGCGGGCGTACGTCGCTGCGAGGCGGGTCACGTCGTGACGTGGGGTGCCGTCGTCGGCAGCCACGTCGTCGAGCACCAGGCGCGCCCCCAGGGCCTGCACCATCTGCTCCAGCTCGGCCTGCTGCTCGGGGTCGCTGGTCACACCGGCGCGGTCCGCGATCACGGTGTCGATGGTGAGGTCCGGCGCGTGCTCGAGGAGTACGCCGAGGTGGTCGGCCGGCCCGAAGCCGCCGGTCTCCCCCGGCTGCTCGGCCAGGTTGAGCACGACGACCAGCCGGGCCGTCGTACGGACCAGTGCGTCCCGCAGCTGGGGCACGAGCAGGTGCGGGATGACCGAGCTGAACCACGAGCCCGGGCCAAGGACGGCCCAGTCGGCTTCCTCGATGGCGGTGATGACCGCGGGGCTGACCTCGGGGTCCTTCGGGACGAGCGCGACCGAGTCGATCACCCCGTCCGTGGTCGCCACCTCGACCTGGCCGCGGACCGCGACGAGCGCGTCCGGGTCGTCCGGCACCAGGCCCCGCACCTCGGCGGTGATGTCCATCGGAGTGAGGGCCATGGGCAGGACCCGGCCCTTGGCGCCGAGCAGCCGGCCGACCCAGTCCAGCGCGTCGACGTGGTCGCCGAGCAGCTCCCACAGGCCCACGATGAGCAGGTTGCCGACGACGTGGTCGCGCATGTCGCCGTCGCCGGCGAACCGGTGCTGGAGCAGCCGCGCCCAGGTCGCACCCCACTCGTCGTCGCCACACAGCGCGGCCAGGGCCATCCGCAGGTCGCCCGGCGGCAGCACGTCGAACTGACCGCGCAGCCGCCCCGACGAGCCGCCGTTGTCGGCCACCGTGACGACAGCCGTCAGCTCGTCGATGGTCAGGTCGTCGACCAGGTGGCGCAGCGCGCTGAGCGAGGCGTGCAGGCCGTGCCCGCCACCGAGCGCGACGACCGCCTGGGCGCGATCACCGAAGTCCAGCTCCGCCACGTCACTCCCGCCCGAGGTCGCGGTGGATCGCCCGCGCGAGGTAGCCGAGGTCGCGCAGCCGGTGGGCGATCTCCTCGCTCATCGCGACGCTGCGGTGCTTGCCGCCCGTGCAGCCGACGGCCACGCGGAAGAAGCGCTTGCCCTCGCGCAGGTAGCCCTCGGCGACCCCGGTCAGGACCGGCACGTAGCCCTGCAGGAACTCCTCCGCGCCGGGCTGCGACTTCACGAACTCCGCCACGTCCTCGTCGCGGCCGGTGTGGTTGCGCAGCTCCGGCACCCAGAACGGGTTCGGCAGGAACCTCATGTCGGCCACGTAGTCGGCGTCGATCGGGATGCCGTACTTGAAGCCGAAGCTCACCACCGACACCCGGAGCCGGGTCGCGTCGTCGGTGCCGAACGCCTCGGCGATCCGTGAGGTGAGCTGGTGGATGTTGATGTTGCTGGTGTCGATCACCAGGTCAGCGCCGCCGCGGAGGTCGCTGAGGGCGACCCGTTCCCGGTGGACGCCGTCGAGCAGGCGCCCGCCCTCCTGCAGCGGGTGCGGGCGACGGGCGGCCTCCTGGCGGCGTACGAGGACCTCGTCGCTCGCGTCGAGGAACAGCAGCGTCGTGTCGCGGCCCGCGACGCCCTGGCCGAGCGTGTTGGCGAGGCTCTGGAAGAAGGAGCCGGAGCGGACGTCGACCACGACCGCGACGGGCTGCAGGTGGCCCTGGCTCTCGTCGACGAGCCGCACGACCTCGGGCAGCAGGCTGGGCGGCAGGTTGTCGACGACGAAGTACCCGAGGTCCTCGAGCTCCTTCGCGGCCGTGCTGCGGCCGGCACCGGTCATGCCGGTGACGACCACGAGCTGGCCGTGCCCCTCCGCGGGCGGTGCGTCAGTCATGGCTGCCATTCTTCCGGGTCGCCGACCGCTTCGCGTCGTCGAGCGCCACCGCGTCCTTGATCGCAGCGGCGGTCCGCGGCCCGATCCCTGGTACGACGGCCAGCTCCTCGACGGTCGCCGTGCGGAGCTTCTTCAGCGAGCCGAAGTGCCGCAGCAGGGTCTTGCGGCGTACCTCCCCCAGCCCCGGTACGTCGTCCAGGACCGACTCGACCATCGACGACGACCGCCGGTTGCGGTGGTGCGTGATCGCGAACCGGTGCGCCTCGTCGCGGACCCGCTGCAGCAGGTAGAGCCCCTCGGACGTGCGCGGCAGGATGACCGGGTCCTCCTGGCCGGGCAGCCACACCTCCTCGAGCCGCTTCGCAAGGCCGCAGACCGGGATGTCGTCGATGCCGAGCTCGTCGAGCGCCCGCTGGGCGGCCGCGACCTGGGGCGCGCCGCCGTCGACGACGACCAGTCCCGGCGCGTAGGCGAACTTCCGCGGGCGACCGGTGTCGGGGTCGACCAGCATCGGCCCTTGCTCACCGTCTCCCGCGCGCAGCTCGCTGTTGGCCTGCTCGTCGAGCAGCCGCCGGAACCGCCGGGTGATGACCTCGTGCATCGCCCGGACGTCGTCCGAGCCGTCCTGGTCCTTGATGACGAACCGCCGGTACTCGCCCTTGCGGGACAGCCCGTCCTCGAAGACCACCATCGAGGCCACGATCTCCGTGCCCTGCAGGTGGGAGACGTCGTAGCACTCGATCCGCAGCGGCGCCTCGTCCAGCTCGAGCGCGTCGGCGATCTCGGCGAGCGCCCGGTTGCGGGTGGTCAGGTCGCTGGCCCGCTTGGTCTTGTGCAGCGCCAGCGCCTCGGTGGCGTTGCGCGCGACGGTGGCCTGGAGCGCCTTCTTGTCGCCCCTCTGCGGCACCCGGATGTCGACCCGGCTGCCCCGCAGGTCGCCGAGCAGCTGCTCGAAGGTGGCGAGGTCCGGCGGCAGCGCGGGCACCAGGATCTCCCGCGGCACGGCGTCGCGGGCCTCCTCGGGCTCCACGCCGGCGTACAGCTGGAGCAGGAAGGTCTCGACCAGCTCGGGCGTGCCTCCCTCCTCGGTGCGGTCGGCGACCCAGCCGCGCTGACCGCGGATCCGACCACCTCGGACGTAGAAGATCTGCACCGCGACCTCGAGCGGGTCCTCGGCGAGCGCGATGACGTCGGCGTCGGCGCCGTCGCCGAGCACCACCGCCTGCTTCTCGAGCGCCTTGTGCATCGCGCCGAGGTCGTCGCGCAGCCGAGCGGCCTTCTCGAAGTCGAGCGCGTCGGACGCGGCGTACATCTCCTTCTCGATGCGCTTGGTGAACGCGGCGGTGCGGCCGGCCATGAACTCGCAGAAGTCGTCGACGATGGCGCGGTGGTCCTCGGCGCTGATGTTGCCGACGCACGGGGCCGAGCACTTGTCGATGTAGCCGAGCAGGCACGGCCGGCCGATCTGCCCCGAACGCTTGAAGACGCCGTTGCTGCACGACCGCATCGGGAAGACCCGCAGCAGGATGTCGACGGTCTCGCGGATCGCCCAGGCGTGGCTGTACGGGCCGAAGTAGCGGGTGCCCTTGCGTTTCGCGCCACGCCCCACCATCACGCGCGGGAACTCCTCACCCACGGTGACCGCCAGCCACGGGTAGGACTTGTCGTCGCGGTACTTCACGTTGAACCGCGGGTCGAACTCCTTGATCCAGGAGTACTCCAGCTGCAGCGCCTCGACCTCGGTCTTCACGACCGTCCACTCCACGGTCGCCGCGGTCGTGACCATCGTGGCGGTACGCGGGTGCAGGTTCGACACGTCCTGGAAGTACGACGTCAGCCGCGCCCGCAGGTTCTTCGCCTTGCCGACGTAGATGACGCGGCCGGTCTTGTCGCGCCACCGGTAGACGCCCGGCTCGGTGGGGATGTCCCCGGTCCGGGGGCGGTTGAGCAGTGGCACGGCCCCACCCTACGGAGCGGCACCGACTCCCCCGCCATGCCGTCCGCAACACCGGATTTCAAAGTCCACTGGTCTAGTGTTATTCCATGTACCCCGTCGACCCCTACGGCTTGCGGCTGAGCACCACGCCGGCTGCTGCGGCGGCGTACACGGAAGGTCTGCTGGACGTGCTGCGGCTGCGCACCGGGGCCGTCGACCACTTCGCCGAGGCGATCGCGCACGACCCGACGTTCGCCCTCGCGCACGCGGCGTTGGCCCTGCTCGGCCACGAGATGGGCGCGCCGGTCGACGTCGCGGCGCGGATCTCGCGGGCACGGGTGCACGCCGGCCGCGCCGGTGACCGCGAGCGGTCCCACATCTATGCGCTGACCTGCTACCTCGAAGGCGACACCGGCCCCCTGCTGCGCCACGTGGCCGAGCACCCCGCGGATGCCCTGCTGCTCTCCACCGCCGTGCCGACGATCGCGTTCGCGGGCGCGACGGAGGTGCCCGAGCAGGCGTGGGCCATCGTCGAGGGTGCGGCTCCGGCGTACGGCGACGACTGGTGGTACGCCGGCCTGCTGGCCTTCATGCGCCAGGAGCAGTGTCGCTTCGACGAGGCCATGTCGCTCTCCTGCGCATCCCTCGCCGTCGAGCCGAGTGCGGGTCACTCCGCCCATGCCCGCGCGCACGCGCACTACGAGACCGGCGACCACGAGGCGGGCCTCGCCTGGATGAGCGACTGGGTGCTCGCCGACGGCGCCCGGACCGAGTCGCTGTCCCACTTCTCCTGGCACGCGGCGATGCACGAGCTCTCGCTCGGCGACCTGGACGCCGTACGTCGTCGCTACCGCAGCCAGCTGGACCCGCACGGCGCGGTCGGCTGCCGCGCGCTGGTCGACGGCGGCTCGCTGCTGTTCCGCTGGGCGCTGACCCCGGACGCCACCGGCGTCCCCGACTTCGGCGAGATCATGGCCGCCACCCGGCCGAGCACGCTCGCGCAGCCGGCCACGCCCTTCCTCGCGATGCACGTCGCGACCGCGCAGCTCGCCTGCGGTGACGCGGACGCTCTCGACGACCTCGAGCGCTGGGCGTCGGCACACGAGCACCCGACCTTCCGGGGCGTGGTCGCCTCGCTCGCCGGCGCGCTCGCCGGCATGGTCCGCGGCCACCACTCGGAGGCCGCCGACCGGCTCTGCGCACTCGGACCGCAGGTCTGGCGGCTGGGTGGCTCGGACGCCCAGCGCGAGATCGTCGAGGAGGCGCGCATCGCCGCCCTGATCCGCGCCGAGCGCTGGGACGAGGCGCGCGCCGTGCTCGACGCCCGCCTCGACCGCCGCCGGTCGCCGCGCGACAGCGCGTGGCGGGCGACCGCGGCCGGTTAGGCCTTGGCGGCCCGCTTCGCCTTCGTCTGCTTCGCCTCGCGCCCCTCGAGCAGCGGCCTGAGGAAGGCCCCGGTGTGGCTGGCCTCCACCTTGACGATGTCCTCGGGGCTCCCCTGCGCGACGACCGTGCCGCCGCGGGAGCCGCCCTCGGGCCCCATGTCGACGATCCAGTCGGCCGTCTTGATCACGTCGAGGTTGTGCTCGATGACGAGGACGGTGTTGCCCTTGTCGACCAGGCTGGAGAGCACGCCGAGCAGCTTGCGGATGTCCTCGAAGTGCAGGCCCGTGGTGGGCTCGTCGAGCACGTAGACCGTGCGGCCGGTGGACCTCTTCTGCAGCTCGGCGGCCAGCTTGACGCGCTGCGCCTCGCCGCCGGAGAGCGTCGTCGCGGGCTGGCCGAGCCGGACGTAGCCCAGACCCACCTCGCACAGCGTCTTCATGTGCCGCGCGATCGCGGGCACCGCGGCGAAGAACTCCGCAGCCTCCTCGATCGGCATGTCGAGGACGTCCGCGATCGTCTTGCCCTTGTAGTGCACCTCGAGCGTCTCGCGGTTGTAGCGGGCGCCGTGGCAGACCTCGCACGGGACATAGACGTCGGGCAGGAAGTTCATCTCGATCTTGATCGTGCCGTCGCCGGCGCACGCCTCGCAGCGACCACCCTTGACGTTGAACGAGAACCGGCCCTGCAGGTAGCCGCGGACCTTCGCCTCGGGCGTCTGCGCGAACAGCTTGCGGACGTGGTCGAAGACACCCGTGTACGTCGCCGGGTTGGAGCGCGGCGTGCGGCCGATCGGCGACTGGTCGACGTGGATCACCTTGTCGACGTGCTCGAGGCCGGTGATCTTCTGGTGCCGGCCGGGGATGGTCCGTGCACCGTAGATCTGCTTGGCGAGCGAGGTGTAGAGGATGTCGTTGACCAGCGTCGACTTGCCCGAGCCGGACACACCGGTGACCGCCACGAACATCCCCAGCGGGAACGCCACATCGACGTTCTGCAGGTTGTGCTCCTTGGCCCCGATCACCTTGAGCTCGCGACCGATCGTGCGCGGGCGGCGGACGGCGGGCACGGCGATCTCGCGACGACCGGAGAGGTACTGCCCGGTCAGCGAGTCGCGGTGCTCGAGCAGGTCCTTGACCGTGCCGGAGTGGATGACCTGACCCCCGTGCTCACCGGCGCCCGGGCCGATGTCGACGATCCAGTCGGCCACCTTGATGGTGTCCTCGTCGTGCTCGACGACGATCAGCGTGTTGCCGAGGTCCTTGAGCCGGACCAGTGTCTCGATCAGCTTCTGGTTGTCGCGCTGGTGCAGGCCGATCGACGGCTCGTCGAGGACGTAGAGGACGCCGACCAGGCCGGCGCCGATCTGCGTGGCGAGCCGGATCCGCTGCGCCTCGCCGCCGGAGAGGCTGCCGGACGGCCGGTCGAGGGACAGGTAGTCGAGGCCGACGTCGAGCAGGAAGTTGAGCCGCTCCTGGATCTCCTTGAGCACCCGCTCGCCGATCTGCCGCTCGCGGGCGGTCAGGTCCAGGTTGCGCAGGTAGTCGGCAGCGTCGCTGATCGGCATCGCGCAGACCTCGGCGATGTTCCTGCCACCGGAACCGAGCGTCACCGACAGCGAGACCGGCTTGAGCCGGGACCCACGACAGGTCGGGCACGGCACCTCGCGCATGAAGCCCTCCATGCGCTCGCGGCTGACGTCGCTCTCGGCCTCGCGGTGGCGGCGCTCGACGTACCGCCGGACGCCCTCGAAGTCGGCGTAGTAGGCGCGCTCGCGACCGTAGCGGTTGCGCGTCACGACGTGGACCTTGGTGGGATGGCCGTCGAGGATCGACTTCTGCGCCTTCGCGGGCAGCTTCTCCCACGGGGTGTCGACGTCGAACCCGATCTCCTCGCCGAGCGCGATGAGCAGCTTGCCGAAGTAGTCGGCGACGTGCGCGTGGCTCCAGGGCTGCAGCGCGCCCTCCGCGAGCGTCGCGGTGGGGTCGGGAACGACCAGCTCCGGATCGACCTCCATGCGCGTGCCGAGACCTGTGCAGGCCGGGCAGGCGCCGAAGGGGCTGTTGAACGAGAACGACCGCGGCTCGAGGTCGTCGGTGTCGATGGGGTGCTCGTTGGGGCACGCCATCTTCTCGCTGAACCGCAGCTCCTCGCCGGTGTCGACGAAGTCGAACAGGACCAGGCCGCCAGCCAGGCCGAGAGCGGTCTCCACCGAGTCGGTGAGCCGCCGCTTGGCGGACTCCTTGACCGCGAGCCGGTCGACGACCACCTCGATCGTGTGCTTGAGCTTCTTGTCCAGGGCCGGCGGGTTGTCCAGCGGGTGCAGCTCGCCGTCGACCCGGGCCCGCGAGAAGCCCTGCGCCTGGAGCTGGCGGAAGAGGTCGACGTACTCCCCCTTGCGGCCGCGGATCACCGGCGCGAGGACCTGGAACCGGGCACCCTCCTCGAGGGCGAGAATCCGGTCGACGATCTGCTGCGGCGTCTGCCGCTCGATCGGGGCGCCGCAGGTCGGGCAGTGCGGGCGCCCGGCGCGCGCGTAGAGCAGGCGGAGGTAGTCGTAGACCTCGGTGATGGTGCCGACCGTCGACCGCGGGTTCTTCGAGGTGGACTTCTGGTCGATGGAGACGGCGGGGCTGAGGCCCTCGATGAAGTCGACGTCCGGCTTGTCCATCTGGCCCAGGAACTGACGGGCGTACGCCGACAGCGACTCGACGTACCTCCGCTGGCCCTCGGCGAAGATCGTGTCGAAGGCGAGGCTCGACTTGCCGGAGCCCGAGAGGCCGGTGAAGACGATGAGGGAGTCACGGGGTAGGTCGATCGAGACGTCCTTGAGGTTGTGCTCGCGGGCGCCCCGGATGATCAGCTGGTCCTGCACCCTGTCAGCCTACGGACGGCCACCGACATCCCCTGATTCGCGAGCGGGACGGAGCGGGATGATGGGCCCTGTGAACCCCATCGAGGCAGTCCTGGACGCGACCGACCGGTACCTCAGCTCCCTGGAGGAGGTCACGGACGAGCAGCTGCGCGAGCCCAGCCTGCTGCCGGGCTGGACGCGCGGCCACGTCGTGGCGCACGTCGCCCTCAACGCGCACGGCAGCGCCCGGGCGCTGCGGGGCGCACGGACCGGGGAACCGGTCGCCATGTACGACTCGCAGGACCAGCGCAACGCCGACGTCGAGGAGCGCTCCGCCGGGTCGGCCGAGGACCTGCGCGCGTTCAGCCAGATGAGCGCGCTCCGGCTGGCCGGCGAGCTGCGGCTGATGAAGGTCGGCGTGACCATCGAGCGGGTACCGGACGGGCCGGTCATGGACGCGCCTACGATCGTCGAGGCCCGCTGGCGCGAGGTCGAGGTGCACCGGGCCGACCTGGGGCTCGGCTACGCACCCACCGACTGGCCCCTCCCGTTCGCCGCGTTCGCGCTCGAGGCGGCCGCGGCCGACCGTGGCGACCAGGTGTCGCTGACGTTGCACGCCCACGACCTCGAGCGCACCTTCCTGGTGGGCGGCGGAGGGCACGGTGTCGCGGGCCGCGCCGGCGACCTCGCGTGGTGGCTGCTGGGGCGCGGGGACGGGTCCGCGCTCACCTCGACGCGGGCGCTGCCTAGTCTGGGGGCATGGCGATGACCTACTCGGGCGACGTGACGCCGGGCGGACCGGAGGACGTGCGCGAGCTCGCGCACCTGACCATCACGAAGGTCGCGGTCGACCCCAAGATGGCCAACAACGCGTACCTGCTGCGCTGCGCCACCACCGGTGAGCAGCTGTTGATCGACGCCGCCGACGACGCGCCGCGTCTCCTCGAGGTCGTCGGCGACGGTGGCCTCGGCACCGTGGTCACGACCCACCAGCACTGGGACCACCACCGCGCGCTCGCCGCCGTCGTGGAGGCCACCGGGGCGCGGGTCATCGCCGGCGAGCCCGACGCCGACGCGATCACCGAGCAGACCGGGGTCGAGGTCACCCGGCGGGTCGGCGACGGCGACCACGTGATGCTCGGCGACTGCCGGCTCGAGGTCGTCCGGATCACCGGCCACACCCCCGGCTCCATCGTCATTGCGTACGACGACCGCGCCTCCGGCGGCACCTGGCACCTGTTCACCGGAGACTCACTCTTCCCTGGCGGCGTCGGCGCGACCTTCGGCGACTCAGCCGCCTTCGCGATCCTCATCGACGACGTCGAGGCCAAGATCTTCGGTGAGTTCCCCGACGACACCTGGTTCTACCCGGGCCACGGCGGTGACGGCGTGCTGGGGAACGAGCGGCCGAACCTGCCGGAGTGGCGCGAGCGGGGCTGGTGACGCCGCGCTCGGAGCTCCGGACGTGGGCGCCGATGATCCTCGCGATCAGCACCGACCTCGATCATCACTCGAAGTAGAGTTCGCCGATGATGCGGCCGTCGTCGGCGTGGATGGGTTCGACTTCGCGGGTGCCGCGTGGGGTGACGACGCGGCAGAGGCCGTGGGGTGTGGTCCAGCGGTAGGCGCCCAGGCCGATCTGCTCCACACTCCAGCCGGGGTCGTGGGTCTTGACCCGGTGGTGGAGGCGGGTCAGGGGTGCGTGGTTGCGGTCGGTGGTCTGGCCGGGTGGGCCGCCGGGGTCGAACGGAACCACGTGGTCGTGGTCCAGACGCCTGCTCGACGAGGTGGAGTGCGGGAACGCGTCGCCGCCGGTGCGGAGGATCCCTCGGGTCCGCATGCGGTTGGGGTGTTCGTAGGCGTGGGCGGTCTGGACGGCGTTGAGGTCCAGCACCGGTTGCAGCCGCACGTTGCGGTGCCCGAGCAGGGTGGTGACTTGCTGCAGCAGGAGGGGGCCGAGGTCTTCGCACCGGGCGACGCCGGCGTCGGCGAGGGCGGCGGCGGTGATGTGGAAGTACAGGACGGCGCCACGACGCGGCTTCTCCGGCAGGGCGGGGCCGTCCGTTGCGTCGGGGCCGTCGAGGAGTCGGAGTACGGCGGCGGGGTCGGCCATCAGCGCCAATGCTTGGGCCCGGAGCTGGTCGCGGGTGGGCTGCTCGGTGGTGGGGTCGAGGTCCTGGGCGAGCTTGTCGGCGAGGTCGTCGAGGAAGGTGTCGATCTCGACCAGGGCGGCGATCGGGAGCTGGGCGGCGAGGCGGCCGGTGGCGGGTTCGCAGGCGCCTGCTTCGCCGCCGAGGCGGTCACCGGTGCGGGGCCGGGAGCGCCACACCCCGACACGCTGCTCGTCGGCGGCGATCCGGGCGCGGTGGGCGTCGAGGTCGGCCTCGATGGTCTTGGCCTCGGCGACCTGCAAGAGCTTCCCGGCCGGGAGCTGCCACGCGGCAGCGACCGCGGTGTCGACCAGCGCCGCACCCTCCGCAG
>NZ_BAAHAZ010000023.1:0-72517 GCF_054777115.1 Nocardioides maradonensis | reverse complement strand
AGGAACTAAAGCGCCGCATCCGACAGACTGCTGCCTGACCAACCGCGGTCAAGCAGTCAGAGACGTCGACCTGTCACCCCGACCCGTGATTCGGAAGTCCTAGTCGTGCGGCGCGGTAGCCGCGGTGGTGGTGCGCGTGGCGCCGATGCTGGCGATCACCACGCAGGCGATGGCCAGCCACTGCACCGGGCGGAGGTGCTCGCCGATGATGAGCAGGGCGGTCAGGGCGGCCGCGGCCGGCTCCAGGCTCATCAGGACGCCCATCGTGGCCGTCGGGATCCGCCGCAGCGCGGACATCTCGGCGCTGTACGGGATCACCGAGCTGAGCATGCCGACGGCGGCGCCGGTGAGCAGGATGTGCGGCTCGTCGAGTCGGTCCCGGACCTGCAGCAGGCCCGGGGTCAGCAGCACCGTGGCCACCAGGCTCGCCACGGCCAGGCCGTCCAGGCCCTGCCAGTGCCGCCCGGTGCGCGCGGTCAGCACGATGTAGCCCGCCCAGGCCGTGCCCGCGAGCACGGCGAGCAGGGCGCCGGTCCAGTCCCACGTGCCCCGCTGCGCCCCCAGCAGCACGACGCCCGCGCCGGCCAACCCCGCCCACACCAGGTCGCGGGGCCGGTGCGAGCCGACCACCGCGAGCGTCAGCGGGCCGAGGAACTCGATCGTCACCGCGACACCGAGCGGGATCCGGGAGAACGACTCATAGATCGCCACGTTCATCGTGGCCAGGCAGACCCCCAGCCCGAGCACCGTCAGCCAGTCCTGGCGGCTCCGTCCGCCCAGCCGCGGACGTGCGACGAGCAGCAGCACCACCGTGCTCGTGACGAGCCGCAGCCACACCATGCCCGGCGGGCTGACCTGGTCGAAGAGACCCTTCGCGAACGCGGCGCCGGCCTGGACCGACACGATCCCGACGACGACCAGGGCCAGGGCCACGCCGAACGACGGGCGATGGGTGCGGGTCGACACCCGTTCACCCTAGGGTCAGCGCCATGCCGTCCTTCTCCCACTCCCGCTCGACCGTCATCGCCGCGCAGGCCACGACCATCCACGCGCTGATCTCCGACTTCCACGAGTGGACCAAGTGGTCGCCGTGGGAGGGCCTCGACCCCGCGCTGCAGCGCAGCTACGACGGCGAGGGCGTGGGGGCGACGTACCACTGGAAGGGCAACAGCAAGGCGGGGGAGGGCACGATGACGTTCACCGCGATCTCGGCCTCGCAGATCGACGTCGACCTGTCCTTCCTGAAGCCGTTCAAGGCCGAGAACGAGGTCTCGTTCGAGCTCGTGCCGGTCGAGGGCGGCACGCGGGTCACCTGGACCATGGGCGGCAACCGGAACCCGGTGTTCGCGCTGATGGGCCGGCTGTTCCTCGACAAGGCGATCGGCAAGGACTTCGACAGGGGCCTCGCGAGCCTCAAGGCCGTCGCGGAGCGGGAGGACCAGCAGGGCTGAGATCGGGGCGGAGCGGCGTACGGGCGGCGCCTATCCTTGACCCATGCCGCAACTTCGTTCCGCAACCTCCACGTCCGGCCGCAACATGGCCGGTGCCCGCGCGCTCTGGCGCGCCACCGGCATGACGGACTCGGACTTCGGCAAGCCCATCGTCGCGATCGCGAACTCCTTCACCGAGTTCGTGCCGGGCCACGTGCACCTGCGCAACATGGGCAAGCTCGTCGCCGACTCGGTCAAGGCCGCCGGCGCGAACGCCAAGGAGTTCAACACGATCGCGGTCGACGACGGCATCGCGATGGGCCACGGCGGCATGCTCTACAGCCTGCCGAGCCGTGAGCTGATCGCGGACGCCGTGGAGTACATGGTCCAGGCGCACTGCGCGGACGCGCTGGTCTGCATCTCCAACTGCGACAAGATCACCCCCGGCATGCTGCTCGCGGCGCTGCGGCTCAACATCCCCGTCGTCTTCGTGTCCGGCGGCCCGATGGAGGCCGGCAAGACCGTCGCCATCGACGGCCTGGTGCACGAGAAGCTCGACCTGGTCGACGCGATGTCGCTGTCGGCCAACGACGCGGTGAGCGACGAGCTGCTCGACACGATCGAGCGCTCCGCCTGCCCGACCTGCGGCTCGTGCTCCGGCATGTTCACGGCCAACTCGATGAACTGCCTGACCGAGGCGATCGGGCTGTCGCTGCCGGGCAACGGCTCGACCCTGGCCACGCACGCCGCCCGCAAGGACCTCTTCATCGAGGCCGGCCGGCTCATCGTGGACCTGTGCAAGCGCTACTACGAGGACGACGACGAGAGCGTCCTGCCGCGTGCCATCGCGAGCCGCGCCGCGTTCGAGAACGCCGTCGCGCTCGACGTCGCGATGGGCGGCTCGACGAACACGGTCCTGCACCTGCTCGCCGCAGCCCGCGAGGCCGAGCTCGACTTCACCGTGCACGACATCGACGCGATCTCGCGCCGGGTGCCGTGCCTGAGCAAGGTCGCGCCGAACAGCCCGAAGTACCACATGGAGGACGTCCACCGGGCCGGCGGCATCCCCGCGCTGCTCGGTGAGCTGCGTCGTGGCGGCGCCCTCAACGAGGACGTCCACACCGTCCACTCCGCGAACGTCGAGGAGTGGCTGGGCCGCTGGGACATCCGCGGCGAGAACCCGAGCCCGGAGGCGCTGGAGCTGTTCCACGCCGCGCCCGGTGGGGTGCGCACGACCGAGGCGTTCTCCACGGAGAACCGCTGGGCGACGCTCGACACCGACGCCGCCGAGGGCTGCATCCGCGACCTCGAGCACGCCTACTCCAAGGACGGCGGCCTGGCCATCCTGCACGGCAACCTCGCCGAGGACGGCTGCGTCGTGAAGACCGCCGGCGTGCCCGAGGAGATCTGGACGTTCACCGGGACGGCGATCGTCTTCGAGTCCCAGGACGACGCCGTCGCGGGGATCCTCGACAAGACCGTGCAGGAGGGCCACGTCGTGGTCATCCGGTACGAGGGCCCCAAGGGCGGCCCGGGCATGCAGGAGATGCTCTACCCGACCTCCTTCCTCAAGGGGCGCGGCCTCGGCCAGAAGTGCGCGCTGATCACCGACGGCCGCTTCTCCGGAGGTACGTCGGGCCTGTCCATCGGCCACGTCTCCCCGGAGGCCGCCGGCGGAGGCCTGATCGCGCTGATCGAGGACGGCGACACGATCTCCATCGACATCCCGAACCGTACGATCAGCCTCGACGTCGACGAGATCGTCCTCGCCGAGCGCCGGGCCGCGCAGGAGAAGCGCGACAAGCCCTACACGCCGCTCGACCGCGACCGCCCGGTCAGCGCCGCCCTGCGCGCCTACGCCTCGATGGCGACGGCGGCGTCGGACGGCGCCTACCGCCGCGTGCCCGAATGATCGGCGGACCGCGAGCCTGACGAGTAGCCTCCGCTCATGCGGAGGCTGTTCATCGGGATCCTCGGGATCGTCCTGCTCGGCGCGGCACTGGCGGCCCCTCGTGCGCAGGCAGCGACTCCCACCGTCTCGCAGTGGGTGCGGATCTTCCACCAGCAGGTGGATCTGACCGACGGGGGAGTCACCGAGGTCATGCGGATCGGTGGCAGCGGCAGCGCATCCCTGAGGCTGATCGGGGTGAGCCTGACCGGCGTCTCCGCGGGTGCGAAGCGCTTCGTCAGCTGGCCGACCTCGACCTACGGAGCCGACGCGCACCCGGTGACGAAGCTGAGCGGCGACCGGACGTCAGGCATCTGGCGGGTGCGGATGATGCTCACGCGGTGGGTGCCGGCCGACACCTATCGAGTGGCCGTCCTGTGGCGCGTCGGCCAGGACCGGGTGTGGAAGCAGAGCACGAGGTCGGTCACGGTCGTCAACCCGAACGGCGACGTCCAGAGCCCGACACTCGTCTGGCTGCGCAGCCCCCTCGAAGACCAGGAGGTCCCGCAGTCGACGGGCGCCGTGGCCTCCTTCCGGCTCAGCGACGATCGCTCGGGCGTCGGGCTCGTGTGGTTGTGCTACGTGAGCGCGAGTGACCCGTACGGGGAACAGCCGTGCGACGAGGCGAAGCGTGTCTCGGGGACGAACCTCGACGGTGTCTGGGCCGCTCACCTCGACCAGCTCAGCCTGCTGCCGACCGGCCCGGCAGCCGTCCGGGTCGAGGTGTGGGACCACATGCAGAACGACTCGACCTGGTACCCCGCCGACGAGCCGATGCTCGGTGGCGGGTCCGGCGGTCCGTTCCCCGGCGGCCGCGGCGACTTCACGATCGTCCCGTAGCGAGTCAGCGGCGTCGGGCGTAGGACAGCAGTCCGTGGACGGCCAGCCCGGCCACGAGTGACCAGAAGGCGGCGCCGACCCCGAGGAACGACGTACCGCTGGCGGCGACGAGCAGGGTGATGAGGGCCGGCTCGTGCGGGCCGTCGCCGGCCAGCGCCGTACGGACCGCGGAGCCGAGGGTGCCGAGCAGCGCGAGGCCGGCCACGGCCTCGAGGATGCCCGCGGGCGCGGCGGTGACGAGGGCGACGAGCAGCGGTGAGGCGAGCGCGAGGACCAGGTAGGTCCAGCCGGCCGTGTCGGCGGCGCGCCAGCGGCGCGTGCGGTCCGGGCCGGCGTCCGGGCCGGCCGCGAGGGCGGCGGTGATCGCGGCGAGGTTGATCGCGTGGCCGCCGAAGGGCGCGCCGAGCGCCGTACCGATGCCGGTGGTGGCCATCGAGGCCCGCCACGGCACCTCGAAGTCGTACGACGCCAGCACGGCCACGCCCGGCAGGTTCTGGGCCGCCATGGTGACGAGGAACAGCGGCAGGGCGAGGCCGAGCACCGCGCCCACGCTGAGGTGGGGTGTCGTCCAGACGGGCTCCGGAAGGACGCCGGTGAGCCGGGCGTGGTGCCGCACGACCTCCACGACGACGGTCGCCAGGGCGACGGCGAACGCGAGCGGCACCGCCCACCGCCGGGCCACGACGAGCCCGACCAGCCAGGTCAGCACGGCCGGTCCCACGAGCAGCGGCGACGTCGCGAACCCCGTGACCGGGGCGAGGCACAGCGGGAGGAGGACGCCGGCCAGCATCGCCTGCGCCAGCTCGGCGGGGATGCGGGCGATCAGGCGTCCCAGCGCCGGCCAGAGCGCGGTCGCAAGGACCAGCGCGGCGACGACGAGGAACGCGCCGACAGCGGCGGGCCAGCCGCCGCCCACCGCGCCGGTCGTCGCCAGCAGCGCGGCACCCGGCGTCGACCAGGCGAGGGTGACCGGGATGCGGTAGCGGCGGCTGAGCAGGATCGTGCCGAGGCCCATCGTCACGCAGAGCACGACCAGGCCGGAGGCTGCCTCGGTCGGCGTCGCCCCGACGCCGCGGAGGCCAGCCAGCACGACGGCGAACGAGCTGGTGAAGCCGACGAGCGCCAGCGTGATCCCGGCGATCGTCGTCGTCGCACGGTGTTCCATGAACAGAACCTTAGGTCATGCGGTTCTGTTTCCAGAACCCTGCTCTAGGCTCGACCCCATGTCCGACGACCCGGCGATGCTCATCGGTGGGCGGGTCCGCGCCGCCCGCCGCGAGCGCGGCATCGCCCTGGGCGCACTCGCGGCCCGGGCCGGCATCGGGAAGGGCTCGCTCTCCGAGATCGAGAACGGCGGACGCAACCCCACGCTCGCCACGCTCTACGCGCTCGCACGGGCGCTCGACGTCCCGCTGTCCACCCTGCTCGCCGAGCGACCGGGCACCCACGTGACGTCGCCCGGCATCGGCGCGCGGCTGCTGGACACCGAGCACCGTGCCGACGGCGTGACGGTCGAGACCTTCCGGCTCCACCTCGACGCCGGCGCGGAGCACCTCTCCGATGGCCACGGTCGCGGCGTGGTCGAGCAGCTCCTCGTCACCACCGGGCGCGCGAGCGTCGGCCCGGTCCGGCGCCAGGTGGAGGTCGGGGAGGGAGAGCTCGCGGAGTGGGAGGCACGCGGTCGGCACGTCTACCGGGCGCTCGGGGACGAGCCCGTCGAGGCGGTGCTGGTCATCCGCTGGGCACGCGCGACGCGCCCGGCCTGACGGCGCGCGCGGATGGGAGGATGCCTCCATGGCCAAGGTGCACGAGAAGGTCGACGGTCGGCTCCGGGAGTTCGTCGAGGGACAGCAGGTCTTCTTCGTCGGCACGGCGCCGCTCGCCGCCGACGGCCACCTCAACCTCTCGCCGCGCGGCATCCCCGGCACGTTCGGCATGCTCGACGAGCACACCTTCGCCTGGCTCGACGGCACCGGCAGCGGCAGCGAGACGATCGCGCACCTGCGGGAGAACGGCCGGGTCACCGTGATGTTCTGCGCCTTCGAGGGACCTCCCAACGTGGTGCGTTTCCACGGCAGCGGCACCGTCGTCCCGCTCACCGACGAGAGGTACGCCGAGCTGGCCGGCCGCTTCACGGACCTGCCGGGCGCCCGCGCGGTGATCGTCGTCGACATCGAGCGGATCTCCGACGCCTGCGGGTACGGCGTCCCGCTGATGGAGTACGCCGGGGAGCGGGACCTGCTGCCGGCGTACTTCGAGCGCAAGGGACCCGAGGGCTCCGCCGACTACCGGCGCCTGAAGAACCGGACGAGCCTGGACGGCCTGCCGGCGTACGACTTCGACGGTGACGCCGACCCCGACCCCGCGGATGCCTGAGGCGACCACCGGCTGGCGGCGCCTGTTCGTCGTCAACCGGGTGACCGGCTCGCACCGGATCGCCGCCCGGGCCGCGATCTCGGTCCTGGTGCCGCTGCTCGTCGTCTACGTCGCCGACCAACCGCGCTGGTCGCTCTACGCCACCTTCGGCGCGTTCACCGCGCTGTACGGCCGCGAGCGGGTCGACCTGCCGCGGGTGCGGTTGCAGGCGGTCGCCGGCCTCTCGCTCGTCCTGGCCGTCAGCCTCGGCGCGACTGTCGCGGTCTCGCCCCACCGCGCGTGGCTGGCGGTCCCGATCGCTGCGCTGCTGGCCACCGCGGTCACCTGGATCTCGGGCACCCAGGGCTGGCACCCGCCCGGCTCGCTGTTCTGCCTGTTCGGCTTCGCCGCGGTCGCGTCGGTCCCGGGCACGTGGCGGCAGGTGGAGGAGGCGGCCGCGGTGGCCGCGTCGGCGGCTGCCTTCGCGGTCGTGGTCGGCAACGTGGGGGCGCTCGTGCGGAGGGTGCGGCGTTCCGCCGCCGTCACGCCGGCCGGCCCCGCGATCGGCGGCGCCCGGGGGCGCTGGGTCCGGCAGGCGTGGATGTCGGGCCTCGGCGTCGCGATCGCCGGCTCGATCGCGACCGGTGCGGGGATCGGCCGGCCGTACTGGGCGATGGTGTCGGCGGTGGTGCCCCTCGTCGCACCCGACTTCGCCACGCAGGTCGTCCGCGGCACCCACCGCGTCATGGGCACCGCCGGGGGACTGGTCGTGGCGTGGGCGCTGCTGGAGCTCGACCTCCCGGTGCTCACCACGATCCTGCTGGTCGGCGCGCTCCAAGCGCTCACCGAGCTGGTGGTGGGCCGCCACTACGCCGCAGCGCTGCTGTTCATCACCCCGCTCGCGCTGCTCATGGTCCACCTCGCCGCGCCCATCCCGGTCCGCGAGCTGCTCACTGACCGCGGGCTGGAGACGCTCATCGGTGTCGCCGTCGGCCTGGCCATCGGCTGGGCCGGACGCATCCGGCCCGCCCGGCCGCTAGCCTCGCCCTCGTGAGCGAGGTCAACGCGTTCGGCCAGCAGGTCGGCGAGGTCGTCGAGGGCTGGGAGCCGCGCGAGCGACCGGAGCCGAAGGTCCTCGAGGGGCGCTACGTCCGCGTCGTGCCGCTGACCTCGGCGCACTACTCCGACCTCTTCGCGGCCACGTGCGGCGCCGACGACGGAGACCTCTGGACCTACCGGCCGATCCCGCGGCCGACGTCCCTGCCCGACCTCTGGATGCACCTCGCGGGACAGGTGGAGCGCGACGACATGGTGACGTTCGCGTTCGTCCCGACCGAGGGCGAGCGGGCGGGGCGCGGCACCGGCATCGCGTCGTACCTGCGGATCGAGCCGGACCACGGACAGGTCGAGGTCGGGGGAGTGCTGCTCGGCAGGGGCCTCCAGCGGACCCGCGCGGCCACCGAGGCGATCCACCTGCTCATCCGGCACGCCTTCGACGACCTCGGCTACCGGCGCTTCGAGTGGAAGTGCGACAGCCTCAACGAGCCGTCGCGGCGTGCCGCCGCCCGCTACGGCTTCACCTACGAGGGCCGGTTCCGCAACCACCTGGTCGTCCAGGGCCGCAACCGCGACACCGACTGGTTCTCGATCACGGACGCCGAGTGGCCCGCGATCCGGGAGCGCCACGAGACCTGGCTCGACCCGGCCAACTTCGACGCGGACGGGCGCCAGCGCTCACCCCTGTCCCGTCGTATCTGACCAACGCGTTGGGTTTTCGGCTGAAACCCAACGCGTTGGTCAGGTACGACGCGCCCCCGGCCCCGCCCCGGTCGTGAACCAGCGCGGCGCCGCCCAGCCCCGCGCCTCGAAGGCGGCCGCCACGGCCCGCCCACAGGCATCGGCCCGTGAGGCGGCGACCAGGCCGATGACACAGCCGCCGAAGCCGCCGCCGGTCATCCGCGCCCCCAGCGCGCCGGCGGCCTCGAGCGTCGCGGCGGCGAGGTCGAGCTCGGGCGTGGTCACCTCGTAGTCGTCGCGCAGCGAGGCGTGCGAGGCGGACAGCAGCGGCCCGATCTCGTCCGGTCGCCCAGCACGGAGCAGGTCGACGACGTCGCGCACCCGCTGGTTCTCGGTCCGCACGTGGCGCAGGTACGCCGGGACGCCGGCCGCGCAGCCGGCCCGCCGGGCGGCGTACTCACCGTCCGCGTGGCTGTGCCGGACCATCGTGTCCAGCACCAGGACCGTCAGGCCGGCGTCGGCGAGGGCGAGCGGCACCTGCTCGGTCCGCATCGTCGCGAAGTCGATGAGCAGGGCGTGGTCCTCACGGCAGCCCAGCGAGGCCATCTGGTCGAGCCCGCCGGTGGGGGCGCCGACCACGTCGTTCTCGGCGGCGCGCGCGACCGCGACGAGCTCCGCGAGCGGGAGCGACAGCCCGAGGTGGTCGGCCACGGCGGCCGTGACCGAGCAGACGACGGCGGCCGACGACGACAACCCCGAGCCGGACGGTACGTCGCTGTCGATGCTCACCTCGAGGGGAGGGACGTCGTGCCCGCGGTCGCGCAGCACCCACAGCGGGCCCAGGGCGTAGCGGACCCACGTCGGCACGTCGGCGTGCGGCAGGTCGGCGATGTCGTCGAGCGGCACGGGGGAGGGCTGCTGCGCCGAGCTCACGGCGTACCTCGCCGACGGGCCGACCCGGGCGGTGCAGCCCAGCCCGATCGCGAACGGCAGCGCGAGCCCGCCGTTGTAGTCGGTGTGCTCGCCGATCAGGTTGACCCGCCCCGGGGCGCGCCACGTCGTACCGCTCACGCGGCCACTCTGCCAGCCGGTGTGCACTGACGAAGGGTGAGACTCGCGTCTTGCTCCTTGGGACGGCATGGGAGACTGTTCGACGCGACGACGTACGACCGCGTACGCTGGATCCATGCATGAGCAGCTTCTCGTACGCAGCGGACGCGCCGACTGATCCCCAGTCAGTGCGTCCACCCCTCGTTGCCTCGCAACCGAGGGGTTTTTTGTTGAGTACGACGATCCACGACACCGAAGGAAACATGCGATGAGCGAGCAGCAGGGCTCGGGCGGCACGATCACCGGAGCACAGAGCCTGGTCCGGTCGCTCGAGGCGGCGGGGGTCACGGACATCTTCGGCATCCCGGGCGGCGCGATCCTCCCGGCGTACGACCCGCTGATGGACTCCTCGATCCGCCACATCCTGGTGCGCCACGAGCAGGGCGCGGGCCACGCCGCCGAGGGCTACGCCTCGGCCAGCGGTCGCGTCGGCGTGTGCATGGCGACCTCCGGCCCCGGTGCGACCAACCTGGTCACCCCGATCGCCGACGCCTACATGGACTCGGTGCCGATGGTCGCGCTGACCGGCCAGGTGGCCGAGTCGCTGATCGGCACCGACGCCTTCCAGGAGGCGGACATCCGCGGCATCACCATGCCGATCACCAAGCACAACTTCCTCGTCACCGACGCCGACGAGATCCCGGTGCGGATCGCCGAGGCGTTCCACCTCGCCTCCACCGGCCGCCCCGGTCCGGTGCTCGTCGACGTCGCCAAGTCGGCGCTGACCGCGTCGACCACCTTCCAGTGGCCGTCGGAGATCGTGCTCCCCGGCTACCGCCCGGTGACCCGCCCGCACGCCAAGCAGATCCGCGAGGCCGCCCGCCTGATCGCGGCCGCGCGCAAGCCGGTCCTGTACGTCGGCGGCGGCACGATCCGCTCGCGCGCCCACCGCGAGCTGCGTGAGCTCGCCGAGCTCACCGGCATCCCGGTGGTCACCACGCTGATGGCCCGCGGCGCGTTCCCGGACAGCCACCCGCAGCACCTCGGCATGCCCGGCATGCACGGCACGGTCGCCGCGGTGGCCGCGCTGCAGAAGAGCGACCTGATCATCAGCCTGGGTGCGCGCTTCGACGACCGCGTCACCGGCGACCTGTCCAGCTTCGCCCCTGGCGCGCTGGTCATCCACGCCGACATCGACCCGGCCGAGATCGGCAAGAACCGGTTCGCCGACGTCCCGATCGTGGGCGACATCAAGGAGGTCCTCACCGACCTGCTGGTGCTGCTGCGGACCGAGGGCACCCAGGGCGACTACGAGGGTTGGGTCGAGTTCTGCGCGGGCATCAAGAAGCGCTACCCGCTGGGCTACGACACCCCGGAGACCGGCCTGGCGCCGCAGTACGTCATCGAGCGGCTCGGCGCGATCTCCGGCCCGGACACGATCTTCGCGGCCGGCGTGGGCCAGCACCAGATGTGGGCCGCCCAGTTCATCGGCTACGAGAACCCCAACACCTGGCTGAACTCCGGTGGCGCCGGCACCATGGGCTACTCCGTGCCCGCCGCCATGGGCGCGAAGGTCGCCTGCCCCGACAGCACGGTGTGGTCCATCGACGGCGACGGCTGCTTCCAGATGACCAACCAGGAGCTCGCCACCTGCGCGATCAACGACATCCCGATCAAGGTCGCCGTCATCAACAACGACAACCTCGGCATGGTCCGGCAGTGGCAGACGCTGTTCTACAACGAGCGCTACTCCAACACCGACCTGCAGAAGCACACGCGCCCGGCGCGCATCCCGGACTTCCCGAAGCTCGCGGAGGCCTACGGCTGCGTGGGCCTGTCGTGCGAGAGCGCCGACGACGTCGACGCGACGATCCAGAAGGCCATGGAGATCAACGACGTGCCGGTGGTCGTGGACTTCCGGGTCCACAAGGACGCCATGGTGTGGCCGATGATCGCGGGTGGCGCCAGCAACGACGCCATCCAGTACGCGCGCGACCTCGCACCGAAGTTCGACCAGGACGACCTGTAGGGGATATCCAGATGGCCAAGCACACCCTGTCCGTCCTCGTCGAGGACCAGCCCGGCGTCCTGACCCGGATCGCGGCCCTGTTCAGCCGCCGCGGGTTCAACATCGAGTCGCTCGCTGTCGGCCCGACCGAGAACGACGGCATCTCGCGGATGACCATCGTCGTCAACGTCGAGGGCTCGCCGCTCGAGCAGGTGACCAAGCAGCTCAACAAGCTCGTCGAGGTCATCAAGATCGTCGAGCTCGAGCACGACTCCTCGGTCACGCGCGAGCTGGTCATGGTCAAGGTCGGCGCGACCACCGACAGCCGCAGCGAGATCCTCGACATCGTGCAGCTGTTCCGGGCGAAGGTCATCGACGTCGCCGCCGACGCCGTCACCATCCAGATCGTCGGCAACGCCGGCAAGATCGCCGACTTCCTGCGCGTGCTGGAGCCGTTCGGCATCCGTGAGCTCGTCCAGAGCGGCATGGTCGCCATCGGCCGCGGCTCGCGGTCGATCTCCGAGCGCAGCAAGCCGGTCGGCGTACCCGTTCCTCCCGCAGCTTCCTGAACCACTCGATCAACGAAAAAACAATCAGAAGGAGAAGCCCCAGTGGCTGAGATCTACTACGACGACGACGCCGACCTGAGCCTGATCCAGGGCAAGCACGTCGCGGTCATCGGCTACGGCAGCCAGGGCCACGCCCACGCGCTGAACCTGCGCGACTCCGGTGTCGACGTCCGCGTCGGCCTGCGCCCGGGCTCCAAGAGCATCGCGAAGGCGGAGGAGGAGGGCCTCAAGGTCCTGCCCGTCGCCGAGGCGGTCGAGGAGGCGGACGTCATCGTCATCCTCGCGCCCGACCAGTTCCAGCGCACCATCTACGCCGAGGAGATCGCGCCGCACCTCGCCGCCGGCGACACCCTGGTCTTCGGCCACGGCTTCAACATCCGCTTCGGCTACATCCAGCCGCCCGAGGGTGTCGACGTGATCATGGTCGCCCCGAAGGCCCCGGGCCACACGGTGCGTCGTGAGTACGTCGCCGGCCGCGGCATCCCGGACATCATCGCCGTCGAGCAGGACGCGTCCGGCCAGGCCTGGGAGCTCGCGAAGTCCTACGCCAAGGGCATCGGCGGCACCCGCGCCGGCGTCATCAAGACCACCTTCACCGAGGAGACCGAGACCGACCTGTTCGGTGAGCAGGCCGTCCTCTGCGGTGGCGTCTCGCACCTGGTCCAGGCCGGTTTCGAGACCCTGACCGAGGCCGGCTACCAGCCGGAGATCGCCTACTTCGAGGTCCTCCACGAGCTCAAGCTCATCGTCGACCTGATGTGGGAGGGCGGCATCGCCAAGCAGCGCTGGTCGGTGTCTGACACCGCTGAGTACGGCGACTACGTCTCCGGCCCGCGCGTCGTGACCCCCGAGGTCAAGGCGTCGATGAAGGCGATCCTGGACGACATCCAGTCCGGTGCGTTCGCCAAGCGCTTCATCGCCGACCAGGACAACGGCGGCAAGGAGTTCCTCGAGCTGCGCGAGCAGGAGGCCGCCCACCCGATCGAGAAGACCGGCCAGGCCCTCCGCGCCCACTTCGCGTGGAAGCAGCAGGACGCCGACTACACCGAAGGCTCTGCCGCTCGGTAGTGCGTCGTACCTCTCAGGGCCCGTCGGGAATGTCCCGGCGGGCCCTTCGGTTTTTGCCGGTATGCGTATCGACATCTGGTCCGACGTGGTCTGTCCCTGGTGCTACATCGGCAAGCGACGCCTGGAGAAGGCGCTCGCGGACTTCCCCCACGCCGACGACGTCGAGATCGTCTGGCACTCCTTCCAGCTCGACCCCGGTGCACCCACCGTCCCGGTCGAGACCGTGGCCCAGGCCCTGGGACGCAAGTACGGCGGCGGCGAGGCCGCCGGCCGCGACATGATCGACCGGGTCGAGGCCGTGGCTGCCGAGGAGGGCATGGTCTGGCGCCACCACAGCTCGCAGCGCGTCGGCACCGTCGATGCCCACCGGCTCCTGCACCTGGCGCTGTCGCTCGGCGGTCCGCAGCTGCAGGGTGAGCTCAAGGAGCGGCTGTTGGCGGCGTACTTCATCGACGCGGCGAATGTCGCCGACCATGACGTCCTCGCGAAGATCGCGGCCGACGCCGGGCTCGACGCGGGCCGGGTCACCGAGGTGCTGGGCAGCACCGAGTTCCTCGACGAGGTGTACGCCGACCAGCAGCAGGCCGCGGCGTACGGCGCCACCGGTGTCCCGTTCTACGTCGTCGCCAACCGGTACGGCGTCTCCGGCGCCCAGCCGGCCGAGGCGTTCACGCAGGTCCTCGAACGGGCCTGGTCCGACGCCCACCCGGGCCTCGAGATCGTCGGGGACTCGTCGGCCGAGGGCGCCTGCGGCCCCGACGGCTGCGCCATCTGACGCGAAAGAAGCCTCCGGGCCCGCCGAAAGAAGCCTCCCGGCCTAGTCGTTCGGCGGGCTGGGCTCGTCCTGGCCGAGGGCGAGCCGCGGGACCAGGGCCAGCAGCAGGAGCAGGACGCCGGCCACCGAGTCGGGGAGCAGGGCTCCGTGGCTGAGGGGGACCGGCAGCGCGACCAGGACCGCGGTGAGGGCGGCCAGGCCGAACCGGCCCGCCAGCCCGACCGCGGCCCGCGCATCCACCTCGCCACCCGGCGGGAGGGCGGCGACGACCGCGAGAGCGGCATGGAAGGCGAGGGCGGCGATGCCCGCCGGCACCGCGCAGGCCAGGGAGGCGCCGGTCTCGGGGACGAGGACGGCCCCGGCGCCGGCGTACCAGCAGAGGGCGAGGAGTCCGGCCGACGAGTCCGGCACGACCGCGGCCGCGGCGGCCAGGACCACGAAGACCACGCTCGGCCACAGCCGCTGCCCGGGTGCGGCGGCCCGTAGCGCGAGCGCCATCACGACCACCGACCCCAGCAGCACCGCCTCGGTGACGAGCGTGGTCGGGCCGATGACGAGCACGTCGTGACGGCGTACCCGCACGGCGAGGCGGAGCCCGGTCACGGCACGACCAGCCGTGGCGCGCGGGAGCGGTGCGCGAGCTCGAGCAGCACCTGGTCCAGGCTGTGCGGGCCCGTCCACGCGGTGACCGGGATGCCGAGCGAGCGCAGCCGGTCGAGCTCGACGCCGCGTTCGATGAGGCGGATCCGCAGGGCCAGCGCGGCGGGATCGGTGCCCGAGGTCGGGAGGTCCGCGGGCAGCGTGTCGACGACGACCACGTCGTGTCCCGCGCGGTGCAGGCGGGCGACCTGATGGGTGGCCACCGGCTCGACGAGCGGCGAGAGCAGCATGACCAGCGCGCCCGCGCCGAGCCCGTGCTGCGCCGCGGAGGCGGAGGTGCCGCGCGCGGTGCCCGGCTCGACGAGCGCCAGCGCGTCGAGGATCCGGCGGAGCTGGACCTGCCCGGCTCGGGCCGGCACCCGGGTCAGCTGCCAGGCACCGAACACCCGCAGGCCGACCCGATCCCCGCGGCGCAGGTAGTGCCCCGCGAGCGTCGCGGCGGCGCGCACGGTGATGTCCATGCTGCTCGGCGTACCGCTGTCGCCGTGGCTCTCGCCGATGTCGTTGAGCGCGTCGACCATGAGGACCACCCGGGCGTCGGCATCGGCGTGGGTGGCGGTCACGTGCAGCTGCCCGGAGCGCGCCGACACCCGCCAGTTGACCCGGCGCAGCCGGTCGCCGGGCACGAACCGACGCACCTTGGCGAGCTCGGAGCCGTCGCCCACCCGGCTGGCGCGCTCCATGCCGACATGCCCCTGCGGGTGCGGTGCCGGGGCGCGGCCGGTCGCCCGCTGCGGCCGGGGGAGCACGACCAGCCGCAGCCCCGGCACGGTGACCGGCTCCGTCCGCCAGGCCAGCCAGCGGTCGTGGGCGGTCACCACCGGGTCGCCGAGGGTACGTCGCCCCCACCGGTGCGCGGTCAGGCCGAGCTCGAGGACGGCCGACCCGTCGGCGTACGCACCGATCATCCGGCCGTCCGGCGGCTCGACCTCGAGGAACCGCTGCGGCGGGTGGACCCCGGTCACGAGCGCTCCCGCGGGCAGCGGGCCGACGGTCGCCGTCCACGCGACCGGTTCGTCCTCGTGCACGGTGGCCGCACCTGTCGTCGCGTCCACCGCGGGGTCCTGGCGGGGGCGTGACGAGCCCGCCGCGACCGCGGCGACGACGAGCGGGGCCGCGATCACGACCAGCTCCGGCCGCCCCGATGCCACCCCGGCGAGCGCGATCGCGGCACCGGCGACGGTCGCCCGGACCTGCGCGTGCGTCGCCCGCCAGGCCATCGGCTAGCGCTCCCGTGGGGGAGGTGTGGGCACCTGCGCCAGCACCGACGTCACGACGGTCTCGCCGGTGACGTCGCTCAGCCACAGCTCGGGCCGGATCGTCAGCCGGTGCGCGAGGGCGGCCGTGGCCACCGCCTTCACGTCCTCGGGCGTCACGAAGTCGCGCCCACCGATCAGCGCGACGGCCCGGGCGCCCAGCAGCAGCGCGAGCGCGCCGCGGGGAGAGGCACCGACCAGTGTGTCCGGGTGGGTGCGGGTCGCCGCTGCGAGGTCGACGCAGTAGCGGCCGACGCTCGGGTCGACGGTGACGTCCTCGACCGCGGCCTGCAGCTCGAGCAGGCCGTCCCGGGTGGTCACGGCCGCCACCTGCTGCGCCTCCGTACGCCGCTCGGTACGCCGCCGCAGCACCTCCCACTCCTCGTCCCTGTCCGGGTAGCCGAAGCGCACCCGCAGCAGGAACCGGTCGAGCTGGGCCTCGGGCAGCGGGAACGTGCCCTCGTACTCGATGGGATTCGCGGTCGCGAGCACGTGGAACGGCTCCGGCAGCGGGAAGGTCCGGCCCTCGACGCTGACCTGGCGCTCCTGCATCGCCTCCAGCAGCGCGGCCTGGGTCTTCGGCGGTGTCCGGTTGATCTCGTCGGCCAGCAGCAGTCCGGTGAACAGCGGGCCGGGACGGAAGTCGAACTCCGCCTCGCGCTGGTTGTAGATGAACGAGCCGGTGAGGTCGCTGGGGAGCAGGTCGGGCGTGAACTGGGCACGCGCGAAGTCGAGGCCGAGCGCCTGAGCGAAGGTGCGCGCGGCGAGCGTCTTGCCGAGCCCGGGGAAGTCCTCGAGCAGCACGTGACCGCCGGCCAGGATGCCCGCCCAGACCAGCGCGAGCGGTGCGCGCTTGCCGACGACGGCGGTCTCCACCGCGTCGAGCACCTTCGCTGCGGTCGCCGCCGCCTCGGCCGGGGCCATGCGCGTCATGGCGCGCCCAGCCCGGACTCGATGCGGTCCAGCACCTTCACCAGCTCGCGGCGGTAGCGCTCCGGGTCGGCGATGGGCGGCTGCTCGAGGAAGCGGAGCACCTCGGGGGACAGGTGGGCGCGTCCGCCCGCGAGCAGCGCGTCGGTCGCGTCGCGCAGCTCGGCGTGGGCCTCGGAGGTCGGGCCCGCCCGCAGCAGGCGGGTGAGCCGGGCGAGGCGCGGGTCGTGGGAGCGGTTGTCGTGGGCGTTCAGCGGCGCCTCGGTCGGCCAGGTCAGGGGCGCGGCCTGGGCGGACAGCCGGGCGCCGTACCGCGCGAGGGCGCCGGCCGCGACGAGCAGGCACAGCCACAGGACGATCACCCCGTCACCGCCGTACGCCGCCGGGTGAGCCGGGCCAGGCAGTCGCGGGCCGCGTCCCGCTGGGCCTCGCCGATCGGGTGCCGGGAGAAGCGCGCCTCGCGGTAGAGATCGGCGAGCTCGGCCAGGGCGTCCGGGTCGAGCTCGGCGGCCAGGGCGCGGGCGACGAACTCGGTGGGGGTGTCCTCGGGGTGCCGCGCCACCCCGGCACGGGCGGCGTGCTCCTCGAGCCGGACCCACGCCGCGACGACCGCGTTGCGCACCGACCCGCCCTCGTCGAGCTCGGCCAGGTCCTGCTCCAGGGCCGCGTCGAGCTCCTCGGGTTCGAGGCCGGGCTCGGTGCCCGCGGGCGCGAGGGGGGAGGGGCGGATCGGGTGGCGCGCCCGGCGGCGTACGAGACGGAAGCGGAGGGTGGCGACGAGCGCGGCCGCGCAGCACAGGGCGAGCAGGAGCAGGAACAGCCAGCGGAAGGCGGCGCCCACCCCGTGGCTCGCGCCCGAGCCGTGGTGTGCGGACGCCGGTGCCTGCCGGTCGACGTGCTCGCGGGCGGGTGGCTGCTGGACCTTCCCCGCGGTGCTCGACGGCCGGTCGTGGTGCAGCGTCAGGTGGATCCCGGCCAGCGGACGCAGCCCGTCGGACCCACCCGCGAACACCGCCGCGAGGGCCAGGAGGACCACGGTCGCCAGGACCGCGCCGCGCACCGGCGCACCCATGATCGAAGGCTATTGCCGAGACCCGGGTTTGTCGCGCCCGAGAACCGCCTCTGTCGCATGCGAGAGGCGGTTCTCGGCGGTGACAAACCCGGGTCTCGGCGGTGACCAACCCGGGTCTCGGCTACTTGACCTCGGAGCGCATCAGCATCCGCAGACCGAGCGCCAGCGGGACGACCAGCCAGATGACGGCCGAGACCGCGAGCTGGGCCCACTGCTGGCCGGTCACGCCGGCGTCGTACAGCGGGATGGTGGCGGAGCGGAGGTCGAACCAGGCGGCGTGGTCGCGCCACCACGGCTGGGCCGACGCGAGCGCCTCGGAGACGCCCGGCAGGACCAGGGCGTAGACGAAGTAGCCGACGACGGCGCCGGGGGAGTTGCGGAACAGCACGCCGAGCATGAAGCCCATCAGCATGCCGATCTGGTCGGCGAGGACGATCTGCGCGAGCACGCCGGTCTGGATGTCCCAGGTCGGGGTGACGCCCGCGATGCCGGCGTTGAGCAGGTTGCCCAGGGCGCCCGCGGCGAGGGCCACGACGACCGAGACGATGCCGACCGCGACGACCACGAGCAGCTTCGCGGCGATGATCCGGGCCCGGCTCGGCACCAGCGTGAAAGTGGTGAGCGCGGTGCGCTGGCCCCACTCGCTGGAGACCGACAGCGCGCCGAGCACCGGCAGGATGACAGTCGTCGGGATGCCGACGGCCTGGGCGAAGTCGCCGTAGCTGAGCGTCGCGCGGTTGCCGAACAGCATGGTCGCGCCGGTGGCGATGAGGGAGAGGATCCCGACGCCGGCCAGCAGCCAGAAGCCCGAACGGGTGTCGAACATCTTGCGCCACTCGACCTCGAGCAGACGGTTGAAGGGGATGGGGGCGGGCACCGCCCGCTCCTCGCGTACGACGGCGGGGGCCGCCGCCTCGGGGGTGATCGTGGTGGTGCTCATGCCGCCGCTCCTTCGCTGGGGCTGGACTGGTTGGTCAGGGTGTCGCGCTGGGTCTCGGCCGTGAGCGACAGGAACATCTCCTCCAGGCCGGCACCGTCGGCCGCCCGGAGCTCGGTCAGGGCGATGCCCGCCTCGAACGCGGCGCGCCCGACCGCAGCCAGCTCGCCCTCGGCGAGCACGACGCCGGCAGCACCGGGCCGTGCCTTCACGCCGGCGGTCTGCAGCGCGGCCACGAGCGCGGCCTGGTCGGCGGCGCGCACCAGCGTGCCGCCCGCGGCGAGCAGCTCGTCCTTGGTCCCTTCCGCGACGATCCGGCCGTGGCCGATCACGACGATGTCGTCGGCGATGACCTCGATCTCGTGCAGCAGGTGGCTGGAGAGGAGCACGGTGCCGCCCTGGTCGGCGAAGCCGCGCAGCAGGTCGCGCATCCAGCGGATGCCGGCCGGGTCCAGCCCGTTGGCGGGCTCGTCGAGGATGAGGACCTCGGGATCGCCGAGGAGGGCGGCCGCGATGCCGAGCCGCTGCCGCATGCCGAGGGAGTAATTGCGCACCCGACGGCCCGCCTCGTGGTCGGACAGGCTCACCCGCTCGAGCATCTCGTCGACGCGGGTCCGCGGCAGCCCCATCGTCCGGGCCGCGATGGTGAGGATCTCCCGGCCGGTGCGGCCGGCGTGCTGCGCCGACGCGTCGAGCAGCACGCCGACCTCGCGGCCCGGGTTGGGCAGCTCGGTGAAGCTGCGGCCCAGGATGGTGGCGGTGCCCGAGGTCGGCGGGGTGAGGCCGACCATGACCCGCATGGACGTGGACTTCCCGGCGCCGTTCGGGCCCAGGAAGCCGGTGACCCGGCCCGGCCGGGCCGTGAAGGTCACGTCGTCGACGGCGGTGAAGTCGCGGTAGCGCTTCGTCAGTGACTGGATCTCGATCATGTCCCGGAGTCTGCTGCGCCGACCCGTCGGCGTACCTCCGGCGTGACCCTGGGATCGACCCTGGGATCGACCCCGGGGAACCCCGGCTGGATCGGATAGGCTTGCCTAAGTTAGTGTTGCCTTGCCAAACCACGACATCCATCGGGAAGGGAGGGAGCCGACGTGCTGCCCACCTTCGTCATCGGCCTCCGCGAGGGGCTCGAGGCGGCGCTGATCGTCTCGATCATCGCCACCTTCCTGCGGCGCAACGGCGGCTCGATGCGCGGCATGTGGATCGGCGTCCTCGCCGGCGTGCTGCTCAGCATCGGCGTCGGCATCGGCCTCGACCTGCTCGAGAAGAGCCTGCCGCAGGCCGAGCAGGAGGCGCTGGAGACCGTCATCGGCCTCGTCGCGGTCGTCATGGTCACCGGGATGATCGTGTGGATGCGCCACCACGCGCGCCACCTGAAGTCCGAGCTCGAGACCGCCGCCGCCGACGCGCTGGCCTCCGGCACGACCACGGCCCTCGCGGTGATGGCCTTCCTCGCTGTCCTGCGTGAGGGCTTCGAGACCGCGGTCTTCCTGCTCGCCACCTTCGAGCACGCCTCGAGCGCCCCCACGGCGGTCCTGGGCGCGGTGCTCGGCATCGTGGTCGCGGTCGTCCTCGGCTACCTCATCTTCGCCGGCGGCGTCCGGCTCAACCTGCAGAAGTTCTTCTCCTCCACCGGGATCTTCCTGGTCTTCGTGGCCGCCGGACTGGTCATCTTCGCCGCCCGCACCGCCCACGAGGCCGGCTGGCTCAACATCGGCCAGGGTCGCACCGTCGACCTGTCCTGGCTCGCGCCCAACGGCTCGATCCGCGCCGCGCTGTTCACCGGCGTGCTCGGCATCCAGCCCGACCCGCGCGTCGTCGAGGTGCTCGCCTGGACCTGTTACCTGATCCCGATGCTGGTGCTGATGTACCTGCCCGCCCGTTGGCGCCCCCAGGGTGCGCTCGCGCAGCGGCTGCGGTACGCCGGCGCCGCCCTCCTGACTGTCGTCGCGGCCGGGTTCTCGGTGCTGATCCCGGCCGCGGCGACGCCCCGCGCGGACCTGCCCGCGACCGTGGACCTCGCGACGCTGGTGACCTACAACGACGGCCGCGTGCCCGTGGGGCTCAGCACGCAGACCGCTCCGGGGCCCTACGCGGCCACGTGGACGGGCCGCGGCGGGTCGTCGTACGTCCTGACGATCACGGGCGGCGGCCTGACCGTGCCGCGCACCTACACCGTCGACGTTCCCACCCCGGCCTCGACCGACCCCGGCAACAACCGCCCGCTCTGGCGGCGCTGGTTCCCCCTGGCCCTCCTCCTCGCCGCAGCCGCCCTGCTCGGGCAGGCCGTGCGCCGGCGTACCTCCGTCACCACTCCGAAGGAAGACACCGAGAACCATGATGTCCCGATCAACGCGTAACGCGCTGGCCGCCTCCGTCGCCGCCCTGTCCCTCGCCTCACTGGCCGCCTGCGGCACCAAGGAGACGACGGCGACCGCCTCGAGCAAGGGCGCCACCCAGGTCGCGGTGACGATGGTCGCGGGCAGCAACGGCGACGACTGTCAGTACGACGCCACCACGGTGCCCGCCGGTCCGGTGACCTTCACCATCACGAACCAGAGCGCGACCGGCATCACCGAGTTCGAGGTCCTCGACGGTGAGCGGATCATCGGCGAGAAGGAGAACGTGATCACCGGGCTCCCGGCCGCGAAGCTCACCCTCACCCTGGGCGGCGGCAGCTACACGCTGTACTGCCCCGCGGCCGTCACCGAGAAGACCGACCTCAAGGTGACCGGCGAGGCCGCCGCGTCCCCGACCGGGGGCACCGCCCAGCTCCTGCAGCAGGGGGCCGACGAGTACGGCGAGTACGTCGTCACCCAGCTCGACGGCATGGTCGTCGCGGTCCAGAACCTGCAGAAGGCAGTGGCCTCCGGGAACCTCGCCGCCGCGCAGAAGGCGTACGCCGAGGCGCGACCGTTCTACGAGAAGGTCGAGTCCGACATCGAGGGATTCGTGCTGCCCGGCGGCGACCCGACCGACCCGGCCTCCAGCCTCGACTACCTCATCGACATGCGGCAGAGCAGCCTCGACCCGAAGCTCGGCTGGTCCGGCTTCCACGCCATCGAGCGCGACGTCTTCGGGTCGAGGAAGATCACCGCCGCGACCAAGAAGTACGCCGTCGACCTGGTCACCAACGTGAAGACCCTCGCCGGCGTGGCGAAGAAGCTGACCTACAAGCCGGAGGACCTCGCCAACGGCGCGGCCGGCCTGCTCGAGGAGGTCCAGTCCAACAAGATCACCGGCGAGGAGGAGGCCTTCAGCCACACCGACCTGGCCGACATCGCCGACAACATCGAGGGCGCGCAGCAGGCCTTCGAGGCGCTCCGGCCCGGTCTGGTCGAGCTCGACCCGGGCCTCGTCGACACCATCGCCAAGCGCTTCGCCGCGGTCGACAAGCTGATCAAGGGCTACGAGGACCCGAGCCAGGTCGGCGGCTACGAGCTGTGGACCCCCGCGCTGCGCAAGAAGGACGCGTCCAAGGTGAGCCAGCCGGTCCAGGCCCTCGCCGACGCGCTGTCGGGTCTCGCCGAGAAGGTGGCGACGGCTTGAGCGGCAGCGTGTCGGGAGGCGGCGCCGGCGGAATCCGAACGGACGCGCCCAACGGATCTGTGCCAGCCGCCGGAGACGCCGGAGACACGCTCGCTCGAAGAAGCGTGAGCGGGCTCTCCCGACGCACGCTCTTCGCCGGCGCCGGGGGTGGCCTCGCCCTCGGCGCGGCGGCGGGGTACGGCGTCGCCTCGGCCACCGAGCCCGACGCCGGCGACTCGGGCAACGTGATCGACCTCGACCGGTCCTTCGCGTTCTACGCCCCGGCCGCAGGCGGCCACCAGGCCGGCATCGAGACGCCCCCGCAGCGGCACAGCGTGCTGATGACCTTCGACATCGTCGACGGCACCACGCGGACCGACCTGCAGGTGCTCTTCGCCAGGTGGTCGTCGGCCATCGCGCAGCTGATGCAGGGCAAGCCGGTCGGCAGCGTGCAGCCCGACCGGCCCGGCGCCGTACCGGACGACACGGGGGAGGCCTACGACCTCGCGGCCGCCGGCCTCACCGTCACCTTCGGCCTCGGCCCGGGCGTCTTCGACGACCGGTTCGGCCTGGCCGGCAAGAGACCCGCGAAGCTGAAGGAGCTGCCCGCGCTGCCGAGCGACACCCTCGAGCCCGCGCTGTCGGGCGGCGACCTCATGCTGCAGGCGTGTGCCGACGACCCGCAGGTCGCGTACCACGCGATCCGCGACCTGGCCCGGATGGCACGGGGCACGGCCCACACCCGCTGGACGGTCATGGGCTTCGGCCGTGCCTCGGCCGGTGCCGGGCAGTCGACACCGCGCAACCTGCAGGGCTTCAAGGACGGCACCCGCAACATCAAGGAGAGCAGCGACCTCGACGAGTTCGTGTGGCTCTCCGACGGCGACGACGTCGAGTGGATGACCGGGGGCGCCTACATGGTCAGCCGCAAGATCCGGATGGACATCGAGACCTGGGACGCCGACGACGTCGCCAACCAGCAGCAGGTGATCGGCCGCTCCAAGATCGAGGGCGCTCCATTGAGCGGCGCGCACGAGTTCGACACGCCGGACTTCGCGGCGACCGGCGCCGACGGCAAGCCGACGATCGACGCGACCTCGCACGTCGCGCTCGCGGCCCACGAGAACAACAACGGGCTGCGCATCCTGCGCCGCGGCTACAACTACACCGACGGCCTCAACGACCTCGGCCTGCTCGACGCGGGGCTGCTGTTCATCGGCTTCATGAAGGACCCGCAGCAGTTCATCACGCTGCAGGAGAAGCTGGGGCGGTCCGACCAGCTCAACGAGTACATCGCGCACATCGGGTCGGCGCTGTTCGCCGTACCTCCAGCGCCACGGCAGGGGAGCTACCTGGCAGCGGCCCTCTTCGCCTGATCTGCCCACCCTGTGTCACACGTTCGTAACGTGGGGGCGAGAGTTGGTAGCGTGTGAACCTGCACAGCGCCGTGCGGTTCGAACCATCCCGTACGTAACGAGGTTTCGCTGTGACTGCTCGTCCCATCGTCCTGATCGCCGAAGAGCTCAGCCCCGCCACGATCGAGGCGCTCGGCCCGGACTTCGAGATCCGCCACTGCAACGGCGCCGACCGCGCCGAGCTGCTCCCGGCTATCGCCGACGTCGACGCGATCCTGGTCCGCTCCGCGACCAAGGTCGACGCCGAGGCGCTCGCCGCCGCCAAGCGGCTCAAGGTCGTGGCGCGTGCCGGCGTCGGCCTGGACAACGTCGACGTGAAGGCGGCCACCCAGGCCGGCGTGATGGTCGTGAACGCCCCGACCTCCAACATCGTCTCGGCCGCCGAGCTCGCCATCGCGCTGATGCTCGCCGCCGCCCGCAACATCTCGCCCGCGCACGCGGCACTGCGCAACGGCGAGTGGGCCCGCTCGAAGTACAGCGGCATCGAGCTGTTCGAGAAGACCCTCGGCATCGTGGGCCTCGGCCGGATCGGCGTGCTCGTGGCGCAGCGCCTCCAGGCCTTCGGCATGGACGTCATCGCCTACGACCCCTACGTGCAGCCGGGCCGCGCCGCCCAGCTCGGCATCCGGATGGTCGACCTCGACACCCTGATGGCCGAGGCCGACTTCCTCACGGTGCACCTGCCGAAGACCCCCGAGACCGTGGGCCTGATCGGCGAGGACGCGCTGTCCAAGGCCAAGCCGTCGCTCGTGGTCGTCAACGCCGCCCGCGGTGGCATCGTCGACGAGGACGCGCTCTACAACGCGCTCAAGGAGGGCCGCATCGCCGGCGCCGGCCTCGACGTGTTCGCCAAGGAGCCGTGCACCGACAGCCCGCTGTTCGAGTTCGACAACGTGGTCGCGGTGCCGCACCTGGGCGCCTCGACCGACGAGGCCCAGGAGAAGGCCGGTGTCGCCGTCGCCAAGTCGGTCCGCCTGGCGCTCGCCGGCGAGCTGGTCCCCGACGCCGTCAACGTCCAGGGCGGCGTCATCGCCGAGGACGTCCGGCCGGGCATCGGCCTGACCGAGCGTCTCGGCCAGATCTTCACCGGCGTGGCGGGCGAGGTCGCCCAGCAGCTCGACGTCGAGGTCCGCGGCGAGATCACCGCCCACGACGTCAAGGTGCTCGAGCTGGCCGCCCTCAAGGGCGTCTTCACCAGCGTCGTCGAGGACCAGGTCTCCTACGTCAACGCGCCGTTGCTCGCGGCCGAGCGTGGCCTCGCGGTCCGCCTGGTCACCGAGCCGGAGAGCCCCGACCACCGCAACCTGATCACGCTGCGCGGCACCCTCGCCGACGGCGCGCAGGTGTCGGTCTCGGGCACCCTGGTCGGCATCCAGCGCCGCGAGCGCATCGTCGAGGTCAACGGCTACGACATCGACATCGAGCCCACCGACCACCTGGCGTTCTTCACCTACGACGACCGCCCGGGCATGGTCGGCACCGTCGGCCAGGTGCTGGGCGCGGCCGGCGTGAACATCGCCAGCATGCAGGTCTCCCGCGACACCAAGGGCGGCCACGCCCTGGTGGCCCTCTCGGTCGACTCCGAGATCGCCGCGGACACGCTGTCGGAGATCGCGCAGGCGATCGACGCCACCTCGATCCACGCGGTCGACCTGGTCGACTGATTCGATGGCGCGAGCGCGTCGCCGCTGATCGACGCATCCCGGCGATGCGTCGGCGGCGCCGCGCTGCGGCGCACGCCGTCGAGTCGGTCGGTGGTTCCGTCGGTCTGGCGGCAAGACCGGCGTGGTCAGGCGACCATCACGCCGCCCGGACGTTCGCGTCCGGGCGGCGTCGTCGTTCCTGCCTCGACCTCGGCCCAGGCCGCGGCGATCCGGCGCACGGCCTCCTCCAGCTGCTCGGCGGACACCGCGAAGGGCAGGCGGACCCACCGGTCCAGACCGCCCTCCGGGGCGAAGGCCGGACCGGGGGCGAGCAGGACGCCGTGCCGCTCGGCGGCGGCCGCGAGGGCGGCGGCCCCCGGCCGCGGCAGCCGGCACCACAGCACCATCCCGCCGTCGGGGCGGCGGTAGGTCCACTCCGGCAGGTACGCCGCCAGGGCGGCCATCAGCGCATCGCGCTGCGCCACCAGACGGGCCCGGTGCGCGTCGAGCAGTGCCGTGTCACCGAGCAGCCGGACCAGCACCAGCTGCTCCAGCACGGGAGCGCCGAGGTCCAGCCCCACCCGCGCCCGGGTGAGCGCGTCGACCCGGTCGAGCGGCGAGCGGATCCAGCCCAGCCGCAGCCCGCCCCAGATCGCCTTGCTGGCGCTCCCGAGGCTGATCGCATCGGGAGCGTAGGAGGCGAACGGTCGCTTCGGAGGCTGCCCGTCGAGCAGCAGCTCGTGGTGCGCCTCGTCGACCACGGCGACACCGCCGTGCAGCCGCAGCAGCCGTGCGTACGCCGCCCGCGTCCGCTCCGGCATCACCAGCCCGGTCGGGTTGTGCAGGTCCGGCATCAGGTGCACGAGCCGCGGCCGGTGCCGGGTGAGCACGGCCTCGACATCCCCCAGGTCCCAGCCGGAGGGCTCGAGCGGGATCGTCACGAGCCGGCCTCCGCCGGTGCGCAGCGCCTCGACGGCGTTGGGGTACGTCGGCGACTCGACCAGCACCTTGTCCCGCGGCCCGGCCAGGGCCGCACCCACGACGGCCGTCGCCGCCAGCGCGCCCGCCGTGACGATGACCTGCTCAGGGCGGGTGGGCAGCCCGCGGGCGTCGTACGTCGCCGCGATGGCGCTCTGCAGCGCCGGCAGCCCGGCCGGGTAGTACCCGTGACCGCCGAGGTACGCCGGCAGGTCGGCCGCCGCCTCGGCGTACGCCGCCGCGATGCCGGGCGGGGCGGTGGCCGCCGCGCAGATCAGGTCGATCACGCCGTCGATCGCGGAGCCGTCGGTGCCGGGGGAGAGCGCGCGGTCGGTGGCCCGCCGCGGCCCGTCCGGGAGCCGGGTGAAGGTGCCGGCGCCCTGCCGCGCCTCGGCGTAGCCCGACTCCCGGAGGAGCTCGTAGGCCCGCGTGACGGTCGTGCGCGACACCCCGAGCACCTCGGTCAGGGACCGTTCGCTGGGCAGCCGGGTGCCGTAGGCGATCCGGCCGTCGCCGATCAGCTCGCGCAGGGCGTCGGCGAGGCCGACGTACGCGGGGGAGCGGGAGAACCCGTCGACGAGAGCAGCGAGCCGGGTGGCTGAAGTGGTCTGCTTCATAGAGGCCAGTGAACCACGATTGGCTATTTCAGAACAGTCCAATCACGAGCACCATGGAGACATGTCCCCGACGCCCCTCGCCGCCCTCGGCCCGATGGCCCAGCTCCGCGCCGGCCGGCTCGGCCGCCGCCTCCCGCAGCTCCTCGTCGGCCTGTGGATCTACGGCCTGAGCATGGCGATGATGATCCGGTCCCACCTCGGCCTGGACCCGTGGGACGTCTTCCACTCCGGCATCGTCGCGCGCGTGCCGGTGTCCTTCGGCACCGTCGTCATCGTGGTCGGCGCGCTGGTCCTGCTGCTGTGGATCCCGCTGCGGCAGGCGCCCGGGCTCGGCACGATCGCGAACGTGGTCGTCATCGGCGTCGCCACCGACGCCAGCCTCGCCATGATCGACGCCCCGCACGGCGTGGTCGCCCGCGGTGCCCTCCTGATCGGCGGCATCGTCCTCAACGGGCTCGCCGGTGCCCTCTACATCGGTGCCCAGCTCGGCCCGGGCCCCCGTGACGGGCTGATGACCGGCATCGTCCGCCGGACCGGCTGGCCGATCCGCGTCGTCCGCACGTCCCTGGAGGTCACGGTGCTGGCCGTCGGCTTCCTGATGGGCGGCACGATCGGCCTCGGCACGGTCCTGTACGCCGTGCTCATCGGCCCGATCGTGCACGAGCTCCTGCCGCTGGCGACTGTCGGCCTCACGCCTGAGGCGACGTCCGGGTAAGTGAGCTCACGATCGCCCGCATGGTCAGGTCTGCTGGACCGTCGGCGGCGAAGATGGCGAGCAACTCGCCTTTCTGGCCGGTTCGGGCGAGTCGATCACAGCGCCTGCATAGTGTCCACATCTCTTGCACGCGAAGTTTCCGGTGGTCGGGGACTTGATATCTGAACTCAGGCTCGTAGTTGGAGCAGATGTCGCACGTGTCGAAGACGGTCACGTTGGCCCCGCTCCGGTGGCGGGCGCCAAGTGCCACTCCTTGCCGTGATACTTCCCCTTCCAGATGTCCCACCCTCTGAACTTCATCGGCTTGGCGTATCGCGACCTGCACGGCATTCCTCCGCCGCCGCAGTCGAACACGACATCAACCTTGAGGAGCGGGAATTTGGTCAACCGCGGATGCTTCCAGCCGAACGAGCGATTGAAACTCGTGCTGGTCATGGACGTCCCAGAGACGTAACCAACGTAGAGTCGTGTGGTTCCGCGGCCCATCGCCGAGGCGTCCTGATAGGAGCAAAGGCGATGAGGTGCCTTCGGTATTCGCATGCCGCAGTCGAGCGTCACATACACCCAACCGTTGATCGGGTTGATGCCGTTGGAGCCGTCGTATTGCCGCTTGGTCTGAACGGTCAGCTTCCAACGAGTCGAGTCGCCGCCGAACAGCTGTTCCCGAATGCGGGCTTGGATCCCGTAGTAGGTGCAGATGCCCGCGTCATCGCAGTTCTCGGTGGTGACGAAGTCCCAGCCCGACTCGTAGGTGTACCTGGTTCGCTTGCCAAACCCCTCGCGCAACCAGTAGCCGGACGGAACGGCGTAGGTTTCGGCTTTCGAGGTGGACGTGCTCGCCGCGGCGACGGTGACGGCGGGAACCGTCAGGGCGGACACGGAGATCACCACGAGGATCGCCACCGTTCCGCAGTTGCCGAGCTTGTGCCGCAGGAGCCTGAACGTGCCGCGTGTGCGCGCGAGTGCCACAGGTCCATCTCCTCCGAGTAGTTCGACAGCCTGGCGTCACTTTCGCCGTGGGCCACGGCGATGTCAAGGTCGCCATCGGCCGGGTGAGGTCGATGGATCGGATCCGATATCGGGTTCGAACCTGGCGCCGCTGGATAGTCTCAGCAGCATGACGACAGACGGCGCCACCGCTGCAGCACCCGAGCCCACCCCGCTGGCTCCGCCGGACCCGGTGATCCAGCTGACCGCGCCCGAGGCGCCGGCCGTCGTCATCGAGACCCAGGCGCCGAAGATGGCGCCCCAGGTCGACCCGGCCATGGCACCCGAGCTCGACGCGAAGGTCGACGGCTTCCTGGCCTCCCTCGACGCCGCCAAGGTCGGCAGCCCCGAGTTCGCCAAGCAGGCCGAGGGCGTGCGCACCATGGGCGACGCCGACATCCGGCGCGCCGCCGAGACGTCGAACCGGATGCTGGACAAGCCGGTCACGGCGCTCAAGCAGGGCGGCATCGCGCAGGGCTCCGACGTCGGCAAGACGCTGATCGCGCTGCGTCGTACGGTCGAGGACCTGGACCCCTCCCAGGCGCGGGGAGCCCGGAAGTTCTGGGAGATGATGCCCTGGAACGACAAGGTCGAGGACTACTTCCGCAAGTACCAGTCCTCCCAGGACCAGCTCAACGGGATCCTCCACCACCTGCGCGCCGGGCAGGACGAGCTGACCAAGGACAACGTCGCCCTCAACCTGGAGAAGACCAACCTCTGGGCGGTCATGGGCCGGCTCAACCAGTACATCTACGTGGCCGAGCGGCTCGACGCGAAGCTGTCGGCGAAGATCGCGCAGCTCGAGCTGAGCGACCCGGAGGCCGCCAAGACCCTCAGCCAGGACGTGCTGTTCTACGTCCGGCAGAAGCACCAGGACCTGCTCACCCAGCTCGCCGTCTCGATCCAGGCGTACCTGGCGATCGACATCATCATCAAGAACAACGTCGAGCTCATCAAGGGCGTCGACCGTGCGTCCACGACCACGATCTCCGCGCTGCGGACCGCGGTGATCGTGGCGCAGGCGCTGGGCAACCAGAAGCTGGTGCTCGACCAGATCACCGCGCTGAACACGACGACGTCGAACATGATCCAGAGCACCTCGGAGATGCTGCGCGACAACTCCGCGAAGATCCAGGAGCAGGCGGCGTCGGCCACGATCGGCATGGAGCAGCTGCAGGCCGCGTTCCAGAACATCTACGCGACGATGGACTCCATCGACTCCTTCAAGCTCAAGGCGCTCGACACCATGTCGACCACCATCGGCGTGCTCGAGACCGAGGTCGCCAAGTCGAAGGCCTACCTGGACCGCGTCCAGCAGCAGGACCAGCGCAACGCCGCCGGCGCGCTCGACATCGCCGACCCCAGCCGGCCCGCCTGAGCCTGAGCCAGGGGACACCGTGGGCATCAGGTCGTGGTTCGGCCGCAAGGAGGAGGCCGAGCAGTACGTCGTACCTCCCGCACCGACCGAGAAGGACGTGCTCGCCTCGCTGAACCGCGTCAACGCGATGCTGACCGAGGGCAACGCGCCGCCGGTCGTGATCGCACGCGTGGTGGCGATCGCGCGCACGATCAGCCAGACGCTGCCGCGCATGCGCCAGCTCGGCCTCGGCAGCGCTGAGGGGTACGCCGTCGTGGCGACCGCCACCGAGTACCTCCCCGAAGCCGTCGCCGGTTACCTGCGGCTGCCGCGCGACTGGGCGGACACCCGGCCGCTGGACGGGCAGAAGACGGCGCTGATGATCCTCGTCGACCAGCTCGAGCTGCTCGCCGCGACGATGGACAAGATCTTCGACGCGGCCAACCGCGCCGACGCGCAGGCCCTGGTCACGCACGGCCGGTTCCTGCAGGAGAAGTTCGGCCACGGCAGTGGCCCCGAGCTGACGGTGGGGGCTCCGTGAGCACGACGCTGGGGGCGGCCCTGGCCGCGCTGGAGGCCGTCGCGACCCAGGCGGGTGTCGACCCGGCGACCGCGGTGGCCGAGGGGGAGTCGCTCGCCGCGACCGTCGCCGAGCCGAACAAGGGCGCGTTCGCCGACTGGGGTGAGCAGACCGGACACGGGGGCGACGACGCTGCCGAGGCCTTCTTCGACGCCGCGGTCCGGGGCCGGCGGTTCCGGGTCGCGCCGACGCCGACCATGGGCGTGCTCGAGCTGGAGCGCTCGGCCCACGCCCCGGCGTACGCCGCCGCCCTGGCCGACGTCGCGACCGCCGCCTCGTCCCTGGGCACCCAGGACCCGCGGGCCGTCGGCAACGCCGCCATGGCGTCCGCCGCGCAGCTGGGTGGGAGCAGCCTGGATCTGCGGGGTTCCGCGGGTTCGGATTTTTCGGGGGTGGGTGTCCGGGGACTCGACACCCATGGGGTCTTACGCCCCGGCGCACCCACCCCCGAAAAATCCGAACCCGCGGAAGCCACACCGGCACCGCCCGCTCCCGAACCCGAGCAGCCCACCCGGTCCGTCGAGGAGCTCCTCGCCGAGCTCGACGCCCTCACCGGCCTGGACGCGGTGAAGACGGAGATCCACAAGCAGGCGGCGGTGCTGCGCATCGAGGGCCTGCGCAAGGAGGCGGGCCTCGGCCAGCCGACCATCACCCGACACCTCGTCTTCAACGGCAACCCCGGCACCGGCAAGACGACCGTCGCCCGCCTCGTGGCCGGGATCTACCGGGCCCTCGGCCTGCTCTCCAAGGGCCAGCTCGTCGAGTGCGACCGCTCCGAGCTCGTCGCCGGCTACCTGGGCCAGACGGCCGAGAAGACCTCCCAGGTCGTGAAGTCGGCGGAGGGCGGCGTGCTGTTCATCGACGAGGCGTACTCGCTGTCCGGCGACCAGTACGGCAAGGAGGCCATCGACACGCTGGTCAAGGAGATGGAGGACAAGCGTGACGACCTGGTCGTGATCGTGGCCGGCTACCCGGTGCCGATGGCCGGCTTCATCGCCGAGAACCCGGGCCTGGAGAGCCGGTTCCGCACAATGCTCGACTTCGCCGACTACACCGACGACGAGCTGGTGACGATCTTCGCCTCGATGGCGAAGGCCGCCGACTACGACGCGGACGAGGCCGTGCTCGAACGGCTGCGGACCGTCCTCAAGGGCACCGAGCGAGGACCCGCCTTCGGCAACGCCCGGTTCGTGCGCAACGAGCTGGAGGCCGCGATCGGCCGCCAGGCCTGGCGGTTGCGCGACGTTCCGGCCCCGACGGTCGAGCAGTTGCGTAGTCTCAGCGCAGCTGACCTCGGGCCGGACACGGTGGACATCGCGAAGGAGCAGGCATGACCCAGGCACCGCCGGCACCGGCCCCTGCGCCCGCGGCCCCAGCCGCGCCCGGCTTCGTCGACACCCCGGCCCTCCTCTCCCGGCTGAACCTCGTCGCCGTGGTGACGGTGGTCCTGTTCGGTGTGCTCAGCGGCTTCCTGCAGTTCCTGGCCTGGCAGTCCGACGGCCGGGCCGCGGGCGACACCGACCAGCTGGTCCGGGTCCAGAACATCGAGTCCTCGATGCTGCGCGCGGACGCGCTCGCCACCAACGGCTACCTGCTGGCCGGGCTCGAGCCCAACGACCGTCAGCACGAGTACGACGACGCGATCGCCGCGGTGCTCAACGACATCGCCGACGCGGCCGAGGCGCAGCCCGCCGACCGTGCGGCGCTCGCCGCGCTCAACCAGCAGATCGACGACTACACCAGCAACGTCGCGCAGGCCGCCGTCTACGACCGGCTCGGCTACCCGCTCGGCATCGCCTACCAGCAGACGGCCTCGCAGCAGCTGCGTGACGACGCGAAGCCGATCGTGGAGGCGCTCGTCGCGGCCAACCAGAAGCGCTCCCAGGACGCCATGGGCGGGCAGCACCCGACCTGGCTGCTGGCGCTCGGTGTGCTCACGCTCGTGGCGCTCTTCCTGGTCAACCGGCAGCTGGCCCGGCTGTTCCGCCGGCGCTTCAACCCCGGGCTCGTGATCGCGGCCGTGATCGTCGTGCTCACCACCCTGGTCACCGCCGCGATGGCGTTCGCCGACGCGCGCAGCAACAGCCACACCGAGAGCCACTCCTACCGGCTGGCGACCGCCGCCGCCACCGCACGCACGGCCGCCAACGACGCCAAGGCGATCGAGAGCCTGCGGCTGATCAACCGCGGCTCGGGGTCGGTCTGGGAGCCGCAGTGGCGGGCCGCCGCCACCGCCGTCGAGAAGGCGGCGCCCGCCGACGACCTGGCCAGCTGGCGCACCTACGTGAAGAGGCACGCCGCCATCGTCAATCTCGACGAGACCAACCAGTGGAAGCGCGCGGTCGTCGCCGCGACCAGCGACGGCGCCACCGGCGCGAGCGCGCCCTTCGACACCTTCAACGGCCAGATGCAGTCGCTCGCCAGGTCGGCCGGGGCCCAGGCCAGCCACGACCTGCGCAGCGGCCGCGTGATCGCGCTCCTGCTCAGCATCCTCAGCGCGCTGCTCGGACTGGTCGCCGCCGTGGCGGTGTCGCGCGGCATCGGCGAGCGGCAGAAGGAGTTCCTGTGAGGCGCATCGTCCCCGTCGCGCTGGCGGCCGGCCTGCTCCTGTCCGGGTGCGGGTACGCCGACACCGCCGTACCGCTGCCGAGCGCGGCCGGGAGCTCCGCGGCCGCGGCGTCCAGCTGCACCGGAGCCGAGAGCCAGCCCAGCTCGTACCTGCGCTCCTACGCGCCGAGCGGGGACCTCACCGGGAAGACGATCGAGGCGATCAGGCAGCGCAAGGTGCTCCGGGTCGGAGTCGCGTGGGACACGCTCCGGATGGGCGCGCGCAACGTCAACACCAACGGTGTGGAGGGCTTCGACATCGACCTGGCGCGCGCGATCGCGAGCGCGCTCGGCGGCGAAGTGCGGGCCGAGTTCCGGGTCATCACAGCCGGCAACCGCATCAAGTACCTCCAGAACGGCACGGTCGACATGGTGATCCGCGCCTTCACCATCACCTGCGACCGCTGGAAGGACATCGCGTTCTCAAGCGAGTACTTCGACGCCGGCCAGAAGGTCCTGGTCCGCAAGGACGCCGCGGCGTCGTACGCCGGACCGCAGAGCCTCGCCGGCAAGAAGGTGTGCGCGGTGACCGGCACGACCAGCCTGGCCAACATCGAGCAGGTCGAGAAGAAGGCCATCCCAGTCACGGCCGACACGAACACCGGCTGCCTGATGGCGTTCCAGCAGGGCGACGCCGACGCCATCACCAGCGACGACACCGTCCTCGCGGGCCTCGTCGCGCAGGACAAGTACGCCGTGGTCCCGCCGCAGCGTCCGCTCGAGGACGAGCCGTACGGCGTGGGCATGAACAAGAACGCCAAGGACCTCGTCGCCTTCGTCAACCACGTGATCGCCCAGTACGAGCAGGACGGTCGCTGGCAGGCGTCGTACGACAAGTGGCTCAAGCCCTACCTGAAGGTGGCCGCGAGCCCGCCGACCCCGCTCTACGGACGCTCATGAGCCCCGCACCCGCTGCTCCCGGCAAGCTCGGGGAGGCGCTCGAGCCGGCCGACATCCAGGCCTACCTGGCCGAGCTCGACGAGTGGATCCGCGGCCGGCGTACCGAGCTCGACGACCTGGACCAGGCCGCCCTGGCGACCGGTCGCGGAGGCGAGGTCGCCGGTGACATGGCGCTCGCGCTCGCGCTGTGGAAGGCGATCGCCGACCGCTACCAGCTGATCTTCGCCACCTGGGACGGCGGGCGCGTGCTGGAGAAGGAGCGCGAGCGGATCTCCGCGCTGGTGTGGGGCCGGCTCGACGGCGCCACCGGGCTTCCCGGCGGGCTCGCCGTCTCGCTGCCGGAGGCCGGACGGCTCTGCGACGCGCTCGTCGCCCAGCTGCGCACGACCCTCACGCTGGTGCCCGGCGCGGACGCGTCGGCCGCCCGGATCAAGGAGCTGCGCGCACAGCTGGAGCGGATCCGCGACCAGCTCGCGCTGGAGCCGGCCAACAGCAGAGAGGCGGGCGCCCGCCGGCTGGCCGGGCTGATCCAGCGGCTCGACGACATCACCGCGCGGGCCGAGCGCGGCGCCGACGTCGCCGGCCGGCTCGGGCCGCTGGAGAACGAGGCGACGGTCTACGAGCGCGACCTGATCGTCGGCAACGCGCGGCGCCGCGACGCCCGCGACGAGGTGCTGTCCGCGCGCGAGCTGCGCGCCGACCTCGAGCAGCGTGCGGTCGCGTTGCGCAAGCTCGCCGACACCTGCGTGGCGACCGTGGATCCCGCGCCCCGCCTGGCCGTTCCCGATGTCGACGCCCTCGGGCCGGTCCCCGTGACGGCCGACGAGATCGGCGCCTACCGGCACCGGCTGGACCGGGTCTCGCAGGCGCTCGAGCTCGCCCAGCAGCGGTACGCCGACGCCCTCGACGACCACCAGGAGCTCGCCGACCTGCTCGATGCGTACGTCGCCAAGGCAAGGGCGCTCGGGGTCGCCGACAAACCCGACCTCGTGGCCAGCGAGCAGCAGGCGCGGGCGCTGCTCGACCGCCGCCCCACGCCGATCGCGATCGCGCAACAGCTCGTGACGACGTACCAGACCTGGCTGATGAAGGAGAGCGCCCGATGAGCAGCTGCACACAGCCCGGTTGCACCGGCAGCATCGTCGACGGCTACTGCGACGTGTGCGGCTCGCCGGGCGACGGCGGCACCGCCACGGCCGTCCCCACCGCCACCGCGACGGACGGGTGCACCCAGCCGGGCTGCACCGGCCGGATCGTCGACGGCTACTGCGACGTGTGCGGCAGCCCGTCGGCAGCGCCGCAGGCGACCGTGAAAGCCAACCGGAGCGCCAGCGTGGCGACCGCGGCGCCGATCAGCAGCGGGATGAGCGCGCCCATCACCACGGGCTCGTCGTCCTCGCGCGTCGCGTCGGCGGCGATCGGCTCCAAGCGCGCCGGCCTGTCCGGCTCGCACGCCACCCGGCGTACCCGCACCGGCTCGCAACGCCTGCGCGCCGCGCGCCTCGGCGCGGGCCTCACCTCGGTGCCGCCGGCTCCCACCATCGACCCGGCCGCCGCGATCATGGCGAACCCGCAGGTGCCGGAGGAGAAGCGATCCTGCGCGAAGTGCGGGGCGGCCGTGGGTCGCGGTCACGACGGCCAACCCGGCCGCGCGGAGGGCTTCTGCCCGCAGTGCGGCACGGCCTTCTCGTTCACCCCGAAGCTCAAGGCCGGTGACCTGGTCGCCGGTCAGTACGAGGTCGCCGGCGCCCTGGCACACGGCGGGCTCGGCTGGATCTACCTGGCCCGCGACCGCAACGTCTCCAACCGCTGGGTGGTGCTCAAGGGCCTGCTCAACTCCGGCGACCCGGACGCCCTCGCGGCCGCGATCGCCGAGCAGCAGTTCCTCGCCCAGGTCGAGCACCCCTCCATCGTCGAGATCTACAACTTCGTCACCCACGAGGGTGCCGGCTACATCGTCATGGAGTACGTCGGCGGCAAGTCGGTCAAGGAGATCCTCAAGGACCGGATGGCCGCGAACGGGGGGCAGTACGACCCGCTGCCGGTCGACCAGGCGCTCGCCTACATCCTCGAGCTGCTCCCGGCGTTCCAGTACCTGCACGACCTCGGCCTGGTCTACTGCGACTTCAAGCCCGACAACATGATCCAGGTCGGCGACGCCATGAAGCTGATCGACCTCGGCGGCGTACGCCGGATCGACGACCAGGAGTCGGCGATCTACGGGACGGTCGGCTACCAGGCGCCCGAGGTGGCCGAGGTCGGCCCGTCGGTGGCCTCGGACATCTACACGATCGGGCGCACCCTGCTCGTGCTGTGCCTGGAGTTCCGCGGCTACCAGGGCACCTACCTCTACTCGCTGCCGCCGGTCGACCAGACCCCGCTGTTCCAGAGCAACGACTCGCTCTACTGGCTGATGACCAAGTGCTGCGCGGCCGACCCGGCCGACCGGTTCGCGTCGGTCGACGAGCTCCGCACCCAGATGCTGGGCGTGCTGCGGGAGACGGTGGCCCGCAGCCACGCCGGCACGGCGCTCACCTCGGCGGCCTCGGTGCTCTTCGAGACGCCCGCGACGTCCGGGCCGATCGAGTCCTGGGACCAGCTGCCCGCGCTGCGCGAGGACACGACGGACGCCCAGCACACCTGGCTCGTCACGATCGGCACCGACGACCCCAAGGAGCGGCTCGAGGCGCTGCAGCAGGCGCCCGAGGACACCGCCGAGGTGTGGCTGAGCCGGGCGCGGGCCGCGCTGCAGCTGAACGACTCCGTGCTCGCCCAGCGATACGCCGCCTCGCTGCTCTCCGACGACCCGTGGGAGTGGCGCGCGCTGTGGATCGAGGGGCTCGCCGCTGTCGCCAACGCCGACTGGGAGGGCGCGAAGGCGTCCTTCAACGCCGTCTACCAGCAGGTGCCCGGCGAGCTCGCCCCGAAGCTCGCGCTGGCCTATGCCTGCGAGCGTGGCGGCCTGCCGGACGTGGCCGAGGGCCTCTACCGGGCGTGCCTGGCGACCGATGCGGCGTACGTCCCCTCCTCGGCGTTCGGCCTGGCTCGCGTCAAGGCGGCCGCCGGCGACACCGACGGCGCCTGCCAGGCGCTGGACCTGGTGCCGACCACGAGCCGCGGCTTCACCCAGAGCCGACGGCTGCGCGCGGACGTGCTGCTCGCCGACAAGCGGCAGGACCTGGGGCTGCTCGACCAGGCGATGCGCACCATCGAGGCGGCCCAGCTCGACCCCACCGACAAGAACGGCTATCGGGTGCGGATCCTCTCCGAGGCGCTGCCCATGGTGTCGGCGACAACGGTCCAGGGCGCGCACATCGGATCGGTGGAGGCGTCCGAGCGTGCGGTGCGGGCGGCGCTCGAGGCCGCGCTGCGCGGCCTCGCGCGCGACCACCACGACCGGCGCGAGCGGATCGACCTGGTCAACCGCGCCAACGCCGTCCGGACCTGGAGCCTGGTGTGACCTGCCCGGCGTGCGGGGCCGCGGTCCCCGCAGGCGTGCGGTTCTGCGAGAGCTGCGGTGCGGATCTCGGTACGCCGGCGGCGGTCGCCGTCGCCGCCGGACCCGTCGACGGGGGACCCCTGGAGGGCGCGCCGATCAGCGCGCCGACCCGGCGCCCGGCCGACGCGCTGCCCGACCCGGTGGAGCCCGGCGGCCGGCGACCGTGCGCGAGCTGCGGGGGAGAGGTCGGGCCCGACTACTACTGCACCGTGTGCGGCACGAAGGCGCCCAGCGAGCGCGACCACTTCGAGGAGACGCCCGCGGCCTGGGTGGCCGGGATCTGCGACCGCGGGATCGTGCACGAGCGCAACGAGGACGCCATGGCGCTGCTCGCGGCGGCCGATCCGGGGTCGCGCGCTGTCCTCATCGTGCTCGACGGCGTGTCCAGCTCGGTCGACTCCGACGTCGCCTCGCTCGCCGGTGCGCGTGCCGCGCGCGAGGTGCTGCGCCGGCCCCTGCCCACTGGCATGGGCACGGCGCAGAGCCGTGAGGCGGCGATCGCGAAGACGTTCGCGGACGCCGTGACCGCGGCCAACACCGCGATCGTCGCGACCACAGACCCCGACTCGCCCAACCCCGCGTCGGCCACCTTCGTGTGCGCGATCGTCGAGGGCAGCAGCGTGCACGTCGCCAACGTGGGCGACTCCCGCGCCTACTGGCTGCCCGACACGGGCGAGGGCGTGCAGCTGTCCGTCGACGACTCGATGGCGCAGCTGCAGATGGCCGCCGGCGTACCGAGGGAGCAGGCGGAGACCTCGCCGCAGGCGCACGCGATCACGAAGTGGCTTGGCCGCGACAGCTCCGACATCTCCCCGCGCGTCGCGCGCCTCGACGTCACCGACCCGGGATGGCTCGTCGTGTGCTCGGACGGCCTGTGGAACTACGCCTCCTCGCCCGCCGAGCTCGCCGCCCAGGTGGCCGCGGCCGCGACCCGGGAACCACTGGCCCTGGCTTCTTCGTTGGTCGGGTTCGCGACGACCTGCGGCGGGCACGACAACATCACGGTCGCGGTCGCGCGGCTCGAGCAGGAAGGAAAGCACGATGGCTGAGTTCAGCGCCGCGGTCTACCAGAACGAGTACCTCCCCGACGGCGGCACCGACGTCAACGCGATCGTCACGATCACGTGCGCGGGCGCTGGCACCGCGGGGCAGGGGAGTGCGGGCGACGCGGGCGAGATCATCATCGTCGACACCTCGGGCTCGATGGGCCCCGACACCATGCGCGCCGCCATCGACGGCGCGAAGGCGGCCCTCGACGAGATCGTCGACGGCACCTGGTTCGCGGTGATCGCCGGCGCCGACCACGCGATGCTCGCCTACCCGCAGGTCTCCAGCGGCCCGGGCATGGTCCGGATGGACGAGCGCACCCGCTCCGAGGCGAAGAGCGCCACGGAGCGGTTCGTGGGCAGCGGCGGCACGGCCATCAGCACCTGGCTCGACCTCGCCGGCCAGCTGTTCTCCTCGATCCCGTCGGTCACCCAGCGGCACGTCCTGCTGCTGACCGACGGCGAGAACCGGGAGCGCCCCGGCAAGCTCGACGAGGCGATCCGTCGTGCCACCGGCTACTTCCAGGCCGACTGCCGCGGGGTCGGCACCGACTGGCAGGTGGCGGAGGTACGCCGCATCTCGGAGGCCCTGCTCGGGACGGTCGACATCATCCCCGGCCCGGCCGAGATGCGCGCCCAGTTCCAGGAGATCATGCGCGCCTCGATGGCGCGCGGTGTCGCCGACGCCAAGCTGCGGGTCTGGGCGCCGCAGGGCTCGCAGGTCCTGTTCGTGCGGCAGGTGTCGCCGACGGTCGAGGACCTCACCGACCGCCGGGTCGAGGTCAACCCGCTCACCGGCGACTTCCCGACCGGCGGCTGGGCCGACGAGTCGCGCGACTACCACGTGGCGGTCCGGGTGGCGGCCAAGGCGATCGGCCAGGAGCAGCTCGCCGCGCGGGTCCAGCTCGTCGTCGGCGACGACGTCGTGACCCAGGGCCTGGTCAAGGCGCGCTGGTCGGGCGACGAGTCGCTGACCACGAAGATCGACCAGCAGGTCGCCCACTACACCGGTCAGACCGAGCTCGCGCAGGCGATCCAGGAGGGTCTCGCGGCCAAAGCGGCCGGCGATGACGCGACCGCGACCACCAAGCTGGGCCGGGCCGTCCAGCTGGCCGCGCAGACCGGCAACGACGAGGCCACCGCGAAGCTGCGCAAGGTCGTGGACGTGGAGAACGAGGCCGAGGGTACGGTCAAGCTGAAGCGCTCCGTCGAGAAGGCAGACGAGATGGCCCTGGACACCGCATCCACCAAGACGACCCGGATCCGCCGGGACACCACCTCATGACGTCGACCTGCCCTGCCGGGCACCAGTCGTCGGCCGACGACTACTGCGACGTCTGCGGGCTGCCCATCGGCGAGCAGCCGGCGCCCTCGGTGGTCGTCGAGGAGGTCGCGCAGCAGCCGGCACCGGACCAGGCGGATGCACCCGCAGCCGAGGCCCCGGCGACCTGCCCGAACTGCCAGACGGTCAACCCCGCCAACGCACTGTTCTGCGAGGCGTGCGGCTACGACTTCACCACCGGCAGCCTGCCCCGCCCGCTCGACCCGCCTCCGGTCCCGGACACGGGCGCCGAGCCGCCACCGATCGGTGCCGCTCCCACGACGCCCGCCGCGCCCGCGATCGAGCCCGGTTGGGTCGCGGAGATCTGGATCGACCCCGACTGGTACGCCGTCCAGGAGTCCGACGACCCGCTGCCCTCGGCGGGGCTGCCCTCCGTCGTACCGCTGCGGGCGCGGTCGCTGCTCGTCGGCCGGGCCTCGCAGAGCCGGGGGATCCACCCCGACCTCGACCTGTCCTCGGACTCCGGCATCAGCCGCCGGCACTGCCAGCTCACCACCGACGGCACCCGGTGGTGGGTCGAGGACCTCGGCTCCTCCAACGGCACGTACGTCGCCGACGCCGTCGGCCCGCTGCCCCAGACCCCGCTGGTGCCGGGTCAGAAGCGCGAGCTCGACGGCGACGACCGTGTCTACCTCGGTGCCTGGACCCGCCTGGTCATCCGCCGGGCGGCTCCGGGCGAGGCCTGACCCGTCACCAGTAGTGGGTCCGTGGGCCGATCGCGTGGCCCGCGGCCCCGGCGATCCACAGCACCGCGCCGACGACGATCGCGATGATGCCCAACGTCCAGAGGATCGCCACGTGCAGCAGCGCTCCGAGGACCAGCAGAACAACTCCCAGGATGATCATGGGAATCCACCTCCTGTCACGGGTGGTCGCCCTACGACCACCGCGTGACGCGGTACCCCTGGCGCGTCGGACGAAACGCGGCCCGTGGGTCAGCGACGGGTCGCGAGGACGACGCTGGCGTCGGGCGCGACCATCACCTCGACGGCGGTGAACCGCTCGTCGGTGAGCCACTCCTCGCGCAGCGTGTCGACCCGGCCGGCGGTGATCGGCGGCCACATCTCGCACGGGTAGAAGTCGTCGAGCACGACCACGCCTCCCGGCTCGACCAGGTCGGCGATCCGGTCGACCCGCACCGACTCCGGGTCGCCGGAGTCCATGAACAGCAGCGAGTAGGGGCCCTTGTCCATCAGCGTCGACCAGTCGGCGGTCAGCACGTCGACGAGCGCGTCGTCGACGAAGATCTCCGAGGCGGCCGCGGCGAGCTTAGGGTCGAGCTCCGCGGTGAGGATCGTGGCCGTCGTACCGCGGACGCCGGAGCGCAGCCAGGCCGTGCCGACGCCGCAGCCGGTGCCGAACTCGGCCATCACCCCGGCACGGGTCGCGGCGAGCGCGGCGAGCAGCCGACCGGTCTCGGTACGGCAGAACGAGACGTAGCCGGCGCGCCGACACACGTCGAACGCACGCAGCACGACCTCAGGGAGTTCCGGTGGCGCGCTCATGATGGAAACAGTCTTACCCAGCGCCCAAGATGCGGTACGGTGATCCCACCATGCGGAGCGCACCTTCCTTTCTCAAGGTAATTCAGCGCCGCGGCGGGGCCTGAGAGAGGCCACCTCGCCGCGGTGCTCGCGGCGTTTCCCCGATTCCCGCAGTCGGCTTCTCACCACCCGTAGAAGCACGCACGTCAGGAATCTCCGCCATGTTCTCGATCACCCACGATCGCACCCGCCCCGCCCACGTCTACTGGGGTCCGGCCCAGCACGACCAGGACCACCCGCTGCACCCCGCCGCCGCCACGTTCGACCCGTTTGACCAGCGAGACGACGCGGCCGAGCGCCCCGACGACAACTAGATTTCCGACCCATGAGCACGCACGCGTTCCCCCCTGCCCAGGGCTCCGTCGCCCTCGCCGTCGTCCCCGGTGACGGGATCGGCCCCGAGGTCACCGCCGAGGCGCTGAAGGTCCTCGAGGCCGCGGCTCCGGAGGGCGTGAAGTTCGAGCAGACCCACTACGCGCTGGGTGCCGAGAACTACCTGGCCACCGGCGAGGTGCTGCCCACCTCGGTCCTCGAGGAGATCCGCGGTGCCGACGCGATCATGCTCGGCGCCGTCGGCGGCAAGCCGAACGACCCGAACCTGCCGCCGGGCATCCTCGAGCGCGGCCTGCTGCTCAAGCTCCGCTTCGAGCTCGACCACTACGTCAACCTGCGCCCGTCGCGCCTCTACCCGGGCTCGGTCTCGCCGCTCTCTGACGCGGTGCTGGGCAAGGGCGACATCGACTTCGTCGTCGTCCGCGAGGGCACCGAGGGCCTGTACGTCGGCAACGGCGGCTCCATGCGCACCGGCACCCGGGCCGAGGTGGCGACGGAGGTCAGCATCAACACGGCGTACGGCGTCGAGCGGGTCGTCCGCGACGCCTTCAACCGCGCCCAGAAGCGCCGCAAGAAGCTCACCCTGGTCCACAAGACCAACGTGCTCGTCAACGCCGGCACGCTGTGGTGGCGGATCACCCAGGACGTCGCCCAGGAGTACCCCGAGGTCGCCGTCGACTACCTGCACATCGACGCGGTCATGATCTTCATGGCGACCGACCCGCAGCGCTTCGACGTCATCGTCACCGACAACATCTTCGGCGACATCATCACCGACCTGGCCGCCGCGATCACCGGCGGCATCGGCCTCGCGGCCTCCGGCAACGTGAACCCGGACCGCACCGCGCCGTCGATGTTCGAGCCGGTCCACGGCTCGGCGCCCGACATCGCCGGCCAGCTGATCGCCGACCCGATCGCCGCGATCCTGTCCGGCGCCCTGCTGCTCGACCACCTCGGCCACCCCGAGGCGGCGGCCCGTGTCGAGACGGCCGTGCTGGCCGAGCTCGAGGCCCGCACCCTCGGCCAGGCGATCCACACGCCGGCCGTCGGCGACTCCGTCGCCGCCCGAGTAGCCGGCTGAGCGGGTGCAGGAATCACCGGTCGACCGGTGATTCCTGCGCTGGGCGGGTGTTGCAACGCCCGCCCAGCGCCAGCAACCCTCCGCCTGCGTGACAGGTGGGGCAGCGGTTGCGTCTGCCCGCTCCGACGCCAAACTCCCACCTGTGCACCGAGAGGACTAGATTCATGAGCATGCAGATCACCACCACGCTTTCTGCGAACCCGACCGACGACGCGCGGCTGGCAGAGATCCTGTCCAACCCCGGGTTCGGCACGCACTTCACCGACCACATGTTCACCGTCGAGTGGACCCCGGCCAAGGGTTGGTACGACGCCCGCATCACGCCGTACGGCCCGATCACCCTCGACCCCGCGGCGGCCGTCCTGCACTACGCGCAGGAGATCTTCGAGGGCATGAAGGCCTACCGGCACGAGGACGGCTCGATCTGGGCCTTCCGCCCGGAGGCCAACGCCCAGCGGATGGTCCGCTCGAGCCACCGGCTCGCGCTCCCGGTCCTCGAGGTCGAGGACTTCGTGCAGGCCGTCTCCGAGCTGGTGAAGGTCGACGCCCGCTGGGTGCCCGACCAGGCCGACGAGAAGAGCCTCTACCTGCGGCCCTTCATGTTCGCGAGCGAGAAGTTCCTCGGCGTGCGGCCGGCCGAGCACGTCACCTTCATGGTGATCGCCTCGCCCGCCGGCGCGTACTTCAAGGGCGGCATCAAGCCGGTCACGCTGTGGCTCTCCGAGGAGTACACCCGCGCCGGCCGCGGCGGCATGGGCGCGGCCAAGACCGGCGGCAACTACGCCAGCTCCCTCGTCGCGCAGCAGGAGGCCTACGGCCAGGGTTGCGACCAGGTGGTCTTCCTCGACGCCCAGGAGGGCAAGTACGTCGAGGAGCTCGGCGGCATGAACATGTACTTCGTGTACGACGACGGCTCCGTCGTCACGCCCGAGACCGGCACCATCCTCGAGGGAATCACCCGCGCCTCGATCATCGAGCTGCTCGGCAAGATGGGCCACACCGTCACCGAGCGGAAGTTCGGCATCGACGAGTGGCAGGCCGATGTCGCCAGCGGCCGGATCACCGAGATCTTCGCCTGTGGCACCGCGGCGGTCGTGACGCCCGTCGGCGCGCTGAAGACCGCGCACGGCGACACCCCTGCGCCGGCGAGCCAGGAGCTGACGATGAAGATCCGTCAGGCCCTGGTCGACGTCCAGTTCGGTCGCGCCGACGACACCTTCGGCTGGATGAAGCAGATCGTCTGATCATCGCGCGAGCGCGTCGCCGCTGATCGCTCTCCCGCCGGGTTCACCCCGTCGCTCCGCTCCGGTGCGAACCGGCCTCGGTCGCTGCGGCGCCGCGCTGCCGCGCACGCAGTCGGGTCGTGCGACGACTGCCTCTGCCTGGCGGCAAGCCTCAGCTGTTGATCTCAGCTCTCGACCGGGCGGAAGAGCGAGTGCACCTTGCGCGCCGTCGCCCGGTCGGAGGCGATCTCCGGCGCGGCGTACACGACGTTGTGCTGGAAGGCCCGGTCCGGCGACTGGATGTCGCGCAGGACCGGGACCAGGCCGATCTCGGCGAAGAAGCGCGCGACGTCGACGTCGATCCACTGACCGTCCCAGACGGTCTCGCTCTCGACCTCGATGTAGACGAGCGAGGTGCGGGCGAGGAGCTCGCGGCCGGACTCGAGCACCGGGCCGTTGGCGCCCTCGACGTCGATCCAGGCGACCACGCGGTCGTCCGGCCCGACCTGCACGAGGTCGTCCAGCCGGGCGGCGGGGACGGTGACGTGCTCGGAGCGCTCCAGGGTGCGGTGGGTGCCGAGGCTGGCGCTGGTGCCGTCGAGCGGGCGGTCCTGGTCCTGCACCCGCAGCGGGATGGTCAGGTCGATCGGGCCGGCGCTGTCGGCCACGGCCGTGTGCACGTAGTCGACGCCGGCGGCGGCCAGCTCCTCGGCGTACTTGGCGTGCACGTGGGGGTTCGCCTCGAAGGCGACGACGCGCGCGCCCGGCGCCTGCTCCTTGATCGTGCGGCTGAAGGTGCCCTCGTGCGCGCCCGCTTCGAACGCGACCGTCGGCTCGAGCTCGGCGCACATGCGCAGGAAGATCGACTGCATCCGGCGCCGCAGCGCATGGGGCGGTACGCCGTCGCGGTGGCTGCGCACCAGGGTGCTGTTCGAGAAGAACCGGTAGGCGGCGTCGACGCTCATCGACGGGGCCGGCGCGGGCGTGGGCGTCATGGCGGCCACCCTACGGCGCCGGTCCGTCGATCCCGGGCGGTCCCCGGGTAGCCTCGGCGCGTGACGACCCAGCCCGGCAGCACCACGCCCGAACGCGTGGGCGACTACACGCTGCTCACCCGGCTCGGAGAGGGCGGGATGGGCATCGTCCACCTCGCGCGCGGACGCGACGGCCACCGGGTCGCGCTCAAGGTGCTGCGACCGCAGGTCGTGGGGGATCGCGAGGCGCGCAGCCGACTGGCGCGCGAGGTCGCCTCGCTCGAGCGGGTCCGCAGCCCGTGGATCGCCGAGGTCCTCGACGCCGACCCGTGGGCCGAGGTGCCGTACGTCGTCACCCGCTACGTGCCCGGCCTGTCGCTCTACGACCAGGTCGCCGAGGAGGGTCCGGTCGCGGGCCGCGACCTGGACTGGCTCGCGGGGTGCCTGGCCGAGGGGATCGCCGCGGTCCACCGGGCCGGCGTGCTGCACCGCGACATCAAGCCGTCCAACGTGCTGATGGAGGGTCGCACCCCGATCCTCATCGACTTCGGGCTGGCCCGCGTCGCGGAGGACCCGCGGCTCACCCAGACCGGCTACCTGCTCGGGACACCGGGCTACCTCGCGCCGGAGATCCTGTACGGCGACGACGCCACGCCGGCCGCCGACGTGCATGCCTGGGCGGCGACCGTGGCGTTCGCGGCCACCGTGAGAGCGCCGTACGGCAAGGGCCCGTCGATGGCGATCCTCGATCGCGCCCGGCGCGGCCAGCACGACCTCAGCGGCGTGCTGGAGCCGCTCCGGTCCGTGCTCGACGCGGCACTGGCCCCGGACCCGCTCGACCGTCCGCTGCTCGATGAGCTGCTCGCCTGGCTGCGACCGCTCAGCACCGATCCGGATGCTCCGCGTGTGGCGCCGCCCGGACGCGGGGTGCTGGGGCCGGAGACGCGGCCGCTGGTGAACCCCGGGACACCGGTCGCGGCGCCCGTCGCCCCGGTCGTGCCGATCACGAGGACCACCGAGCCGGCCGCCCCGACGGCGCCGGTGGCTGCTCCGGTGACCGCCGCGGTGACCCGGATGGAGCAGGAGTGGGACCAGCAGCACGGGCTGCTCGAGCCCGGACCCGAGCCGGTACCCCTCGCCGAGAAGGTACGCCGGGCCGTGCTGGTCGGCTGCGGTGCGCTGGCGATCGGCGGCGCCGTCGTGGCCGCGCCGTGGCTCGCGCTCGTCGGCCTCGCGGTCCTGGTGTGGGTCCTGCGCTCGGGGTCGCTGGCGGCGTCGGCGGTCGCGGACCGGCGTACCGTCCGCGGCCGGAAGTGGTACGACGGACCCCGGCTCGTCCTGACGAGCCCCTGGCACGTGGGGCGGGCCGTGCCCGGCGCCATCGGGCTGCTGCTGTGGGCCGTGCTCGTCGGTCTCGCCGTCGGGCTGATCGGCTTCGCGCTCGGCGACCTGCCGACCTCGCTGTTCGTCGGCGGTGCCGGCGCGGCGATCGGGCTGTGGAGCGGTCCCGGCGGCGACCGGTTCCGCGGGCCGCTGTCGCGCCTCGTCGAGCCTGCCGCACGACGTGCGGTGTCGTGGCTGATCGCCTGCACCGCGCTGGCCGGCACCGCGGCCGTGCTGGTGCTGATCGCCCAGTCGTCCGGCACCAGCTGGGCGCCCGGCTCGGGGGCGCCCTTCTAGGCAGGGTCGGGTTCGGCCTGCTTCGCGCGGACCCCCACCACGGCGGTTGCGACCACCATGACGCCCGCGACGACCGCGAGCTGACGCGGTCCGAGGTCGTGGTGCCGCCACGACAGGACGCCGCCGACCGACAGCGCCGAGCCGAACGAGCGCAGCGACCCGAACGATCCGAGCGAGCCCTGGGACGCCGCCGAGCCGACCGAGCCGATCGACGCGAAGGAGCCGATCGAGCCGACGGACGCGGCCGACCCGATCGACAGCACCGAGTGCGAGGAGCCGATCGAGAGCACCGACTCGAACGAGCCGATGCTGAGCAGCGAGTTCGTCGAGTCGATCGACCAGCGCGAGGCCATGTCGGGATCGTGACACGGGACGCGACGTACGTCACGGCTCTGCCAGAATGGGACGGACATGAACGATCAGCCCGCCCTGGACCTGCACGGCGCCTTCCACGTCTACGACACCACGCTGCGCGACGGCATGCAGCAGGAGGGCCTCAACCCGACGGTCGCGGACAAGCTCGCGATCGCGCGCCACCTCGACGGGCTCGGCGTGGGCTTCATCGAGGGCGGTTGGCCGGGCGCGAACCCGAAGGACACCGAGTTCTTCCGGCGCGCCGCCACCGAGCTGGACCTGAAGCACGCGCGGCTCGCCGCCTTCGGCGCCACCCGCAAGGCCGGCATCGCCGCCGCCGACGACCCGCAGGTCGCCGCGCTGCGCGACAGCCGCGCGGGCGTCGTCACGCTCGTCGCGAAGTCCCACGCGGGCCACGTCGAGAAGGCGCTGCGCACCACGCTCGCCGAGAACCTTGCGATGGTCCGCGACACCGTCGCCCACCTGCGCGCCGAGGGCCAGCAGGTGTTCCTCGACGCGGAGCACTTCTTCGACGGCTACCGGCTGGACCGGTCCTACGCGCTCGAGGTCCTGCGCACGGCGTACGACGCCGGGGCGGACGTCGTCGCCCTCTGCGACACCAACGGCGGGATGCTCCCGGACTGGGTCTCCGACGTGGTGCGCGACGTCCTCGACACGACCGGGGTCCGCGTCGGCATCCACTGCCACAACGACACCGGCTGCGCGGTCGCGAACACGCTGGCCGCCGTCGCGGCCGGCGCCACGCACGTGCAGGGCTGCATCAACGGGTACGGCGAGCGCACCGGCAACGCCGACCTCGTCAACGTGGTCGCGAACCTGGAGCTCAAGCTCGACCGGCAGGTGCTGCCGCCGGGTCTGCTGACCGAGGCGACCCGGATCGCGCACGCGGTCGCGGAGGTCACCAACGTGCCGCCCGCCTCGCGCCAGCCGTACGTCGGCACCAGCGCCTTCGCGCACAAGGCCGGCCTGCACGCGTCGGCGATCAAGGTCGACCCCGACCTCTACCAGCACATGGACCCCGCCGGCGTCGGCAACGACATGCGGCTGCTGGTCTCGGAGATGGCCGGCCGCGCGAGCATCGAGCTCAAGGGCAGGGAGCTCGGCTTCGACCTGTCCGGCGACCCCGAGCTGGTCTCGCGGGTCACCAAGCGGGTCAAGGAGATGGAGTCCGGCGGCTACACCTTCGAGGCGGCCGACGCGTCCTTCGAGCTGCTGCTCGCCGAGGAGGTGACCGGCACGCGTCCGTCGTACTTCGACGTCGAGAGCTGGCGGGTCATCACCGAGACGGTGACGAACCCACGGCCCGAGGACGAGGCCGTCTCCGAGGCGACCGTGAAGCTGCACGCCGGAGGCGTCCGCTACGTCGTCACCGGCGAGGGCAACGGCCCCGTCAACGCCCTCGACCAGGCGCTGCGCTCGGCGATCGTGCAGGCCTACCCCGACGTCGCGCGGTTCGAGCTGATCGACTTCAAGGTGCGCATCCTCGACCAGGGCCACGGCACCGACGCGATCACCCGGGTGCTCATCGACCACACCGACGGCGAGGCCGCCTGGGTCACCGTCGGCGTCGGCGCCAACGTGATCGAGGCGTCGTGGGAGGCGCTCGTCGACGGCATCACCTACGGGCTGCGTCGGAATCACGCCTGACGATCCGGTCGGCGAGGTCGTTCCACCCCGCGACGAGGCGGTCGAGCGGCACGTGCTCGACGTCGACCTGCTGGCGCAGGACGATGATCTCCAGCGGTGCCATGAGCGCGGTCGCGAGGTAGGGCAGGTCGCCGACCACCCCGAGCTCGCCGAGCAGGTAGCGCACGTGCTGGGTGGTGAAGGACAGGGCCGACAGGCTGCGCGAGCCCGGGTGGCCCGCGGCGGCGATCAGCGCCGCGTGCCGGAGGTTGAGCCGCATCCGGGTCTCGCCGAACGCCATCAGCCGGTCGTACGCCGGCGCGCCCGGCCCCAGCGGCGGCGGACCGCCGATCACCGCCGCCTGGAAGCCGCGCTCGGAGTGGTCGAGCAGGGCCGCCATCAGGCCCTCGCGGCTGCCGAACCGACGGAAGACCGTCCCCTTGCCGACGCCCGCCCGCGCGGCGACGGCGTCGGTCGTGACCGCGTCGACGCCCTGGCTCTCCACGAGCTCGGTCGCGGCCGCCAGGAGCACCTCGCGGTTGTGCGCGGCATCGGAGCGCTCGCGCCGGGGCTCGCCGGCCATCGGCAGCGGGTGCAGGTCCATGGTGCGGCCACTGTAGGTGAGCCCGCCGACGGCCGAGATCTCTTTTCGCGAGAGCCGGAATAGAAGCGGACTGCGGTCCGTTTGGCCTGTCATGACTGACACCGCTCGCATCGCCGTCCTGGTCGGCAGCCTCCGCGCCGACTCCGTCAACCGCCGCCTTGCCGAGGCACTTCGGGAGCAGGCGCCCGCCGGCTACACCGTCGACATCGTCGACGGCCTGGCCGAGGTGCCGTTCTACAACGAGGACCTCGACGGGGACGCCGCCCCGGCCGCCGTCGTCGCGCTGCGTCGGGCGATCGCCGCGGCCGACCGCGTCCTGGTCGTCACCCCCGAGTACAACGGCACCATGCCGGCGGTGCTCAACAACGCCATCGACTGGGCCTCCCGTCCGTTCGGCGCCGGCGCCCTCAAGGGCAAGCCCGTCGCCGTCGTCGGCACCTCTGTCGGCCAGTACGGCGGCAAGTGGGCGATCGACGACGCTCGTCGCTCTGCAGGCGTCGCCGGTGCCGACGTCGTCGAGTCGATCGAGCTCGCGCACCCCTACGCATGGGGCACCGACCCGTCCGCCGACGCCGAGACCCTGACCAAGTTCGTCGCCGCGGTGGCCGAGCTCGCGGCGTACGAGCCGCAGGAGTCGGCCGCCTGAGGCTCGTCCGCACCTCCGCGACGCGCCGCCCGATCGATCGGGTCGGGCGGTAGCGTCCGGGAGGTGACCGTGCAGCTGTCTCTCGAGCCGACGTACCCGTTGCTCACCGAGCGGCTGCTGCTGCGCCCGGTCGACCGCGCGCGGGACGCCGAGGCGATGCTGTCCTACCGCTCGCTGCCGGAGATCTGCCGCTACATCCCGCCGCTGCCCGCGACCGCGGAGTCGATCGCGACGATGCTGGCCGACCCCGAGCGGACCCGCAGCACGCTGACCGAGGCCGGGCAGCACCTCCTCCTCGCCGTCGTACGACGCGACACCGGCGAGCTGATCGGCGACGTCATCCTGTTCTGGCGCTCGGCCGAGCACCGCTCCGGGGAGATCGGCTACGTGCTGCACCCCGACCAGCACGGACAGGGCTTCGCCACCGAGGCGTCGCGCGCGCTGCTGGCGCTCGCCTTCGAGGGCCTGGACCTGCACCGGGTGGTGGCTCGGATCGACCAGCGCAACCCGGCGTCGGACGCGGTGCTGCGCAAGCTCGGGATGCGCCAGGAGGCCGTGCTCGTCGAGAACGAGTGGTTCAAGGGGGAGTGGACCACCGAGGTCGACTTCGCGATCCTCCAGTCGGAGTGGCGAGGTGCGGGGACGCGATAGCGTCGTCGCGTGAGCGAGCTGCACGACCTGACCGCCCTCGAGCAGGGAGCGTTGATCCGATCCGGCGAGCTGAGCCCGGTCGAGCTGACCGAGCACTACCTGGCGCGGGCCGAGTCGTTGCCGCCCGAGCTGGTGGACGGGGCGTTCGCGTTCCGCGACCCGGACGCGGCACGGCAGCGGGCGCGTGAGGTCGCCGCGGTGGGTCCGGTGGGCGAGACGTTCCCGCTCGCCGGCGTACCGACCGCGATCAAGGACCTCAACCTGACCCGGGGCGTGCCGACCCGGTTCGGCTCGCCGGTGTTCGCTGACTACGTGCCCGAGGTGTCCGACGCGGTCGCGCTGTCCATGGAGGACGCGGGCATGGTGAGCCTCGGCAAGACCGCGACGCCGGAGTTCGGCTCGCCCTGCTACACCGAGCCGGAGGGCCGACCGGCCGCCGTGACGCCCTGGGACCTCACCCGGATGGCGGGCGGGTCATCGGGAGGCGCCGCGTCGGCGGTCGCCGCCGGCCTCGTCTCCGTCGCGCACGGCTCCGACGGCGGCGGGTCGATCCGGATCCCCGCGTCCTGCTGCGGGTTGGTCGGGCTCAAACCGACGCGCGGCCGGATCTCCGGCTTCCCCATGTACGGCGACCCGATCGGCCTGGCCACCTCGGGCTCCATCGCCCGGACCGTCGCCGACGCGGCCGCACTGCTCGACGTGCTGGCCGGACGTCGAGCGGGCGACCCGTCGTGGGCGCCGGAGCCCTCGGGGACGTTCCTGTCGGCGTGCTCGCGGCCTCCGGGCCGGTTGCGGATCGCCCGGATCAAGGCCCCCATCATCGCCGACACCGCGGTGCACCCGGAGGTGGTGCGGGCGCTCGACTCGGCGACCGAGCTGCTGTCCGCGCTGGGCCACTCGGTCGAGCCGTTCGAGTCGCCGCTGCCGCCCGAGGCGGTGCCGGTCTTCGAGATCTGCTGGGCAGTGCTGACCGCGCTGTCGACGGTCAACCTCACCGACCAGCAGCGCGGGATGATCCGGCCGCTGACCCGCTGGCTGGGGGACCGCGGCGCGGCCGTGTCAGGGGCGGAGTTCGGCCTCGCGATCGGCCAGCTGCGGCGGTACGCCGCCGACGCGCTGGTCGCCCTCGCGCCGTACGACGCCGTCCTGACCCCAACCCTCGCCCACCCTCCGCTCCCGGTCGGCGCGATCCGCGACGACTCCGACCCGGCCGCCGACTTCGAGGCACAGAAGCGCTTCACGCCGTGGACCTCCGCCTGGAACGTCACCGGCATGCCGGCCATCTCGCTGCCCCTGCACACGACCGCCGACGGGCTGCCGGTCGGTGTCATGCTCGCCGGGCGCCCGGCCGAGGAGGAGCTGCTGCTCTCGCTCGCCGCCCAGGTCGAGGAGGCCGCTCCGTGGAAGGACCGCCACCCGCCGCTCTGGTGAGATCAGGCGGGCTGCATCCAGCGGGGGGCGGCCATGGTGAAGCCGAGCCGGTCACGCTCGCCCGCGCCCGCGGGGATGACGCCGATCACCGGCACCCCGGTGACCCGGGGGAGCTCGTCGCGGTTCGTCTGCTCGGCGAGCCCGGGGTCGCTCGGCCAGGAGCCGATGACGAGGCCGCGGGGCTCGATGCCCCGGCTGCGCAGGGCGCCGACGGTCAGCTCGGTGTGGTTGAGCGTGCCGAGACCGGCACGGGTCACCACGACGACCTCGTGGTCGGCCTCGGGCATCGAGTCGCGGAGCGCCACGGCGAGGTCGAGGATCGTCGCGCCGTCCTCGTCCAGCCGCACCAGCAGCCCGCCGGCGCCCTCGACAATGATCGTGTCGTAGTCGTTCGCGAGCCGGCGGAGGTACGCCGCGTGCACCGCCACCGGCGGGATCCGCACGCCCTGGCGGCGGGCTGCCACGTCCGGGGCGAGCGGGTCGTCGAGCCGGGTGAGCTCCTGGACCGCCACCCCGGTCAGCTCGCGCACCTTCGCCGCGTCCGCGCCCTCGTGGGTGTCGGCCGGTACGCCGGTCTGCACCGGCTTGACCACCACGACCGACCCGTCGACCGTGGCCGCGATGGCGGCCGTGGCGATGGTCTTGCCGACGTCCGTGTCCGTGCCGGTCACGACGATCACGCGGGTCATGAGTGCTCCTTGACGATCTGCTGCAGGGTGGCGACGGCGCGCTCCCAGTCGTCCTCCGGGACCCCGGCAGAGGCGGTCACCCGCAGCCGGGAGACGCCGTCCGGGACCGACGGGGGCCGGAAGCAGCCGACCCGCAACCCGACCTCGAGCGCGGCGGCCTGCGCGGCGACGGCCGCGTGGGGTGACGACATCGGGATCGACAGGACGGCGCCGTCGGGGGCGACCACGCCGAGGGTGTCGGCGAGCTGGCGGACGCGGGTGAGCACCCGCCGGCCCAGCTCCGGCTCGGACCTCATGATCCGCAGCGCCGCGAGGGCGCCGGCCGTCGGGGCCGGGGCGAGGCCGGTGTCGAAGATGAAGGGACGGGCCGTGTTGACCAGGTGCTCGCGCAGCGCCGACGAGCCCAGCACCGCACCGCCCTGCGCCCCCATCGACTTCGACAGGGTCGCCGTGACGACCACGTGGGGAAGACCGGCGAGGCCGAGGGAGGTGACCAGGCCCGGCCCGTGCACGCCGACCCCGTGGGCCTCGTCGACGACGAGCAGCGCGCCCGCCTGCGCGCAGAGGTCGGCCAGCTCGGCCAGCGGAGCGGCGTCGCCGAGCACCGAGTAGATCGACTCGACCACGACGAGCACCCGCTCCTCGGTGGCGTCGGCGAGTGCTGCAGCGACCGCGGACACGTCGTTGTGCGGCACCACGGTCACGGCCGCGCGCGACAGCCGGATCGCGTCGATGAGCGAGGCGTGCACGTGGGCGTCGGAGATGACGCGCACCGAGCGGTCCGCGAGCGCGGTGATCAGGCCGAGGTTGGCGTGGTAGCCGGTGGAGAAGACGAGGGCGGCCTCGTGCCCGGTCCACGCGGCGAGCTCAGACTCCAAGGTGGCGTGCAGGTCCAGGGTGCCGGTGACGAGGCGCGAGGCACCGGCACCGGCGCCGTACTGCTCGGCCGCGGAGGCGGCCGCGGCCCGCACCCGCGGGTCGGCGGACAGCCCGAGGTAGTCGTTGCCGGCCAGGTCGATCGTGGTGTCGCCGGCGGCGCGCGGCCGCAGCCGCCGGGTCAGACCGGCGTCCTCGCGCGCGGTTGCCCGCGCGGACAGCCACGACTCCCAGGCGCTCATCCGGCACCCGCCGCGGCGGTGATGCCCTCGACGAGGGTGGCCAGCTCGTCGTCGGTCACGACGTACGGCGGCATCGCGTAGACCAGGTCGCGGAACGGCCGCAGCCACACGCCCGCCGCCAGCGCGGCCTCGGTGGCGCGATCCATGTCGACCGGGTGGTCGAGCTGGACGACGCCGACGGCACCGATCGTCCGCACGTCCGTGACCCCGGGGGCCGTCCGCAGGGGAGCGAGGCCCGTGCCGAGGGCCGCGCCGATCCGGCGTACGTCGGCCTGCCAGTCGCGCGACAGCAGCAGGTCGATCGAGGCGTTGGCCACCGCGCACGCGAGCGGGTTGCCCATGAACGTCGGCCCGTGCATCACGACACCGGACTCGGACGCGGAGATGCCGCGCGCCACCCGGTCGGTCGTGATGACGGCCGCCAGCGTCAGGTAGCCGCCGGTCAGCGCCTTGCCCACGCACAGCACGTCGGGGGTGACGAGCTCGGAGACGAAGAGGTGACCGGTGCGGCCGAAGCCGGTCGCGATCTCGTCGAAGACGAGCAGCAGGTCGTGCTCGTCGGCCACCTCGCGGAACACACGCAGGCAGTCGGCGGGGTAGGGGTGCATCCCGCCCGCGCCCTGGAGCAGCGGCTCCACGACGATGCCGGCGAGCTCGTGCGCGTGCTCGGCGGCGGTACGCCGGAACGCGGCCTCCCACTCGTCGTACCTGACCAACGCGTTGGTTTCTGCGCCCGAACCCAACGCGTTCGTCAGGTACGACGGGCCTGCAGGCGGCTGGGGCGCGAACACCTGACCCGGCAGCACCCCGGTCCACATCGCGTGCATCCCGCCGTCAGGGTCGGTGACGCTCATCGGGTGGAAGGTGTCGCCGTGGTAGCCGCCGCGGACGGTCAGCATCCGCGTCCGCTCCGGACGCCCCTGCCCGCGCTGCCACTGCAGCACCATCTTCAGCGCCACCTCGACCGACACCGAGCCGGAGTCGGCGAGGAAGACCTTGTCGAGCCCGTCCGGCGTGATCGCGACCAGCCGCTGCGCCAGCTCGACGGCCGGCGCGTTCGTCAGCCCGCCGAACATGACGTGGCTGAAGCTCGCCACCTGCGCGGCGATCGCGGCGTCCAGCTCGGGGACGCGGTAGCCGTGGACGGCCGCCCACCACGACGACATCCCGTCGACGACCTCCCGTCCGTCGGCGAGGGTGAGCCGGGCGCCCGACGCCCCGGTGACCAGCCGCACCGGGACGGGCGACGTCATCGAGGTGTAGGGGTGCCAGACGTGCTCGCGGTCGAAGGCGAGCAGGCCGGCGGCGTCAGGCGTTGGCGGCAACTTCGGTCCCCGCGCCGCGCCGGCGGATCGCCGGGTTGTGCTCGCTGCCCTCGACCGTCGGCTCCTCGGCGGAGGCGGTGCCGCACGAGCCGCCGCAGCCGTCGCCACAGCCACCGGAGCCGCAGGCACCGGCCGCGTGTGCCCGGTGCACGACGCCGGCCCGGTGGGCGGCGATCAGCTCGTCGAAGGCGCTCTCGTCCATGCCCAGGATCACGAAGCCGTTGTCGCGCAGCATCTCCAGGTCGGTCAGCGCGTCCTGGCCCTCCGAGGTGAGGTAGTCGCCGAGGAAGATCGAGTTCGCCACCTGCAGGGCGAGCGCCTGCAGCGAGCGCAGGTGCATCTCCCGACCGCCGGCGATCCGGATCTCCTTGTCGGGGCACACGAAGCGCGCCATGGCGAGGATCTTCACGCAGCGCGTGGGGGAGAGCTCCCAGGTGTTCTCGTACGGCGTCCCGTCGAACGGCATCAGGAAGTTGACCGGGATCGAGTCGGAGTCGAGCGCCTTGAGCGCGAAGAGCGCCTCGGCCAGCTGCTCGTCGGTCTCGCCGAGGCCGGCGATCAGGCCGGAACAGGGGGAGAGGCCCGCGGACTTCGCCTTGCCGATGGTGTCCACGCGGTCGTCGTAGGTGTGCGTCTGGACGATGTTGTCGTGGTTGGACTCGGCGGTGTTGATGTTGTGGTTGTACGCGTCGACACCGGCCGCCGCGAGCCGCTCGGCCTGCCCGTCCTTGAGCAGGCCGAGGCAGGCGCAGACCTCGACGCCGTCGTACTCCTCCTTGAGCGCCTCGGTCATCTCCACGACCTTGTCGATGTCGCGGTCGGACGGGCCGCGGCCGGAGGAGACCATGCAGACGCGGGTCGCACCGCCGGAGAGGCCGGCGCCCGCCTGCTTGAGGGTCTCCTCCTTGGACAGCCAGGAGTACTTGAGGATCGGGGCCTGCGAGCCCAGCGCCTGGCTGCAGTAGTTGCAGTTCTCCGGGCAGAGCCCGGACTTCAGGTTGACCAGGTAGTTGACCTTGACGGTGTTCCCGAAGTGCTCGCGGCGCAGCCGGCCGGCCGCGGCGACGATCGACATCAGCTCGGAGTCGGGTGCCTGCAGGACCGCGACGGCATCGGCCTCGGTGGCGGAGCCGCCGGCGAGGATCTTGTCGGCGAGCTGGTCGAACACGGTCATCGTCTTCTCCTGGAGGTCGGTGGAACCGCTACCTGAACACTGTTCAGGAACGAGGGTAAGGGGCGTCCGGGGTTACCCGCCAGTCAGGTCTGTTGCAGGTACGCCGCCGCACAGTGCTGCCATGACACAGATATCGGATGCAGTGAAGGGTGCCGCCAAGTCCTCCGGCGGCACGATGCTGAACAAGGTCCCCGAGGTCACGATCTGGTTCTGGCTGATCAAGATCCTCTGCACCACGGTCGGTGAGAGCTTCGCCGACTACATCAACGAGACGCTCGGCTTCGGCCTCGCGAACACCATGCTGCTGTTCACCGCCATCTTCGTCGCGGTGCTGACCTGGCAGATGAAGACGCGTCGCTACCAGCCCTTCCCGTACTGGCTCACCGTCGTGGTGGTCAGCGTGGCGGGCACGCTCTACACCGACATGGGCACCGACCAGCTCGGCATCCCGCTGTGGATCAGCTCCACCGTCTTCGCCGTGCTGCTCGCCGGGGTGTTCGGCGTGTGGTGGCTGCGCGAGCGCACCCTGTCGATCCACGCCATCAACACCCGCTCCCGCGAGTCCTGGTACTGGCTGACCGTCCTGGTCACCTTCGCCCTCGGCACCGCGACCGGTGACTGGACCCTCGAGCTCACCAACTGGCTGCCGGTGCAGTCGATCTTCCTGCCGCTCGGCCTGATCATCTCGATCGCCGCGCTGTGGAAGTGGGGCGCCAACCCGGTGCTGTCCTTCTGGCTCGCCTACATCCTGACCCGTCCGCTCGGCGCCAACATCGGCGACGCCCTCGCGTCGCCCAAGGTGGCTCCCGCCGGTCAGCCGGTCGGCCTCGGCCTGGGCACGCTGTGGACCAGCCTGATCTTCCTCGGCGCGATCCTCGCCACGGTCGTCTACCTGACGATCAGCCGCTCCGACGTCATCGAGACGTACGACGCCACGCACGAGCCGGTCGTCACCACGAACCCGCACAAGGAGCGGATCGCGGCCTTCGGCTTCGTCGTCGTCGCCGCCATCGCCGGTGGCGTCATGTACTGGGGCCACCAGCAGCCGCACGCGACCTGTGACCCGACCGGTGCCAGCGAGACGATGCCCGCCTGCCCGAAGCCGGCCTTCAACGGCAGCCAGACCCAGGCGGCCGTGGCCAAGTACAAGGGCCTCGCGCAGAAGGCGATCACGCAGGACAAGGCCGGCAACGCGGCCGCGGCCCACGCGACCGTGCAGCAGATGCGCGACGACTGGGACGCCGACTCCACCTCGCTGACCGCGGTCAACCCCAAGACCTGGCACGCGCTCGACGACCAGATGGACGCGGTCCTCCAGACCTTCGCCATCGACCACGGCAAGATCAAGCCCGCCGCGCCGGCGGTGCAGGAGAAGCAGCTCGGGGTGCTGCTGCAGCTCCTGAAGACCAAGAAGTTCTGAGGGTCCTCGTCTCGAGACCCAGTCAGGCCCGCGGGAGCCGCACCACGAAGGTGGCCCCGCGGGCCTGGCCGTTCGTCCCGTCGTCTCCGACGAAGAGCACGTCGCCCCCTGCGCTGCGGGCGATCCGCCGGGCCAAGGCCAGTCCGAGCCCGGACCGCCCGGGCACCGCACCGGGACGGAACAGCACGTCCGGGTCGGCGACGCCCGGCCCGTCGTCGGACACGACCAGGTCGACGTGCTCACGGGTGAGCTCGACGTCGATCGCCACGTGCTCGGCGAGCCGGACCGCGTTGTCGACGGTGGGGGCCAGGGCCCGCAGCGCGACGTCGGCCGGTACGCCGAGCACGGCCCCGTCGTCGTACCGGACCTGGAGGTGGGGGTGCAGCCGGCGGGCCTCGGCGAGCACGTCGACGACGGCACACGTGCCGGTGGCCACGCGTTCGTCGGGGGCACGGCGGGCGAGCTCGAGGAGCACGGTGATGGTCGCGGCCATCGTCCGCGTGGCGCGGCCGATCTGCTCGAGGTCGGCGCGCAGCTCGGGGTCGAGGTCGGAGCGCATGCCGATCAGCTCCGCGGTGCCCTGGATGGCCGTCAGCGGGGTGCGCAGCTCGTGGGCGAGCTCGGCGGTGAGGCGCTGCTCGGTCCGGATGGCCTGGCCCACCTTGTCCAGCAGGCCGTCGAGGGTGTGCGCGAGCGCGCGGATCTCGTCGGTGGGCGGCCCCAGGTCGAAGCGCCGCTCGAGGTCGTGCTCGCTCCACTCCTCGGCGGTGCGCGCCATGTCGGCGACGGGCGAGAGCGCGCGGTGGCTGATCCAGGACGCGACGGCGACCGTGAGCAGCACGATGAGGACGCCGGACGCGATGGACACCTCGAGCGCCTGGGCCTCCTGGTGCTCGTACGGCGCCAGCGGCTCGACCACGACCACGGTCCCGCGGGCGCCGCTGCGGGTGGTGAACGGCTCGGCGTGGAGCGCGTAGAGGTCGGTGGTCACGCTGGCGTCGTGGGTGGTGCGTGCCAGCGCGAGGAAGTCGGAGCGCAACGACGGCGGCTCGGAGCCCGCGACGGCACGACCCGCCGCGTCGTACACGACGACGCCGGGATCGACGCCACGGCTGGGGACCGTCAGCCGGGTGCCCGGCGTCGCCGCGCCGATCAGCGCGATCACCGCGTCGGAGCGGTCCTCGATCACCCGCTCCACGGTGCGGTTGGTGGTGGTCGCGAGGATGAGCTGGGCCACCAGCCCGAGCGCCGCGGCGACGACGGCGGCGCCGGCCCCCGCGAGCAGGATCAGCCGACGGCGGAACCCTCCGAGGTCGGCGAGCGCGCGCGAGCGCCTCACGCCCGCTCCACCAGCCGGAACCCGACACCGCGGACGGTCTCGATCTCGACGGGTGCGTCGATCGACCCGAGCTTGGTGCGGATGCGGCGCATGAACGAGTCGATGGTGTTCTCGCTGACGAGTGCGCCGTCGGGCCACCCGGCCGCGACGACGCTGCGGCGGCGTACCACCGCACCGGGCTGGGAGGTGATCGCCGCGAGCATCCGGAACTCGGTGGGCGTCAGCAGCACCTCGCCCTCCGGCGTGCTCGCGCTGTGCGTCACCGGGTCGAGGACGAGGTCGCGCTGCGGCGGGGGAGGTACGTCGCGCCCGCGCCGGGCCAGCGCCGTGACCCGCACCAGCACCTCCTTGATCTCGAACGGCTTGACCACGTAGTCGTCCGCGCCGGCCGCGAAGCCGGCGAGCAGCTCGTGCGTGTCGCCGAGCGCGGTGAGGAAGAGCGCCGGTGCGTGCTGGCCGTTGGCGCGCAGGGCCTGCAGCACGTCGCGGCCGTCGGCGTCGGGCAGGCCCACGTCCATGATGAGCACGTCGACCCCGCTCGTCGGTGCGAGCCTGCTCAGCGCCTCGGCCCCGTTGTGCGCCGGTACGACGCTGTGTCCGGCTCCTTGCAACGCGCGGGTCAGCACGCCGCGGATCGCCGGGTCGTCCTCGCAGACACCGATCCTCAGCATGTGGCTACGGTTGCACCTCCGAGATGAGGAGGGCATGAAGTGCGCTACCGACGCGCCGACGTGATCGACCGCGCCATCGTCGTGCTCGACGAGCACGGGTTGGCGGAGCTGTCGATGCGCCGCCTGGCCGGCGAGCTCGGCGTACGTGCCAGTGCGCTCTACCACCACGTCGCCAGCAAGGACGTGCTCCTCGCCGCCGTCGCCGACGAGATCCTCGAGCGTGGTCGGCAGGCGTCCGAGATCGTCACCTGGGACTCCGAGCTGCGGCTGGTGTGCGTCGAGCTGCGGTCCGCGATGCTCGCCCACCGCGACGGTGCGGCGCTGATCTCACAGGTGTACGCCGGCGGCGGCGCCGCGCAGCCGGAGCAGCGGATGACCGCGGCGCTGGTGCGTGCCGGCGCCGCGCCGGAGCTGGCCCGGGTCGGTGCCCGGACGCTCGTGCACTTCGTGCTCGGCCACGTGGGCGAGGAGCAGGCGCGCGGCGGGTCGGATGCGGGATACGCCGAGGACTTTGCGGTAGGACTGGGGCTGATCCTGGACGGGCTCACCCACCTGCTCCGCTGAACCTGCGGTTCATGCGTCAGGCTTGTCCTCGAAACCTATGGGAGGCAGTGTGGACGACATGGCCGACAAGCAGATGAAGCCGGTGACCATCGTGCTGTTCGGCGCGACCGGTGACCTTGCCCGCCGCAAGCTGCTGCCCGGGCTGATCCACCTGTACGAGACCGGTCTGATGCCCGAGCTGCGGATCGTCGGCACCTCGCTGGACGAGCACACGACCGAGTCGTTCGTCGAGCTGGTGCGTGAGGCGGTCGTCGAGTTCTCCGGTGACGACGGCGACATGAACGCCTGGCCGGAGTTCTCCAAGCTGCTGTACTGGGCGCCGGGCTCGGAGGGGGCGGCCGGGCTGCGCGCCGCCGTCGACAAGGTCGAGGCCGAGTGGTCGGGCGACGTGATCCGGCTGGTCTACCTGAGCGTGCCGCCGAAGGCCGCGCTGCCGGTGCTGCACACCCTCGAGGAGGCCAACCTCGTCAAGGGCAGCCGGATCATCATGGAGAAGCCGTTCGGCGTGGACCTCGCGAGCGCGGTCAAGCTCAACGCCGAGCTGCACAAGGTCGTCGACGAGGAGCAGATCTACCGGATCGACCACTTCCTCGGGAAGGAGGCGGCCCAGAACATCCTGGCGTTCCGGTTCGCCAACGGTCTGTTCGAGCCGATCTGGCACCGCAACAACATCGACCACGTGCAGATCGACGTACCGGAGGAGCTCGGGCTCGACCAGCGCGCCGCCTTCTACGAGTCCACGGGCGCCTTCAAGGACATGGTCGTCACGCACCTGTTCCAGGTCCTGGCGTTCACCGCGATGGAGCCGCCCACGTCGCTGTCGCCGCAGGCGATCAACGACGAGAAGGACAAGGTCTTCCGCTCGATGGTGCCGCTGGACCCGGCGAACGTCGTGCGCGGTCAGTACCTCGGCTACCGCGACATCGAGGGCGTCGCGAAGGAGTCGGGCACCGAGACCTTCGTCGCGCTGAAGTGCTTCATCGACAACTGGCGCTGGGCCGGCGTTCCGTTCTACCTGCGCACCGGCAAGCGGATGGCCGAGGGCGCGCGGATCATCTCGATCGCCTTCAAGGAGCCACCGCGGTCGATGTTCCCGAAGAACTCCGGCGTCGGCGACCACGGCCCCGACCACCTGACTTTCGACCTCGCCGACAAGGCCAAGATGTCGCTGTCGTTCTACGGCAAGCGTCCCGGCCCCGGCATGAAGCTGGACAAGCTGTCCATGCAGTTCTCGATGCAGGACACCGGCTGGGCAGGCTCGGTGCTCGAGGCCTACGAGCGCCTCATCTACGACGCCTACCGCGGCGACAAGACGCTGTTCACCTCCGCCCAGGGCATCGAGCGCCTCTGGGAGGTCTCCGAGCCGCTGCTGGAGAACCCGCCGATCGTCCGCTCCTACCGCCAGGGGTCGTGGGGCCCGAACCAGATCCACCAGCTCATCGCGCCGTACGCCTGGCGCCTCCCGTTCGAGCGCGCCTGGCGGGACCCCAACCAGTCGGGGTTCTGAGCACGTCGCTCCGCTCACGCGGTGGTCGACGCGAGCACGAGGCCCAGACGCTCGATGAGCGCCCGCCGGATCGGGGCCGCCCGCTCGGCGAACTGCCGCTGGAGGTCGGCGTACTCCCGCTTGCCCTCCGCGGTCTCGATCCTGATCGGGCTCCACTCGATCCCATAGGGGTCGATGGTGATCCCGCTCATGTCGTACGGCGCGGCCCGCATGTCCATGATCCGCACGTCCCAGGCGAGCTCGAAGGCATCGGCGATGAGATCAGATCCGACCACGTCGGCCAGTCGGTAGGCGTGCTTGTAGAGGTCCATGTTCCCGTGCAGGCAGCCGGGCTGCTCGAAGTCGGGACGGTCGCCGGCGGCGGGCTGGAGGTTGTTGAGCGGGGCCGCCGGGGGAGTGAAGAACCGGAAGGCGTCCCAGTGGGAGCAGCTGATGCGGTGGCCCTCGACCACCTTGTCGGTCTCTGCAGCACCGAGGCGCAGCGGCTGGGGGTGCCGGGTCTCGGGATCCCGGTAGACCATCGCCCACTCGTGGAGGCCGAAGCACCCGAAGCTGCCCTCGCGCGCGGCGGTTGCCCGCAGGAGTCGGAGGGTGGCCTCCGCGAGGGGCCGCCTCTTCTCGTCGAGCGGACCGGGAGCGCGCCACGTCATCAGCTGTGCCGGGCGGAACGAGTAGTACTGGAACAGGAAGTCGTGGATGGGGTGCTTCACACCCGCCTGCCGCCGCGCGAGGTGCGGCTCGACGTACGGCGCAAGCCGCGCCTGATGCCGAGCCTGCTCGTCCACGCGGACAGGGTAGGTGGCGCTGGCCCGAACCCGAGAACACGGCTAGGGTGACCGCCGCAATAGAACGTGTTCCAAGTCTTCCGGAAGGCCCCCACCGGTGAAGCGTGCTCCTCGTCCCCTGCGTCCGACCCTCGCTGCTGTCGTGGCGCTGATCGCCGGGCTGTCGGCCCTCGACGTCGGCTCCACGCCGGCGCCCGCCGCCGCGGCGACGACGACGCCGGGCGTCGGGCACGTCTTCGTGATCAACCTCGAGAACAAGGGGTTCGACGAGACCTGGGGCCCGGCGTCAGCGGCGCCGTACCTCAGCCGGACGCTGCGCGCGCAGGGCAACCTGCTGACCAACTACTACGGCATCGGGCACGTCAGCCTCGACAACTACATCGCCCAGATCTCCGGTCAGGGCCCGAACCTGCAGACCCAGACCGACTGCCAGGTCTTCACCGACGTCGCCACCCTGGGCCTCACCTTCGCCCCGGGCCAGCTGCTCGGCCAGGGCTGTGTCTACCCGACGAGCGTCCCGACGCTGCCCGGGCAGCTGGACGCGGTCGGGGTGAGCTGGAAGGGCTACATGGACGACATGGGTACGCCGTGCCGCCACCCCGCCCTCAACAGCCAGGACCAGACCCAGTCGGCGAAGGTCGGCGACCAGTACGCGACCCGGCACGACCCGTTCATGTACTTCCACTCGATCATCGACGACCCGGCCTACTGCGCCGCGCACGTGGTCGACCTCACCCGGCTCGCCACGGACCTCCAGCTGGCCTCGACGACGCCGGCGCTGTCCTACATCACGCCCGACCTCTGCGACGACGGACACGACGCGCCCTGCGTCGACGGACGCCCCGGTGGGCTGGCGTCCGCCGACGCCTGGCTCCAGCAGCAGGTGCCGATGATCCTGGCCTCGCCGGCGTACCAGCAGGACGGCGTCCTCGTCATCACCTTCGACGAGTCCGACGGACCACAGGCCGACGCCACCAGCTGCTGCGGCGAGACCGGCGACCTCAACTCGCTCCTGCCCGGCCTCACCGGCACCGGCGGCGGCCGGGTCGGGGCGCTGGTCCTGTCCAGGTACGTCACCCCGGGCAGCACCTCGACCACGCCGTACAACCACTACTCGCTGCTGCGCAGCCTCGAGGACCTCCTCGGCGCCCGGGGCCACCTCGGGTACGCCGGCGCGTCCGGGGTCACCTCCTTCGGCCCTGACGTCTTCAACGCGGCGGGGTAGGCGAGGATCGCGGCGTCAGGTGACCGTCGTCGTCACCGGCACCGTGTGCAGCTCACCGCCCGCGCGGAACTGCACGAACAGCCGGTAGGTCCCGGGCTCCGGGAGCTCGACCATGAAGTCGAGGTCGGGGCCTCCGGGTCGTGCCGTCACCGTCTCGGTCGGGTGCAGGTGAGCGAACGCCAGGTCGCCCTCGCGGAACGCCGACACGTGCGCGTAGGTGTCGAGGTAGGGCTGCAGGCGGGCGAACGGGCGGCCGTCCTTGGCGATGCTCATCGTCAGGATGGAGCCGTTGCGCGGCCGCCCGTGGAGCGTGACGGTCCATCCGTCCACGCTCGCCGCACCAGTGGGTACGACGGGCGGGGTGCCGGCGTCCGCGCCCAGGTCCAGCGGCGCAGAGAGCACGACCTGAGCGTCGGCCCCGCGCGGGGTGAGCTGGGTGTAGACCCGGTAGGACCCGGGCGCGAGGGCGGCCGGCCGGACGCTCCACACGCCGTCGCGGGACAGGACCGGGTGCAGGTGCTGGAAGCCGGACAGGTCGTCGCGGACCAGGTAGAGGTGCAGCAGCTTGGTCTGCTCGCGTGCCAGGTCGGTGACGGGGGTCCCGTCACGGGTGACCGTGAAGCGCAGCGGCATCGCCATGCCGCTCATCGGGGTGGACAGCAGTGAGAGCGTGTAGCCGTCCGAGGTGGACGACAGCCCGTCGCCGTGCGCCATCCCGGGCATGGCGGACATCCCGGGCATGGCGGACATGTCGTGATCGGTCGAGCCGCAAGCGGCGAGCAGCAGGGCGCCGGCGGCGAGGGTCGCGAGCAGGCGGGTACGTCGGAGGTGCATCGGTGTCTCCAGGGTCGAGAGGGGTGGGTGCAGGCGGAAGCAGCCGACGCCTACTGACGCCACACACCCAGCACCGCTCCACCGCCGGCGCGCGGCGGCGGACGGGCGCAGTGCGACGTACCGGCGTGCCGCGACGGCCGTGGCGGTACGACGGCGGCGGCCGCGCGACCGGTCGGCACGGGGGTCGACTGCGGCACCGGTGTCGACGCGAGCCGGTGGCTGACGCACGGGTGCTGACCGCACGCGCTCATCGGGGCGGTCAGCGAAGGTCCGGACGGAGCCATCACCACCGAGGAGTGGTGGCCGGCGGACATCGCCATCGCGGGTGGTGCCGACAGCGCGTGCATCCCGATCAGGGCGGCCGCGAGGAGCCCGATCGCTGCTGCGACCCACGCCCGGCTCCGGCCCACGCGGCGAGGCTACCGGCCCGGTCCCGACACCTGTCCCGACCGATAGGCTCGCAGGGTGCGCATCGTCAGATTCACCACGGGCGAAGACCCCAGCTACGGCGTCCTGACCGGCGAGCTCGACGAGTACGGCCAGCCCGAGGAGGGCGCCACCATCGTGGCGCTCGCGGGCGACCCGCTCTACGTCGGCATCAAGCTGCTCGAGCAGCAGCACCGGTTCGAGGACGTGAAGCTGCTCGCGCCCGTGCTGCCCCGCAGCAAGGTGGTCGCGATCGGCAAGAACTACGCCGCCCACGCGGCGGAGATGGGCGGCGACGTACCGACCGAGCCGCTGATGTTCCTCAAGCCGAACACCTCGGTGATCGGTCCGAACGACCTGATCGTGTACCCCCGGCAGAGCGAGGAGGTCCACTACGAGGGCGAGCTCGCCGTCGTGATCGGCCGGATCTGCCGTGACGTCCCCGCCGAGCAGGCGACCGACGTCATCCACGGCTACACGATCGCCAACGACGTCACCGCGCGCGACCTGCAGCGCATGGACGTCCAGTTCACCCGGGCGAAGGGCTTCGACACCTTCTGCCCCCTCGGCCCGTGGATCGAGACCGACCTGGACCCGAACGACTTCACCGAGGGACGCAAGGTCCAGACCTTCCTCAACGGCGACCTCGTGCAGGACGGGTCGACCAAGGACATGGTCTTCGACATCCCCACCCTCATCGCCCACGTCAGCAGCGTGATGACGCTGCTCCCGGGCGACGTGATCCTCACCGGCACCCCCGAGGGTGTCGGCCCGATGCAGGTCGACGACGAGGTCGAGGTCGCCATCGAGGGCCTCGGCACCCTGACGAACAAGGTAGGAACCCGCTGATGAACAGCACCCCGGTACGCGTCCGCTTCTGCCCGTCCCCGACGGGTTCCCCGCACGTCGGCTTCGCGCGCGCGGCGCTCTACAACTGGGCCTTCGCCCGCCACCACGGCGGCACCTTCGTCTTCCGGATCGAGGACACCGACAAGGAGCGCAGCACCGACGAGTCCTACCAGGCGATGGTCGGGACCCTGCAGTGGCTCGGCCTGGACTGGGACGAGGGACCGCTGGTCGGCGGCGACTACGGTCCGTACCGCCAGTCCGAGCGCACCGACATCTACCTCGACGTCCTGGCCCGCCTCCTGGAGGCCGGCCGTGCGTACCCGTGCTTCTGCACGAACGAGGAGGTCGAGGCGCGCCGCAAGGCCAGCGGCTCCAAGACGATGGGGTACGACGGCTTCTGCCGCAACCTCGACGCCGAGACGATCGCCGCCTACAACGCCGAGGGCCGTCCGAGCGTGCCGCGGCTGCGGATGCCGGACGGGTCGATCACCTGGAACGACCTGGTCCGCGGCGAGGTGACCTTCGAGACCGAGCACGTCCCCGACTACGCCCTCGCCCGCGCCAACGGCGACCCGCTCTACACGCTGGTCAACCCGGTCGACGACGCGATGATGAGGATCACCCACGTCCTGCGTGGCGAGGACCTGCTGTCGAGCACGCCCCGCCAGATCCCGCTGCACCAGGCGCTCGTCGACCTCGGCATCTCCGAGGCGGTGCCGGAGTTCGGCCACCTCCCGCTGATCATGGGCGAGGGCAACCGGAAGCTGTCCAAGCGCGACCCCGAGTCCCACCTGTGGGCCTACCGCGACCAGGGCTACCTGCCGGAGGGGCTGCTGAACTACCTGGCCCTCCTGGGCTGGGCGATCGCGGCCGACCGCGATGTCTTCTCGCTCGAGGAGATGGTCGAGGCGTTCGACATCAAGGACGTCAACCCCAACCCGGCCCGGTTCGACCCGAAGAAGTGCGACGCCATCAACGGCTCGCACATGCGGCTGCTGTCGGTCGAGGAGATCACCCACCGCGCGCTGCCCTTCCTCAAGCGCGACGGCGTGGTCGGCGACCCGGTCACCGACTCCGACGCCCAGCTGCTCGAGCTCGCGATGCCGCTGGTGGCCGAGCGGATCAACAAGCTCACCGAGGCCAGCGACATGCTCGGCTTCCTCTTCGTCGACGAGGCCGACTTCACCGTCGACCAGGCCGACGCGGAGAAGCTGCTCGACGACGCCGGCAAGGACGTCGTGCGGGCAGCCGTCACCGCGCTCGCGAACCTCCCCACCTGGTCGACCGCCGCCATCCAGGAGGCGCTGCAGAAGGCGCTGGTCGACGACCTCGGCCTCAAGCCGCGGGTCGCCTTCGGGCCGGTGCGGGTCGCGGCGACGGGTCGCCGGATCTCGCCGCCGCTGTTCGAGTCGCTCGAGCTGCTCGGCCGCGACCGCAGCCTCGGCCGGTTGCAGCGTGCCCTCGGCTGACGACCTGACCTACGACCAGCTCCAGACGCTCGGTCGGCCGGGTGTCTGGCGCCCGTTCGTGGGCGTCGTCGGCCTGTTCGTCGGGGTCTGGTTCCTGCTGGCGATCCTGGTCATCGGCATCGTCACGCCGCACAACCTCGACGGCCAGCCGGTCACGCCCCGCTACCTGGCCGCCACGAACCTGTGGTGGGCGCTGACCATCCCGACGGTCTGCCTGGTGACGTGGCTGGTGCACAAGCTGTCGCCGCGATGGCTGTACTCGGTGGTCGCGTGCTTCCGGTGGCGCTGGTTCGTGGCGTGCCTGGCCCTGGCCGCGCTGACGCTGGTGGCGACCGTGGTCGTCTCCTCCGTCCTGCCCTCGCAGGGCGAGGCCACCGCCGACTTCTCGGGCCACCTCAACCCGTGGACGTCGCAGGTCCGCGACTTCGTGCTGGTGATCGCCCTGCTGACGCCGCTGCAGGCCGCGGGGGAGGAGTTCCTGTTCCGGGGCTACCTCACCCAGGCCGTGGGCAACCTGGTCAGCCACCGCTCGGAGCGGGTGCGGACGGCGCTCGTGGTCGTCGTACCGGCGTTCCTGTTCGGGCTCGCCCACGGCGTCGGTCAGGACGTCCCGGTGTTCTTCGACCGGTTCGCCTTCGGGATCGTGGCCGGTGTGCTCGTGCTGGTGACGGGCGGGCTCGAGGCCGGCATCGCGATGCACGTGCTCAACAACTTCCTGGCCTTCGGGCTGGCGCTCGCGTACAGCGACATGACGACCGCGCTGCACGTCACCCACGGCTCCTGGTGGGCCATCCCGGTGACCCTCACGCAGTCGCTGCTGTACCTCGCGCTGTGCTGGCGACTGAGCCGGAAGGTGGGTCTGAAGAGGCGAAGTGGCAAGGGCATTTTGGTTGCCCGTGAGGCCGCACGGTAAGGTTTGTCCTCGGTTCACCGGCCTCGGCCGGAGGGCCGAACACCTTGGGATATGGTGTAATTGGCAACACAGCTGATTCTGGTTCAGTCGTTCTAGGTTCGAGTCCTAGTATCCCAGCGAAACTCCCGCGGGAGCGCGTCAGACAGGCCGATTTGGCCGGTAGGGAAGCGGTTCGCTAGAGTTCACGCCGTTGTCACGGAGCGATCCAGGACAGCGAAATGCCCCCGTTGTGTAGCGGCCTAGCACGGCGCCCTCTCACGGCGTTAGCGCCGGTTCGAATCCGGTCGGGGGTACAACACAGAGGCCCTGGCGAAAGCCAGGGCCTCTGGCGTCTCCGGCCGCGGCTGTATCAAGGGCCCGCCTCGATCGCTCCTTCCTGCATGTCCGCCCTTCCCGCTCCCGCCGCCCTCACCCGGGCCTCCGTCCTCCTGCTCGCCGGCGCCGCGCCCGTCAGCGCGATCGCAGTGCACGTCGCCGGCTGGATGCCGATGGCGCGGTCGGCGCCGTACGTCGTCGGTCCCCTCGCGCTCGTCGCCGTGGTGGTGCTGCTGCGCGGATCGTTCGAGGCGCGCTGGGCGCTTCAGGGTGCGTTCGCCGGGCTGGTCGCGGTGGCGGCGTACGACGCCGTCCGGATCCCGTTGGTGCTGATGAACATCTGGCCCGACTTCATCCCGCGGATCGGGGGGTGGGTCACGGGGACCGGCGGGGACGACCTGCTGCTCGGTTACGCCTGGCGGTACCTCGGAGACGGAGCCGGGATCGGTCTGGCGTACTTCACCTTCTGCGCCGTGGTGGTGCAGGTGCGTCCTGCCCTCGTCCGGTCGCGTCCGGTCACGCTGTCGGTGGCGTACGGCGTCTTCGTCTGGTCCGGTCTCGTCGCGACCGTGCTGCTGCCGCCGCACGGCCAGACGTTGCTGTTCCGTCTTACGCCGGCGAGCTTCGGCCTGAGCCTGCTCGGCCACCTCATCTACGGCAGCGTGCTGGGCCTCGGTCTGCGGCGCAGCCTGCACCGTTTGCCCGAGACCGATTCGGGCACCGAGGCGGCATGCGTTCCCAGCTGGTCTCCGACCACGACGGTCTCCGCACGTTCGTCGTGGTGATGGACAAGGGCGACGAGGCGTTCGAGCAGCTCGGCCTCTTCGCCCGGGAGCAGGGCGTCACCGCCGCGGGGCTGACAGCTGTGGGGGCCGCGCGAGCGGTGACGCTCGGCTACTTCGACCCGGTGCTCAGCGACTACCGGAGCACGGAGTTCGACGAGCAGGTCGAGGTGCTCTCGCTCGTCGGCGACATCGCGGCCAAGGACGGCGAGCCGGCGGTCCACGCCCACGTGACGCTCGGCCGCCGCGACAGCTCCGCGATCGGCGGTCACCTGCAGAAGATGTCGGTCTGGCCGACGCTCGAGGTCGTCGTGACCGAGATGCCGGCCCACCTCGCGAAGAAGGTCGACCACGAGACCGGTCTGGCGCTGATCGACCTCGACGCGTAGCGAGACCCCTGCTGCGCCAGGATGGGCGCATGCGCGCCGCCAACCTGGGTCTGAAGCTCCTGCTCGAGCTGGGCGCCCTGGCGTTGCTGGGCGGGTGGGGGTTCCTCACGGGTGACGGCTGGGTCGCGCTCGCTCTCGGCATCGGTGCGCCGGCGGTGATGGTGCTCGTCTGGGGCCGCCTCTGCGCACCGCGCGCGGCCGGGCGGCTGCCCGCCCGGAGCCGTGTGCCGCTCGAGTTGACCATCCTCACGATCGCAGGCGTCCTCGGCTTCGCCGCGGGTCTCCACGTCGCCGCTGTGGTCTTCCTGGTCGCGGTCGTGGTCAACGCCGTCGGGCTGTCCGTCAACCGCCAGTGGGAGGCCTGACGATTCTCCTGCGGAGCCGTCCCGGCGGTGCCAGCATGAGGACATGAAGCGGCTGGTTGTCTGCTGCGACGGCACGTGGAACAAGCCGGACAGCGAGAACGTCACCAACGTCGAGAAGATCGCTCGCACCGTGCAGAGCGATCCGGACGCCACCGCGGGCGTCCACCAGCTCGTCTACTACGTCAGCGGCGTCGGCACGAACAGCTACGAGGCGGATCGGCTGCTGGGCGGCGCGTTCGGGTTCGGGCTCTTCCACAACGTCATCGCCTGCTACCGCTTCCTCGCCCAGAACTACGCGCCGGGGGACGAGATCTTCATCGTCGGCTTCAGCCGGGGCGCCTACACGGCGCGCTCCGTCGCGGGGATGCTGGGTCGGGTGGGCCTGCTGACCAAGGTGGCCCTCGTCGAGGAGCGGCTCCCGGAGGCGGTGCACCTCTACCAGCACACGAGGATGCCGGCCGGCGTCCTGGGGGAGAGCGTCGACGAGTTCAAGCACGACCACTGCAACGTCGTACCAGTGACGTTCCTGGGTGTCTTCGACACGGTGGGTGCGCTGGGGGTGCCGGGCTTCGAGCACGACGTACCGCGCTTCCACGACGTGCAGCTGAGCCGCCAGGTCCTCTGCGCCCGGCAGGCGCTGGCGATCGACGAGACGCGGATGAAGTTCGAGCCGACGTTCTGGGAGGCCGCCGCCGACGCGCCCACCGAGGACTCGCGGATCAAGCAGGTCTGGTTCGAGGGGGCGCACTCCGACGTCGGTGGTGGGTACGCCGAGACCGGCCTCTCCGACACCGCGCTGCTGTGGATGGCGCGCGAGGCGCACGCCGCCGGCCTGGTCTTCGACCCCGACCTGCTGGGCCGGTACGTCGGCTCCGGGAAGGACCCGATCCGGCACGACCCGTTGAACCTGATGTATCGCGTCGACAACGAGGTCCTCGAGGTGAAGAGTCACCTCCATCCGCACGCGGAGGACGCGTTCGACCACGGGCTGCGAGTGCTCACGAATCCGCACGCGATGTCGGTGCGCGTCGCGTCATCGGCGGTGAGCCACTTCCAGGAGGGTGGCTACGAGCCCGCGAACCTGGCGGCGTTCGCGGAGCTGACGAACGGCTTCGCCGGGATCGTCGAGGACGTCGTCCGGCTGCCCGAGGCGGGCGTCGACCTGGCCCCTCTGGGACGGCCGCCGCTCGTCGCGACCGCGGACTGACGGGCCAGGTCAGGCCTGCTGGACCAGGCAGATCAGGTGCCCGTCGGGGTCGCGCACCACGGCCATCCGCTCGCCCCAGGGCTGGTCGGCCGGCTCGTCGACGATCGTCCCGCCGTCGGCCGCCCACCGGGAGCAGGTGCCGTCGAGGTCCTCGATGCTGAACGCCACCGAGATCGACAGGTCGCTCGGCGTCGTCTCGCGCTGGTGGAGCAGGAGCTCGATGCCGTCGCCGATCGACAACAGCTCGGTCTCGCCCTGGGCCTGCAGCGGCGCCAGGCCGAGCCGGTCGGCGTAGAAGTCATGACTCGTGGTGAGGTCGCGGACGGAGATGATGACGCGGTGGAGACGTGCCATGGGGCCAGCCTAGGTGCCGGCTCCCGCGCGTTTCAGTGTGCCAGGCTGGAGTCCCAGCGGTTGGCGATCAGCTTGAAGCTGGGGGTGTCGTCGAGCGAGGTCACGGCCTCGTAGATGCGCTGGTAGGCGATGGAGGTGGTACGCCACCGGCCGTCGGCGTCGCGGCGGTAGCCGTCGGTGTAGTAGCCGCTGCCACGCACCACCACCTTGAAGTCGGGCACGACCACGGTGTCCTCGAAGGCCCACGACGCCGTCGCGGTGTCGCCGTCGACGTCGATCTCGGGGTGGGACGCGATGTGGGTGGTGATGATGCCGGGTCCGAGGTTGGTGCTCATGTACCCCACGACCGCGGCGCGGGAGTCGAAGTGCAGCGGTTCGCCCATCGCGGCGGTGCCGTAGCGAGCCTCCACGTCCTCGGCGAGGCTGTCGCCGAACTCGTCCCAGAGCTTCAGGTCGAGGGTGCGGAAGTAGCGGTGCTTGAGGCGCTTGATCTCTTCGATCGCTTCGAGGTCCACGGGGTGATGGTAGAACGGGTTCTAGTTCTGTGGGAGTCCTGTTGTTGGTCGAGTGGCGGCGTAGCGAAACCAGCGCGACGCTGTCGAGGGGTTGCTCCCGCCGCTGGTCGAGGAGGTTGCGCAGCAACCGTCGCGAGACCTCTCTGGGCGCTCTACGGGGCTGGTCATGGGCGGCCGCACCGTAGCCGCCCGGCACCCCGCCTCAAGGATGCTCGCTGCGCTCGCCCCGCTACGCGGCGCTTCGCGTCCTTGACCCGGGGTCCCG
>NZ_BAAHAZ010000022.1:0-78050 GCF_054777115.1 Nocardioides maradonensis | reverse complement strand
GACGGCTCGCACGAGTCGTTTTCAACCACCTGATGACCGATCAAGCAGCACCCGCGACCGGACTCGCGGCCGCTGCTTGACATAGGAGAAACGCATGTTCATCTACGAGTTCGAGGGCAAGCGGCCGCAGATCCACCCGGACGCGTTCGTGGCCCCGACCGCGACGCTGATCGGCGACGTGGTCGTCGAGGCGGGCGCGAGCATCTGGTACGGCGCGGTCCTGCGGGGTGACGACTGCTCGATCGTGGTCCGCGAGGGCGCGAACATCCAGGACAACGCGGTGCTCCACGCCGGCCCGGGCGAGACCCTCGAGATCGGTGCGTTCGCCACGATCGCGCACGCCGTCGTGGCCCACGGGAAGTCGGTCGGCGAGCGGGCGCTGATCGCCAACGGCACCGTGCTGCTCGACGGCGTCGTCATCGGCGCCGGCTCGCTCGTCGCGGCCGGTTCGGTCGTCACGCCGGGCACCGAGATCGCCGAGGGCATGCTCGTGTCGGGCACGCCGGCCAAGCCGGTCAAGGAGCTCGCCGGCACCGGTGCGGCGCTCTGGGTGGAGCTGAACCCGCAGTACTACCCCGGGCTGGCGCAGCGGCACAAGGCCGGCATCAAGCCCCTCACCGAGGAGCCCACCAGCTGAGTCGCCCGCCGGTCACCGCGCGGCGCTCGGCGCGCAGCCGCTCGACGAGCTCGTCGGTCACCGGCGCCAGCGGTACGCCGGCCGCGCGCGCCAGCAGCACGTCGGCGAGGTCGGGGTTGCGGACCAGCGCCGGCCCGTGCAGGTAGGTGCCGATCACGTTGTCCTGCACAGCCCCCTCGGTCGCGCCGTCGCCGTTGCCCATGCCGCGCACGAGGGTGCCGAGCGGGGTCGCGTCCGCGCCCAGCCGCGCGTCGCCGCGGTGGTTCTCGAAGCCCTGCAGCTCGCCGGCCACCTCGGACCGCACGAGGACCTCCCCGACCGCGCGACGGCCCGGCAGGGATCGCGACTCGACGTCGAGGTGGCCCAGTCCGTCGACGAGCACCCCGTCGGGGCTGCTGAACCGACGACCCAGCAGCTGGAAGCCCGCGCAGACGCCCAGCACGACCGCGCCCCGGTCGATCGCGTGCGGCAGCCCGCTCTGCGCGCGCAGCAGCTCGAGGGTCGGGACCATCGCGGCGTCCTCGCCGCCTCCCAGGAGGTAGATGTCGGCACCCTCCGGCACGGCCTCACCCGCCGCGACCTCGACGACCTCGCAGCTCCACCCGCGCAGCCGCGCACGGTGGCCGAGCGCGAGCGCGTTGCCGCGGTCGGCGTACAGGCCGAGCAGCTCGGGGTAGATGAGGACGACGGAGAGGTCAGGCAACGTCGAGCTCCCGTCGGACGTGCTGGAAGGCGTCGTACGTCGCCACCACGTCGACCGCTCCCGGCGGCAGCGATCCGACCGCGGCGCGGGCGGAGGCGTACGCCGCCCCGGCCTCGATGCCGTCGAGGTGGAGCCGGACCGCGAGGTCGGTGCCCCGCGGGCCGGCGACGGCGACGGACCGCTGCCGCAGCGGGTCGAACGCGACGTCGTACAACCAGGAGGTGTCGCGCCCGTCGACACCCTCGGCGCTGAAGACCAGGGCGACGGACGCACCCGGCCGGAGCATGCCCAGGGTGGCCTGCCACCCCGCCGGGTTCTTGGCGAGCAGCAGCCGCAGGGACCGGTCGCCCACCCGGACCTCCTGGTAGCGGCCGGCGACCTCGTGCACCTGCTCGGTGATCGCGGCGAGCGCGACGCGGGGGTCGACCCGGTCGCGGGTGGCGGCGATCGCCATCGCCGCGTTGGCGAGGTTCGCAGGCCCCGGCAGCGTGGTGTAGCCGCCGACGTCCTCGCCGTCGACGCGGATGTGGCCGGAGGACGCCACCGTCGTGGCGACGGGCCGGTGGAAGCCGCAGCCGCACCACCACGCCGCGGCGCGGTCGTGCAGCAGCGCCCGGCAGACCGGGCACAGCACCGAGTCCGACGACCACTCGGCCGCGGTCGCCACGTGCTCGACGCGACCGGCCGTCTGCGCGGCCCACACCACCGCGGGGTCGTCGGCAACGGCGACGACCAGCGGCACCCCGCTGACCGCGTCCCGCCAGGCAGCAGCGAGCGGCAGGATCTCCGGCTTGCGGTGCAGCTGGTCGCGAGTGAGGTCGAGCAGCAACACCGTGGCCGGCCGCAGCTCGCGGGCGGCCCACGGCAACCAGGCCTCGTCGACCTCGAGCACCACCTCGTCCGTCGCGGCGCGGGCGACCGCCCAGGCCAGCCCGTTCGGGGTGTTCGCCCCGTCGCGGTTGGACGTCACGGGCGCCGCCGCCCCCAGCGCGGCGGCGACCATGGCGGTGGTCGTGGACTTCCCGTTCGTCCCGGAGACGAGGGTGATCCGGTGCCGGCGGGCCTTCGCGGCCACCCGCCGGGGCGCCAGGCGCAGCAGCACCGCGCCTCCGATCACGTTGCCCCCGCGGTGCAGCACGCGGCGGGACAGCCAGGCGACGAGGCGCGCCAGGAGGAGCGCTCCTCCGATTCGGGGGTACCGGTCAGCCATGCTCCGAGAGGACCAGCCCGATCCTGCCGACAACCTGACCGCCTGCGTGGTCAGGTTGTCGGCAGGTCGGCGACGGGACGGTGGGCGGATGACCTCACGCCGACGACCGCTGCTGCTCCTCGTCATCGGGGTCCTCCTCACCGCCACCGGCTGCCGCACCGGCAACCCGCCGCAGGACGTCGTGCTCGGGGCGGCCACGCCGAGCACAGCGGCGCGGAGCGTGCCGCGGCCCGCTGTACCGGCGCCGTACCGGAACCCGCTGCCGGGGATGCCGGTACCCCTTCCGGGCGGTGTGTACGCCGCGGACCGGCCCGGGGAGCTGAGCAGGAGCGTCCGCCACGACCGGCCCCTCCTCTACGTGCCGGACAGCGAGGCGTCCGGGCACACCACGGTGATCTCCCAGCGCACGCACCGGATCGTGCGGGTGCTGCCGACCGGGTCGCTGGACCAGCACGTGACGCCTTCGTGGGACCTGCGCACCCTGTACGTCGAGGCCAGCGCGTCGGACCACCTCGCCCGGATCGACCCGCGCACCGGCCGGATGCGGCACGCGGTGCACACCGACCGGCCGTACAACCTCTACTTCACCCCGAACGGCCGGCAGGCGATCGTCATGGACGAGCAGCACGACCGGATCGTGTTCACCACGCCGCACTCCTTCCACCGGCAGCAGGTGGTGCACGACCGCACCTGCCGCGGCCCGAACCACGCCGACTTCTCCGCGAACGGGCGCTACTTCGTCGTCAGCTGTGAGTTCTCCGGTGAGCTGCTGAAGGTGTCGACGGCCCGGCACCGCGTCATCGGCCACCTGCGCCTGCCCGGGATGTCGATGCCGCAGGACGTCCGGCTCGCGCCCGACGGACGCAGCTTCTTCGTGGCCGACATGGGTCGCGACCTGCTGCTGAGGATCCCGTGGGACCGCTTCCACGTCGCGCACCGGTACCCGACGCTCGCCATGCCGCACGGCATCTACTTCACCCGCGACCAGCGACGCCTGCTGCTGACCGACCGCCGGGCCGGCGCGGTCCAGGTCTTCAGCCTCGCGCGGGGTCGGTTCACGGCCACCTGGCGGATCCCCGGCGGCGGGTCACCCGACATGGGCGGGCTGTCGGCCGACGGCCGGGTGCTCTGGGTCTCGGGTCGGTACGACGGGGTCGTCTACGGCTTCGACACCCGCACCGGTCACCTGGTCGCGCGGATCCGGGTGCCGGGCGGCAGCCCGCACGGGCTGCTGGTCTGGCCGCAGCCGGGGCGCTACTCCCTCGGCCACACCGGGATCATGCGATGAGGCGGGTCGCCCTCGCCGCCGGGCTGCTGCTGCTGACCGGGTGCGGGGCCCCCGCTGCGGGCCCCACCGCGGGCACGACGCCGGCTCCCGGGTCCCCCACGACGGCTCCGCCGCCGCCGGCGGCACCCACCCGCCTCGTCGTCCGCGTGCTGCCGCAACGGCTGCCGGGCCCGATCGCACGCGAGGCCGTCGTCAGCACGCCGGCCGGCACGATCGTCGCCGGCGGACTGCTCGACGGCGATGCATCGAGTGCGTCGACGTACCTGATGACGGCGGGCGGGACCGTCCACCGGATGCCGTCGCTGCCGGTTCCCGTCCACGACACCGCGGGCGCCCTGCTGGCCGGCCGGCCGCTCGTGATCGGTGGCGGCAACGCGTCCGAGCAGGACGTCGTGCAGGAGTGGGACGGGCACCGGTGGAGCGTCGTCGGCCACCTGCCCCAGGCCCGCTCGGACCTCGTCGCGGCCACGGTCGGCGGTCGCGTGCTCGTGCTCGGCGGGTACGACGGGACGCGGCCCGCCGAGCCCGACATCCTCGCCTCGACGGACGGCCGGCGCTGGCGCGCGATCGGCCGGCTCCCCGTGCCGGTGCGCTACCCCGCGAGCGCTGTCGTGGACGGGTCGGTGTGGCTGTTCGGCGGCGAGCGCAGCGGCGCGGAGCAGCGCGCGATCCAGCGGGTGGACCCGCGCACCGGCGCCGCGCGCGTGGTGGGCGAGCTCCCGGTGGGTCTCGGGCACGCGGTCGCCGTACCGCTCGGGGGGCGGGTGCTCATCCTCGGCGGCCGGACCGGGCCGGACACGCTGAGCACGCGGCTGTGGTGGTTCGATCCGCGCAGCGACAAGGTCACGCGCGCCGGGCGGCTGCACCGGCCGCTGGCCGACGCCGCGGTCGCCACGGTCGGGTCGCGACAGGTCGTCGTCGGCGGCGAGTCACCGGCCGACACCGATCACCAGCTCGAGGTCACGCTCCGCTGAGCATGTCCTTGACGAGCGGGACCACCCGCTCGCCGTACAGCTCGATGGAGCGCAGCAGGTCGGCATGCTGGACCCGGCCCTGGTCGTACTTGAGGTCGAAGCGGTCGACCTCCAGCACGCCCAGCGTCGCGGCGATCTTCTTCGCGACGGTCTCGGGGGAGCCGACGTACAGCGCGCCTCCCTCGATCTCACGCTCGAAGTCGCCAGGCCCCGGCGGCGGCCAGCCGCGCTCGCGGCCCATCCGGGTGCGCATCGCGAGCCAGCCGTCGTGGACGATCGCGCGTGCCTCCTCGTCGGTCTCCGCGACGAGACCCGGCGAGTGGACCGCGATGGGCTGCCGCGGGACGCCGAACTGGTCCTGCGCACGATGGAAGAGGTCGATGTACGGCGCGAACCGGTCGGCCGGGCCGCCGATGATCGCGAGGAACAGGCCGAAGCCGTACCGGGCCGTGCGGACGACGGACTCCGGCGACCCACCCACGCCGACCCAGGTGCGCAGGCCGCCCTGCGTGCGCGGGAACACCTCCTGGTTGGTGAGCGCCGCCCGGGTCGTGCCCTCCCACGTGACGGGCTCCTCCTTCAGCAGCGCCGCGAGCAGCTCGAGCCGCTCCTCGAAGAGCACCTCGTAGTCGGCGAGGTCGAAGCCGAACAGCGGGAACGACTCGGTGAACGAGCCACGCCCGGCGACGATCTCGGCCCGCCCGCCCGACACGGCGTCCAGCGTCGCGAACCGCTCGAAGACCCGCACCGGGTCGTCGGAGCTGAGCACCGTGACCGCCGAGCCGAGCCGGATCCGCTCGGTGCGGGCCGCGATCGCGGCCAGCACCATCTCCGGGCTCGACACCGCGAAGTCGGCGCGGTGGTGCTCGCCGACGCCGAAGAAGTCCAGGCCGACCCGGTCGGCCAGCACCGCCTCCTCGACGATGTCGCGGATCACCTGCGCGTGCGGGACCGGGTTGCCGTCGGCGTCGTACGTCACGCCACCGAAGGTGTCCAGGCCGAACTCGATCTCAGTCACGCGTCCCCAACACAGCCTCCGCCCGCCTGATTCCCGCTACTTGGTGCGGCCCGGCCTCAGGACGACGAAGCCGAGGGCCAGGCCCAGCCCGGCGAGCCCGCCGCCGATGTTGGCCCAGTAGGAGCTGGTGTCGCCCGACGCACCGACCCAGCCCATGCCCGCCGCCCACAGGAACGCGCCGACGCCGATCAGCGCGAGCGCTGCGACGATCCCGACGACGCGTCCGATGCTCACGCTCCGATCCTAGAGATCGACGAGCGGCGCGAGCGCGGCGCGGTGGGCACCCGCCGTGCCGAGCGCGATCTGGTCGGCCTTCGCCTTCTTCAGGTACAGGTGAGCGGGGTGCTCCCACGTCATCCCGATGCCACCGTGCAGCTGCACCGCCTCCTCCGCCGCGTGCACCGCGATGTCGGAGCAGTACGCCGCCGCAACCCGCGCCGACACCTCCAGGTCCTCGCCCTCGGCGAGGGCGGCGGCCGCGTAGCGGGCCGTGGCGGAGGCGGACTCGACCTCGGCGTACAGGTCGGCGAGGCGGTGCTTGAGCGCCTGGAACCCGCCAACCACGCGGCCGAACTGCTTGCGGATCTTCAGGTAGGCCACCGTCTCCTCCAGGCACCAGCGCGCCACCCCCGACTGCTCGGAGGCCAGCAGGGCAGCGCCGGTCAGCAGCGCGGACCGCACCGCGCCGGTGGCGTCCTCGGCGAGCACCTGCGTCGGCGTACCGGAGAAGGTGACGTCGGCGAGCTGGCGCGCCATGTCCAGCGAGCTCACGGCCGTGACGTCCGCCTCGGAGCGCTCGACGAGCAGCAGCGCGCCGCCGGCGACCACGAGCAGGACGTCGGCCTCGAGCACACCGGCGACCGAGCGCACCGTGCCGGTCACGGCGCCGTCGGTGACGGTCAGCTCGGGTAGCGAACCGTCCGGCCCGGTCGACAGCGGTACGACGAGGGCGGCGGTCCGCTCCCCGGATGCGACCGCGGCGAGGGTCGACCGCGCGAGGTCACCCTCCAGCGCGAGCAGCGCCGTGGTGGCGACGACCGCGCTGGTCAGGAACGGCACCGGCGCGCACGCGCGACCGAGCTCGTCGAGCACTGCGGCGGCCTCGCGAGCGGACGCGCCCACGCCGCCGAGGTCCTCGGGCACCAGCAGACCGGCGAGGCCGAGGTCGACCGCGAGCGCCTTCCACAACGGCGCGACGACCGAGCGGTCGCCGTCGTAGATCGCCGCGACCGCACTCGGCGGGCACTGGTCGGCGAGCAGGTCGCGGACCGTGCCGCGCAGGTCGGTCTCGACGTCGGTGGCCAGCAGGGCCAGGTCGGCGGCGGCAGGCACAGAGGTGCTCACTTGGCGAGCTCCTTCCAGGGACGGTCCTTGTCGGTGCGGTGCTCGGCCGGAAGACCCAGCACGCGCTCGGACACGATGTTGCGGATGATCTCGGACGTGCCGCCCTCGATCGAGTTGCCCTTGGCCCGCAGGTAGCGGTAGCCCGCGTCACGGCCGGTGAACTCGACGCGGCCGGGCCGGACCATCTCCCAGCCCTGCTCGTCCTCGTAGCGCAGGCCGTCCTCGCCGAGGATCTCGACCTCGAGGCCGGACAGCTGCTGCGCGGTCTTCGCGAAGAGCAGCTTCATCATCGAGCCCTCCGGGCCGGGCTGACCCGAGGCGAGCTTCTGCGCGAGCTGCCGGCCGGTGATCCGGGCGGCCTCGGCATCGACCCACAGCCGCACGAGGCGGTCCTGCAGCTCGGCGGTGTGCCGCTCGGGGTGCTCGCGCCAGGTCTGCGCGACCCGGCCGATCATCCCGGTCTCCCGGGCGCTGGCGCCGCTGCCGATCGCGACCCGCTCGTTGTTGAGCGTCGCGTTCGCGACCTTCCACCCCTCGCCGACCGCGCCGAGGCGCTGGCTGTCCGGGATGCGTACGTCGGACAGGAAGACCTCGTTGAACTCGGCCTCGCCGGTGATCTGCCGCAGCGGGCGTACGTCGACCCCGGGGTCGGTCATCGGGCACAGGAAGTAGGTCAGGCCGGCGTGCTTGACCGCGTCCGGGTCGGTGCGCGCCACCAGGATCGCGAACGAGGCGTTGTGCGCACCCGAGGTCCACACCTTCTGCCCGTTCACGACCCACTCGTCACCGTCGCGGACCGCGCGGGTCGAGACATTCGCCAGATCCGAGCCCGCGCCGGGCTCGGAGAACAGCTGGCACCAGATCTCCTCACCGGTCCACAACGGCCGCAGGAAGCGCTGCTTCTGCTCCTCGGTCCCGAACGCCAGGATGGTCGGCGCCGCCATGCCCAGGCCGATGCCGTTGACCTCGGGCCGGTTGCTCGGCGCACCCGCGGCCGCGAAGGCCGCGTCGACGCCGGGCTGCAGGGCGCGCGGCAGGCCCTGGCCGCCGTACCCCTCGGGATAGGCGACCCACGCCAGGCCCGCGTCGAAGCGCGCACGCAGGAACTCCAGCGGCTCCGTCGTCGCCGGGTCGTGGGAGGCGAGGAACTCCTCGACCTGCTGCTGCAGCGCCGCGGCCGCGTCGGTCATGCGCGCGCCTCCCGGGTCGCGGCCTGCCGCGCCAGCTCGCTCTTGGCCAGCGCGTTCTTGTGGACCTCGTCCGGACCGTCGGCGAAGCGCAGGGTGCGGATGCCGGCGATCATGTTGGCGAGCGGGAAGTCCTGAGAGAGGCCGCCGGCGCCGTGGGTCTGGATCGCCTTGTCGAGGATCCACTCGACCGCCGCCGGGGTGGCGATCTTGATCATCTGGATCTCGGTGTGCGCGGCCTTGTTGCCCTGCGTGTCCATCAGCCACGCGGCCTTGAGGCACAGCAGCCGCAGCTGCTCGATCTTGACCCGCGACTCCGCGATCCAGTCGCGGATGACGCCCTGCTCGGCGAGCGGCCTGCCGAAGGCGACGCGGCTCTCGGCGCGCGCGCACATCAGCTCGACCGCGCGCTCGGCGAGGCCGAGGGAGCGCATGCAGTGGTGGATCCGGCCGGGGCCGAGGCGCATCTGCGCGATCGCGAAGCCGTCGCCCTCGCCCATCAGCAGGTTCCCGACCGGGACGCGTACGTCGGTGAAGCGCAGCTCCGCGTGACCGCCGTGCTCGTGGTCGTCGTACCCGAGCACGTGCATGGCGCGCACGACCTCGAGGCCGGGGGTGTCCCGCTCGACCAGGATCATCGACTGCTGGCGGTGCCGCGCGGCCGTAGGGTCGGTCTTGCCCATGACCACGAAGATCTTGGCGTTCGGGTTCATCGCGCCGGTGATCCACCACTTGCGGCCGTTGAGGACGTACTCGTCGCCGTCGCGCACGATGCTCAGCTCGATGTTGGTCGCGTCGGACGACGCCACGTCGGGCTCGGTCATCGCGAAGGCCGAGCGGATCTCGGCGTTGAGCAGCGGCTCGAGCCACTTCTTCTTCTGCTCCTCGTTGCCGGCGACCGCGAGGACCTCCATGTTGCCGGTGTCCGGTGCGGCGCAGTTCATGGCCGCCGGAGCGAGGTGAATGCTGCGGCCGGAGATCTCGGCGAGGGTCGCGTACTGGACGTTGGTCAGACCGCCGCCCTCCTCACCGGGGAGGAAGAGGTTCCACAGGCCGCGGCTGCGGGCCTCCGCACGCAGCTCGGCGAGCACGGGCACGGAGTCCCAGGCCCAGCGGTTCTCGAGCTGCTCGATCTGCTCGTGGAACACCGCCTCGGCCGGGTAGACGTGCTGCTCCATGAAGTCGAGCATGCTGGCGCGCAGCTCCTCGGTGCGGGCGTCGTACGCGAAATCCATCAGTGGTTCTCCTTCATAGCGGTGAGCCCGGCGTCGAGCAGGGGGTGGATGGCGTCGCCGATCCGGTCGAAGCCGGGGCCGACGGTCTGGCCGTGCAGGAAGCGGTAGTGGATGCCCTCGAGGATCGCGGCCAGCTTGTACGCCGCGAGCCCGAGGTAGAAGCCGAATCCGGACAGGTCGCGGTCGCTGCCGTGCGAGTAGCGCGCGACGACCTCGTCCTCGGTGAGGTAGCCGGGGGCGACGGACACGTTGCTGACCGCGTCGCCGCCGACCTGGCCGAGGCGCCCGTAGAGCAGCATCAGGGCGAGGTCGGTGAGCGGGTCGCCGAGCGTGGCCATCTCCCAGTCGAGGACGGCCGTCACCTGGTCGGTGTCGTCGACCAGCACGTTGTCGAGCCGGAAGTCGCCGTGCACGATGCCGGTCGCGGACTCCTGGGGCACGTTCGCCGCGAGCAGCGAGTACAGCTCGTCCGCGGCCGGGAGGTCACGGCAGTACGACGCGTCGAGCTGCTTCTTCCACCTGCTGACCTGACGGCCGAGGAAGCCCTCGGGTCGGCCGAAGTCGGAGAGACCGACCTCGGCGGGGTCGACCGCGTGCAGCGCCGCGAGGGTGTCGACGAGCCGCTCGGAGATCACGCGGGTCCGCTCCGGTCCGAGCGGGAGCAGCTCCTCGGCCAGCCGGTACGGCGTACCGGCGCAGCGCTGCATCACGTAGAACTCGGCCCCGAGCACCTCGGTGTCGGCGCACATCGCGTCGGTGCGCGGGACCGGGACGGCGGTCTCCTGCAGCGCCGACATCACCCGGTACTCGCGGGCCATGTCGTGGGCCGTTGCCAGCACGTGGCCCAGCGGCGGGCGGCGGACGATCCACTCCCGGCTGCCGTCGGTGACGGCATAGGTCAGGTTGGACTTGCCGCCCGCGATCAGGGTGGCCTCGAGCTCCCCGCCCGCGCCCGGCACGTGCTCGGCGAACCAGGCGCCGAGCCGGCCGAGGTCCAGCCCCGGAGGAGCGTCCGCCGGCATCAGGGCACCACGACCGCGAGCATCTCGACCACGCAGGCCGGCTTGTCGCCGCCCTCGCGCTCGATGGTCACGCGGGTGGCGAGCTGGTAGCCGAGCGCGATCGGGGTGATCCCGAGCAGCTCCACGCCGGCCCGCAGCCGCGAGTCCACCGGCACCGGCGCGGGGAAGCGCAGCTTGTTCGCGCCGTAGTTGACCCCGGCGCTGACGCCCTTCACCTCGTAGACCTGCTCGCACAGCATCGGCAGCAGGCTGAGGGTCAGGAAGCCGTGCGCGATCGTGGCGCCGAACGGCCCCGCGGCGGCGCGCTCCGGGTCGACGTGGATCCACTGGTGGTCCCCGGTCGCGTCGGCGAACGCGTCGATCTGGGCCTGGTCGACGGTGTGCCAGTCGGAGTAGCCGAGGTGGGTGCCGGCGGCGCCCTGCAGCTCCTCGATGCCGTTGAAAGTCTTCATGGTGCCTCCGGGTTCAGAAGTGGGACGGGCCGCCGGCGACGGCCAGGACCTGGCCGTTGACGTAGCCGGACCGCTCATCGACGAAGAACGACACCGCCTGGGCGATGTCGTCGGGGGTGCCGGGTCGGCCCACGGCGATGGTCTTGGTGCCGGCTGCCAGGAAGTCGTCGTACGACATCCCGATCCGCTCGGCGGTGGCCGACAGCATGGGGGTGTCGATGAAGCCCGGTGCGATGGCGTTCGCGGTGATGCCGAACCTGCCCAGCTCGATCGCGAGCGTGCGCGTGAAGCTCTCCAGCCCACCCTTGGCGGCGGCGTAGTTGACCTGGCCGCGGTTGCCGAGCGCCGAGGTGCTCGACATGGTCACGACCCGGCCGTGACCGGCCTTGGTCATGTGGCCCTGCACCGCGCGGGTCATCAGGAAGGAGCCGCGCAGGTGCACGCCCATGACCTGCTCCCAGTCGTCGATGCTCATCTTGAAGATGAGGTTGTCGCGGGTGATGCCGGCGTTGTTGACCAGGACGGTCGGCTCGCCGAGCTCGGCGGCGACGCGCTCGACACCGGCCGCCACGGCCGCCTCGTCGGACACGTCGACGCCGACGGCCACGGCGCGGCCGCCGTCGGCCTCGATCTGCTTGACCACGTCGGCACAGGCCGACTCGTCGAGGTCGAGGACGGCCACGGCCAGGCCGTCGGCCGCCAGGCGCCGCGCCACGGCCGCGCCGATGCCGCGCGCGGCCCCGGTGACGATGGCGGTGCGGGTGTTGGTCATGCGGTTGCTCCTCTGGGGGTGGAGGGACGCCGGGTCACTCGCCGGCGGTGAGGCTGACGCCGCCGTCGACGAGGACCGTCTGGCCGGTCATCCAGGCCGCGTCGTCGGAGAGCAGGAAGGCGACCACGCTGCCGATGTCCTCGGGCTCGCCGAGGCGCTTGAGCGGGTAGGCGCGGCTCGACTCCTCCTCGCGGCCCTCGTACAGGGCCTTGGCGAACCTCGTCTTCACCACGGCCGGCGCGACGCCGTTGACCCGGACGTCAGGGCCGAGCTCGACGGCGAGCAGCTCGGTCAGCGAGTTGAGCATCGCCTTGGACGCGCCGTAGAAGCCGATCATCGGGGCGGTGCGGACGCTGGAGAGCGAGGAGACGTTGACGATCGCGCCACCGTGCTGCTTCATCCAGGCGCGGTAGGCCTGCTGCACCCACGACACCGCGGCGATGCAATTGACCTCGACGATCTTGCGCGCCGCGTCCAGGTCGAGGTCGACCAGCGGCCCGTACACCGGGTTGATGCCGGTGTTGTTGACCAGCAGGTCGAGGCTGCCGAAGGTCTCGATCGCGGTGCGGATCGTCTCGGCCTGGTGCTCGACGTCGTCGGCCTTGCCCGCGACGGCCACCGCGACCTCGGGACCCCCGAGGTGCGCGACGGCCTCGTCGAGGGCCTCCTTGGTGCGGGCCGTGATCACGACGCGGGCACCCTCGGCGACCAACCGCTCGGCGATGCCGAGGCCGATCCCCCGGCTGGCGCCGGTGACGACCGCGGTCTTGCCCTCGAAGCGCCGCATCAGGACAGCCGCTCGATGACCATCGCCATGCCCTGGCCACCGCCGACGCACATCGACTCCACGCCGAACTGCTTGTCGTGCCACTGCAGGGAGTTGATGAGCGTCGAGGTGATCCGCGCACCCGTCATGCCGAACGGGTGACCGATCGCGATCGCGCCGCCGTTGACGTTGAGCTTCTCGACCGGGATGCCGAGCTGCTGGGCCGAGCCCAGCGACTGCACCGCGAACGCCTCGTTGATCTCGTACAGGTCGATGTCGCCGATGCCCATGCCGGCGTTCTTCAGCGCGGCCGGGATGGCCTCGACCGGGCCGAGGCCCATGATCTCCGGCGACAGACCGGTGACCGCGGTGGACACGATCCGCGCGAGCGGGGTCAGGCCGAGCGCCTTGGCCTTCTCGTCGCTCATGATGACCAGCGCCGCCGCACCGTCGTTGAGCGGGCACGCGTTGCCCGCGGTGATCGTGCCGTCGGGGCGGAAGACCGGCTTGAGCTGGCTGACCGCCTCGTACGTCGTACCCGGGCGCGGGCCGTCGTCCTTGGACACGACCGTGCCGTCGGGCAGCGTCACCGGGACGATCTCGCGCTCCCAGAAGCCCTCCTCGATGCGCTGGCACGCGAGGTTCTGCGACCGCACGCCGAACTCGTCCTGCTCCTGGCGCGACATGCCCAGCACCTGCGCGACGTTCTCGGCCGTCTGACCCATCGCGATGTAGAGGTCGGGCAGCTCGCCGGACTCGCGCGGGTCCTGCCACTTGTCCGCGCCGCCCTCGGCGCGCTTGGCGGTGATGGCCTGCGCGTCAGCGAAGAGCGGGTTCTGGCCCTCGGGGTTGTCGGCGAAGCCGTTGCCGAACCGGCTCACGGTCTCGACGCCCGCGGAGATGTAGGCGTCGCCCTCGCCGGCCTTGATCGCGTGGAAGGCCATCCGCGTGGTCTGCAGGCTGGAGGAGCAGTAGCGGTTGACCGTGACGCCGGGGAGGCGGTCCATGCCCGAGAGGACCGCGACGGCGCGGCCCAGGTTGTTGCCGGACTCGCCGGCCGGCTGGCCGACGCCGAGGATCAGGTCGGTGATGTCGGCGGGGTCCAGCTCGGGGACCTTCGCGAGCGCGGCCTGCACCATCTGCACGGCGAGGTCGTCGGGCCGCATGTCCTTGAGCGAGCCCTTCATGGCCCGACCGATCGGGGAGCGGGCGGTGGAGACGATGACTGCTTCGGGCATTTCCAGGGCTCCTCAGGAAAGTGACTAAGCGCTTGCTTAGCGTTACTCTCGTCCATGCTACGGCCGTCGTCAAGGAGGGAGGTCGTGATGAGCGACACCCGGACCCGCCTGCTCGAGGCGGCCATCGAGGCCTTCGCGGAGAAGGGCTTCCACGGCACCACGACGCGCGACATCGCCACCGCCGCCGGCATGAGCCCGGCCGCCCTCTACGTGCACCACCGCTCCAAGGAGGAGCTGCTCCACCAGATCTCCAAGGAGGGGCACGAGGACACGCTCCGGCTCATCCGGGCCGCCGTCGCGACGACCGAGGACCCCACCGAGCAGCTGCGCCGCGTCATCCACGACTTCTGCCTGCACCACGCCCGCGACCACACCGGCGCGCGGATCGTGAACTACGAGCTCGCCGCGCTCTCGCCCGAGCACCTCGTGGAGATCCAGGGCATCCGGCACGAGATCGAGACCGAGATGCGCGAGCTCGTCGCCCGGGGCGTCGCCGCCGGGCAGTTCTCGGTCGGCGAGGTCGCGATGACCTCCGCCGCCCTGCTCTCCCTCGGCATCGACCTCGCGCGGTGGTACCGCGACGGGGTGCGCTGGACGCCCGAGCAGGTGGCGGACCAGTACGCCGAGCTGGCGCTGCGGATCGTCGGCGTACGCTCCGCCGGGTGAGCTCCGACGACCTCGGGACGGCGTACGACGGACCCCGGCCCGCCCTCCGCGTCGTGTCGCTGGTGCCGTCGTTGACCGAGACGCTGGCCTCGATCCACCGCGATCGCGTCGTGGGCGCGACGGACTGGTGCACGCACCCGGCCGACCTCGCGACGACCCGGGTCCGCGGCACGAAGAACCCGGACCTGGCGCGGATCCGCGAGCTCGCGCCGGACGTGGTGGTGGCCAACAAGGAGGAGAACCGCGAGCTCGACGTACGCCGGCTTCGGGACTCCGGCGTGCGCGTCTGGGTGACGGACATCCGCACCGTGCCCGACGCGATCGGGTCGATCCGCCGGCTGCTGGCCGGCCTCGGCTGGACCGAGCCGGACTGGCTGGCCGACGCCGAGGCGCAGTGGTGCGGCCCGCTCCCTCCGGTCAGCCGCCGGGTCGTCGTACCGATCTGGCGGGATCCGTGGATGGTCGTCGGGCCCGACACCTTCACCACCGACCTGGTCCGCCGGCTCGGCTGGCAGAACGCCTTCGCGACGGGTGACGACCGTTACCCGACCGTCACGGTCGCCGACATCGAGGCGACCCGACCGAACCTCGTGGTGCTGCCGGACGAGCCCTACGTGTTCACCGGGACCGACGGGCCCGAGGCGTTCGGCGTACCGACCCGGCTGGTGAGCGGACGACTGCTCACCTGGTACGGCCCGAGCCTGGTCGAGGCGGCCGCGACGCTCAGCGGTGGCTGAACTCGCGGACCGGGTGCCGCAGCACCCGCACCGGGTGCGCAAGGTGGTCGTGCCGGCACGCGACGCAGGCGCGGTCCGCACTCCCCCGCCGACGCAGGACGTGGCGGTCGCACTCGGGACACCGGGCGCGACGCAGCACCCCGAGCTCACCGAGCAGACCGAGGACGAAGACGACGCTGGTCGCGACGAGGAGCGCCGCGATCAGGCCGGACGTGACGACGTCGAGCGTCATGAAGGACCTCCTGACAAGGTTGTGTCCGCCATCGATTGTCGTCCCCGCCTCCTGAGGCGGGCCTGAGAAACAGCGAAGAACCCGCGGCTCAGCGCACGGTGAGACCGTCCAGCAGCAGGGTCGCGAACTCCTGCCCGACCTCCTCCGCGGCCAGGCCGCGTTCCTCGCGCCACCACATCGGCAGGTGGTGGACGGCACCGAAGAAGTAGTCGACGACGAGGTCGGCGCGGACGTCCGCACGGAAGACCCCGGCGCCCTGGCCATCGACGATCATCTGCCGGAACATGTCGTGGTAGCGCCGGCGCTGGTCGCGGACCTCGCGCTCGTGCTGGGGGTTGAGGTGGTGCAGCGACCGGAAGTAGACGGTCGTGCTGGGCAGGTTGTGGATCGTGGTCGTGACGACGTCGGCGGCCGCGTCGGCCACCCGCTCCGCGACGGGTGCGTCGGATCCGACGTACGCCTCGAGCCGGGAGGTCTGCATCCGCAGGACCCGTCCGTAGATCTCCGCGAGCAGGTCGTCCTTGGACGCGAAGTAGTGGTACATGGCGCCCTTCGTGACGCCCGCGGCAGCGACGACGTCCTGCACCGAGGTCCGGTCGAAGCCGCGCTCCGCGAAGAGGTCGCGCGCGACCTCGAGGAGCCGCTCTCGCACCGTCATGCCATCCACCACCACCGGCGGACGCCCGATGCGTCGCCCACCCTGTTGCGTCATGGACCCTCCTGGTGCTTGGTGGGCCAAGCCTACGAGAAACCGCCCGGCTGGTATGTCATCGCGTGGTCGGCAGGTCCCCCACCTGGACCAGGAGCTTGCCCAGGTAGTCGCCGCGCAGCAGGCCGCGGAACGCTGCGGGGGCGTTCTCGAGCCCGACGACCACGTCCTCGGCGTAGCGCACCGAGCCATCGGCGATCCAACCCGCCATGTCACGCAGGAACGCTTCGTGGTGCGTAGGCACGAACTCGTCCTGGATGAAGCCGCGGACCGTGAGGCTCTGGGTGAGGATCCGGCGCAGGAACCCGGGGAACTGATCCGGCCCGGTCGGCGCCTCGGTGGCGTTGTACCAGGCGACCACGCCGCAGACCGGCATCCGCGCGAACCGGTTGAGGCGGCGTACGACGGCCTCCGTGACGTGCCCTCCGACGTTCTCGAAGTACACGTCGATGCCGTCAGGGGTCGCGGCCGCGAGGTCCTCGACGAACGTCGGCGACCGGTGGTCGACCGCGGCGTCGAAGCCCAGGTCCTCGATCAGGGCGCGGCACTTCTCCGACCCGCCCGCGATGCCGACGGCCCGGGCGCCCTTGACCTTCGCGATCTGGCCGACCGCGGAGCCGACCGGACCGGTCGCCGCAGCGACCACGACGGTCTCGCCCGCCATCGGGCGGCCGATCTCCAGCAGCCCGCCGTACGCCGTGAAGCCGGGCATGCCGAGCACGCCGAGGGCCGTCGACACCGGCGCGGCCGTCGGGTCGAGGAGACGGGTGTGCCGGCCGTCGACGACGGCGTGGGTCTGCCAGCCGGTGAACGCGAGCACGACGTCGCCCACCGCCCGCTTCGACGAGCGCGACTCGACGACCTCGCACACGGTCGCGCCGATCATGACCTCGCCGAGCGGCACCGGGTCGGCGTACGACTTCGCGGTGCTCATCCGGCCCCGCATGTAGGGGTCGAGGGAGAGGTAGATCGTGCGCAGCAGGACCTCGCCGTCCTCGAGCGCGGGCAGCTCGACGGTGGTGGTCTCGAAGGCGTCGTCGCCGGGCTCGCCGACCGGGTAGGCGACGAGGCGGATCTGGGTGGTGGTCGTCATGACGCCGCCGCGTCGTAGACGACCCGGCCGACGGTGACGCCGTCGGCGAGGCGTTGGACCCCGCCCGCGACCTCGCTGAGCGGGAGCCGCTCGCTGACGAGCGGGGCGATGAGGCCCTGCGCCGCGAGCTCGGTCAGGGCGTCGTGGCACTCCTGGACCGCCGACGGGTCGTAGGTGTTGTAAAGGCCCCAGTGCAGGCCGACGATCGAGTAGTTCTTGACGAGCGCGTGGTTGAGCGCGGCCGACTGGATCTCGCCGCCCGCGAAGCCGACCACGAGGATGCGGCCCTCGAAGGCGATGCACTTGGTCGAGCGCTGGTAGGTCTCCCCACCGACCGGGTCGTAGACGACGTCGGCGCCACGGCCGCCGGTCTCGGCCTTGACGACCTCCACGAAGTCCTGGGTACGCCGGTCGACGACCACGTCGGCTCCGAGCTGCCGCGCGACCTCGGCCTTGTCCGGCCCACCCACGACGCCGATCACCCGCGCCCCCGCGGCCTTGCCGAGCTGGATCGCGGCGCTGCCCACACCGCCGGCGGCGGCGTGGACCAGCAGCGTCTCACCGGCCTGCAGGTGCGCGCGGCGGTGCAGCCCGAACCACCCGGTCTGGTAGCCGATGTAGAGGCTCGCGGCCTGGGCGTCGTCCAGCTGCGGCGGCGCGGCGAAGGTGGTGGCGACGTCCATGAGAGCGAGCTCGCCGAAGCCGCCGTACGGCAGCACGGCACCGCCGAGCACCCGGTCGCCCACCGCGAAGCGGGTGACCTCGGTGCCGACGGCGACGACCTCGCCGCACAGCTCGACGCCGGGCGTGAACGGCAGGTCCGGTCGCACCTGGTAGAGCCCCCGGCACATCAGGGCGTCGGGGAAGTTCGCGGGCGAGGCCAGCACCTTCACGACGAGCTGGGTCGCTCCCGGCTCCGGCACCGCCACGTCGACGAGCTCCATCACCTTGGCGGGCTCGCCGAGCTCACCGACCCGCCAGGCCTGCATCGTGTCCGTCATCGGACCCCCTCCTTCTGCGCGTCCAGGTGACGCTGCAGCTTGTTCATGCCCGCCAGCCAGCGGTCGGTGTCCTCAGCGCGGTGGCGGTAGTAGGTGCCGGCCTCCGGGTGCGGCAGCACCAGGAACCGGCCGTCCTGCAGCGCCTGCCAGGTCACCTCGGCGACCTCCTCGGGCGTGCGCGCGCCGTCGGCGACCAGGATGTCGTGCATCGGGCCTGAGGCCGCGAGCATGTCGGTCTGCACGCCCTGCGGACAGATCGCCTGGACGACGATCCCGCGATGGCGGTACGTCGCCGACAGCCACTCCGCGAACGCGACCGCACCGTGCTTGGTCACCGAGTACGTCGCCGTCTCGAGCGCTGTGAGCAGGCCGGCCGCGGACGCCGTCACCACGAACCGGCCGCCGCCCCGCTCGAGCCAGCGCGGCACGAGCAGCCGCGCGGCGCGGACGTGCGCCATGGTGTTGACCTCCCAGCTCGCCGCCCAGTCGGCCTCGCTCGCGTCGAGCGTCTCGCCGCGCGCGATGCCGGCGTTGGCGAACCAGCAGTCGATCTCGCCGAGGTGCGCCCGCGCGGCCTCGACCAGCGCGGTGACGCCCGCTTCGGACGCTCCGTCGCCGGGGATCGCTAAGGCGCCGATCTCCTCGGCCGTCGCCGTCGTCCGCTCCGGGTCCAGGTCGTTGACCACGACCCGCAGGCCCTCGGCGACCAACCGCTGCGCCAGCGCCCTGCCGATGCCGCCGGCGGCGCCCGTCACGACGGCCGTCCGGCCCTTCCACTCGCTCATGCTCTCTCCTGTCATCACGGTCCCAGGGTCCGAGCACGCTCGGCGAGCTCGACCTTGCGGATCTTTCCGGTATCGGTCATCGGGAAGGTGTCGACCACGACGACCCTCGGGACCTTGTACGTCGCCATCGCGTCGCGCGCCCACGCCTCCAGCCCCGCGGCGTCGACCGCCGCGCCCGGCCTCAGGCTGACGAAGGCGACCGGCACCTGGCCACGGGCGGCGTCCTCGGCCGGCACGACCGCGGCGACGTCGACGTCGGGGTGGCCGGTCAGCAGCATCTCCACCTCGGCCGGGAAGACGCTCATGCCGTTGACCTTGATCATGTCCTTGGCACGACCGAGGAAGTGCAGGCAGCCGTCGTCGTCGAGCCGCCCGTTGTCACCGGTCATCAGCCAGCCGTCGCGCAGCTGACCGGCGGTGGCGTCGGCCCGCTGCCAGTAGCCGGTCATCACCGACGGGCTGCGGACCACGATCTCGCCGACCTCCCCGAGCGGCACCGGAGTGAGCGTCCCGGGCTCGACCACCGCGACATCGGTGCCGGGCACGGGCAGGCCGCAGAAGATCGGCTCGGCGAGCAGGTCGGCGTCCTCGGCGTCGAAGCCGTAGGGCGTCACGTCGAAGGTGTGCGTCTCGGTCATGCCGTACGCCGCCTCGCGCAGCACCGAGTGCGGGCCGACCGCCTCCCGCCAGGCCGCGCGGACCTCCGGCGTGAGCACCTGGACGAAGGAGATCGCCATCGGCAGCCGCAGGGCGGACAGGTCGGTCGTCGCGAGCTCCTCGCGGTCCATCAGCTCGAGGTAGTTCTCGACCGTGCCGACCATCACCCCGACGGCGTACCGCTCCAGGAGGGCGAGCGCCTCGCCGGCGTCCCACCGCGCCATCAGCACCGACGTGCCACCGGCGACGATCGGGTTGAGGATGCCGAGGTCCTCCCCGGCGATCCAGAAGATCGGCAAGTAGCACAGCGCGGCGTACGACGACACGTCGGCGAACCCGGTGGCGCCGATCGCCGAGGCGGCGGTGTAGAGCATGTGCCGCTGGGTGTGCTCGCAGCCCTTGGGCAGCCCGGTGGTGCCGCTGGTGTAGTTGAGCGCGGCCAGTGCGTCGAGGTCGCCGGAGCGGTCGTCACCCGAGAGGTGGGCGACGGCTTCGCGCCAGGCGGCGACCTCGACGCCGGCCACCGCTCCGAGCTCCGGCGCCGCCCCCACGGCGGCCAGCTCGGTCGCGGCAGTCACCAGGCAGCGACGTACGCCGGCAGCGGGGGCGACGTCGGCGAGCAGGGGGAGCAGCGTGTCCAGGGTGATGACGACCTCGGCGCCGCAGTCGGTCAGCTCGTGGGTGAGCTCCGCGGCCTTGAACATCGGGTTGACCGGCACGTGCACGGCACCGGAGCGCAGGATCGCGAGGAACGCGATCACGAACTGGGGGCAGTTCGGGAGGAACACCGCGACCCGGTCGCCCGGCCGGACGCCGACCTCCTGCAGCCAACCCGAGACGTTCGCGACCCGGTCGGCGAGGTGGGCGTAGGTGAGCTCGGCACCGCCGAAGGCGATCGCGACCTGAGCGGGCCGCTCGGCCGCCCAGTGCTCGACGTGGGCGGGCAGCGAGACCTCGCCGGCCGGGTAGGTGACGGCCCGAGGCGTGTCCGCCGGCCGCACCCGCTCCTGCCGACGACGTACGTCGAGCAGGTGCTCCTCCATCGTCACCATCTCCCGCACCGTCCTCTCCCGTCCTCGGCGCGGCCAGCATAGACATTCCGACCGCTCGGTTTGTATCCTGCACCACACCACCCGTCCAGAGGAAGGCGTCCCGTGACCGACCCCGCCCCGACCATCCGGCACGCGAGCTGCGGCGAGGTCACGCTCGCCTACGAGACCTTCGGATCGCCCGACGACCCGACCCTGGTGCTGGTGATGGGCCTGGCGACGCAGATGATCGGCTGGCACGAGGAGTTCTGCGCGCTGATCGCCGAGCAGGGCTTCCACGTGGTGCGCTTCGACAACCGTGACATCGGGTTGTCGACCCACCTCGCCGGCCTCGGGGTGCCGGACCTGTCGCCGCTGTTCCTCGGGCAGCGGCTGACCGAGGCGCCGTACCTGCTGGCGGACATGGCCGACGACACGGTGGCGCTGCTGGACGCGCTCGGCGTCGACCGGGCGCACGTGGTGGGCGCCTCGATGGGCGGCATGATCGCCCAGGAGATCGCGCTGCGCCACCCGGACCGGACTGCCACACTGACCTCCATCATGTCCACGCCCGCACCCGAGATCGGCCCGCCGCGGCCCGAGGCCATGGCCGCCCTGCTCAGCCCGCCCCCGACCACCGAGGACGAGGCCGCCGAGCGCTCCGTCGAGGTCTACAGCGTGATCGGGTCGCCCGGCTTCCCGCTCGACACCGAGGGCCTGCGGGCGCGCGGGCGCGAGGCGTTCCGTCGCGCCAACGACCCGGCGGGCGTGGCGCGCCAGCTCGCCGCGATCCAGGTCTCCGGCAGCCGCACCGAGCGACTCGCCGACCTCGCCGTCCCGACGCTGGTGATCCACGGCGAGGACGACCCGCTGGTCCAGGTCGACGGCGGTCGTACGACGGCCAAGGCGATCCCCGGCGCACGGCTCGTCACCTACCCGGGGATGGGGCACGACCTGCCGCGGGCGCTGTGGCCCGACATCGTCTCCGAGATCGTCGAGCACGCACGGACCCGTGGCTGAGCACACCGATCACCTCGACCCGACCGCCGAGCCCGCCGAGGGCCTCACCGAGGTCCTCGCCCGCGGCTACCTGACCACCGACGCCGCCCGCCAGGACAAGGTCGACCGCTGGCACGCCCGCGGCCGGCGTACCGCCCGGGAGAACATCGCGGACCTCGTCGATCCCGGCAGCTTCGTCGAGTACGGCCGGTTCGTCACCGCCGCCCAGGAGCAGCGCCGACCGCTCGCCGAGCTGGTCGTCGAGGCGCCGGCCGACGGCATCGTGGGCGGCACCGCCACCGTCGACGGCCGGCCGTGCGCGGTGATGTCCTACGACTACCTCGTGATGGCCGGCACCCAGGGCTTCCGCGGTCACCACAAGACCGACCGGCTCGCCGAGCTGATCGGCCGGATGCGGTTGCCGTCGGTGTTCTTCACCGAGGGCGGCGGTGGACGTCCCGGCGACACCGACCTGCCGGTCGTGTCCGGCCTCGACGTGGCGTCGTTCGCGCTGTGGGCAGGGCTCGAGGTGCCGCGCATCGCGGTGGTGTCCGGCCGGTGCTTCGCCGGTAACGCGGTGATCGCCGGCACCGCCGACCTGCGCATCGCCACCCCGGACGCCAATCTCGGCATGGCCGGCCCGGCGATGATCGCGGGCGGCGGCCTGGGCCGGTTCGCCCCCGAGGAGATCGGCCCCGCCGACGACCAGGCGGCCAACGGCGTGATCGATGTCCTCGTCGAGGACGAGGCCGAGGCCGTCGACGTCGTACGCCGGATCCTCGGGCTGCTCTCCGGTGACGAGGACGGCGGGACGGCCGACGACCAGGCCCTGCTGCGCGACCTGCTGCCCGAGAACGACCGCGAGGCGTTCGACGTGCGACCCGTCGTCGAGACCCTGTGCGACGAGGACAGCGTCGTCTGGCTCCGGGCGGCATGGGCACCTGAGCTCGTCACCGCCCTGGCCCGGATCGACGGCATCGCGGTCGGCGTGGTGGGAAACCAGTCCACCCACATGGGCGGCGCTCTCACCGCCGACGCCTCGGCCAAGGCGGCCGACTTCCTCGAGCTGTGCGAGCGCTGGCGGCTGCCGGTCGTCAGCCTCGTGGACACCCCGGGCTTCATGGTCGGTCCCGACGCCGAGCGGACCGGCCTGGTCCGGCACGCGTCCCGGATGGTCACCGCCGGGGCGCGCCTCACGACTCCCCTGGTGGGCGTGGTGCTGCGCCGCGGCTACGGCCTCGGCGCGCAGGCGATGCTCGGCGGCAGCACGCACCGTCCGCTGCTCACGGTCGCGTGGCCGGACGCCCACCTCGGCCCGATGGGCCTGGAGGGTGCGGTCCGCCTCGGTATGGCCAAGGAGCTGGCAGCCCTCCCCGAGGAGGAGCGGGAGGCCGCCGTGGTCGAGCACACGGCGGCGTACCGCAAGCACGCGAAGGCGCTCAACGCGGCGCGGGTGTTCGAGATCGACGACGTGATCGACCCCGCGGACACCCGCGCCGCGGTGGCCGCGACCCTCAGTCGCGCAGCTCGCGCTTGAGGATCTTGCCGCTCGGCCCCTTGGGCAGCGCGTCGTGCAGGACGATGGTGCGCGGGTACTTGTAGGCCGCGAGCCGCTCCTTGCAGTGCGCGGTCAGCTCGTCCACTCCAGCCGCGGCCCCCGGGCGCAGCACGACGTGTGCGACGACCTCCTCACCGAGGCGCTCGTCGGGACGACCCACGACCGCCGCCTCGACGACATCACCGTGCTCGTAGAGCACCTCCTCGACCTCACGCGGGTAGACGTTGTAGCCGCCGCGGATGATCAGGTCCTTGACCCGGTCGACGATGAAGTAGAAGCCGTCCTCGTCGCGGTAGCCGATGTCACCGGTGCGGAACCAGCCGTCCTGCATGACCTCGGCGGTCGCGTCGGGGCGCTTGTAGTAGCCCTTCATGATGTTGTGGCCGCGGATCGCGATCTCGCCGCGGGCGTCGGGGCCGGTGCCGTGGACGTCGCCGTTCTCGCCGATGACCTTGAACTCCACACCCCAGATCGGCTTGCCGACCGAGAGCACCTTGCGCTCCTCGGCGCTGATGTTGAAGGACGCGGTGCTCGCGGACTCCGAGAGGCCGTAGCCCTCGAGGATGACCACGCCCTGGAACTTCTCCTCGAACCCGCGGATCACCTCGCCGGGCATCGAGGCGCCGCCCGAGCACGCGGCCCGCAGCGAGGAGACGTCGCGGCCGGTCAGGTCGGCCTGCTGGAGGGCGACGTACATCGTCGGCACGCCGGAGAAGATCGTGCAGCGGTGCCGCTCGATCGCGTCGAGCGCGGAGGTCGCGTCGAAGCGCGGCACGAGCACCAGGCTCGCCCCGAAGCGGACCACGATGTTCAGCACGCTGGACAGGCCGAACACGTGGAACAGGGGCAGCACGCCGAGGGACACGTCGTCGTCGCGGACGCCGAACAGGTTCCCCGCCACCGTGCAGTTCATGTAGAGCTGGAAGTGGGTCAGCTCGGCGCCCTTCGGACGGCCGGTCGTGCCCGAGGTGTAGAGCAGGACCGCCGTGTCGTCCGACGACATCGCCCGCAGGATGCCGGTGTCGCTGGCCTTGAGCAGCTCCTCGAAGTCGCGGGCCTCCTCGACGCCCGACGGGCCGTCGACGCCCACCAGGTAGACCGGCACGCCGCCGGCGTCCTTCGCGCCGTTGATGCCGGCCTCCGCGAACCCCTCGAAGCTGATGAGCATCCGGGCGTCGCTGTCCTGCAGGTGGTAGGAGACCTCCGGCGCCGTCAGCAGCGGGTTGATCGGCACCATCGTCATGCTGGCCTTGAGGATGCCGAAGTAGGCGATGACGAACTGCGGCACGTTGGGCAGCTGCACCGCGACCTTGTCGCCCCGGGTCAGGCCGAGCGCCTCCAACGACGACGCGACCCGGCCGGACAGGTCGTCGACCTCGGCATAGGTGAAGGAGCGGTCACCGAAGTGGAGCATCGGCTTGTCGGCGTACGTCGCGGCCGAGCTGGTCAGCATGGTGGCGAGGTTGAAGGACATGGGTGGTTCTCCTTGTCAGGCCGCGAGCGCGGCGAGCTCGTCGAGCTCGGCCTGGAGGTGGTCGATGAGGACGGACAGGTCGGGGATGAGCTCGGGGCAGCTGATCAGCCCGAAGTCGATGTGGTCGCGGTAGCTGTGCACGGTGATGTTGAGACCGAGTCCGTCGCTGATCATCGAGACCGGGTAGTTGGCCTCCATCAGCGCGCCCGCGTAGTAGAGCGGCTCGCGCGGCCCGGGCACGTTGGAGATCACGACGTTGAACGGCACGGCCACCCGCTCTGCCATCTTGAGCGAGGCGGCGGTGCGGGCCACCAGCTCCGCCGCCGCGGGAGCGGCGAACTGGGCGTAGTCCTGCAGCAGACTCGCGGGGACGGCGGCGAAGTCCTCCTTCGCCTGCTTCATCGTCTCCCGGATCGCGGCCAGCCGGCCGAGCGGGTCGGCGACGTCGGTCGGCAGGTCAGCCACCATCGCCGAGACCTGGTTGCCGGCGTCCGCGCCCGCATCGGCAGCCCGGATCGAGACCGGGACCATCGCGCGGATCGGGCGGTCCGGCAGCTCGTTGTGGTCGATCAGCCAGCGCCGCAGCGCCCCGGTGGAGAGCGTCATGACGATGTCGTTGATCGTGCAGCCGTGCTGGTCCTTGACCTTCTTCACGTCCGCGAGCGAGACGCTTCCGAAGGCCCAGTTGCGCCGGGCCGTCGCGCTGACGTTGAAGGACAGCCGCGGCGCGGCGGGCGACTTCGTCATGCTGCGCGTGGCGACGCCGGTGATGCCCGGCAGGGACTTGCCCCACTCGGTCATGCTCTTCAGCATCAGCGCCGCCGCACGACCGGGCTGACCGAGGACACCGAGGTAGCCGCGGGTGAGCATCTCCATCTCGCTGGGCTTGGACTCGGAGGCCGGCATCGGGTCCGGCGGCGTGGGAACGGTCGCCTGCTGGTCCGGCGAGAGCATCGTGGTGAGGATCGCCATGCCCGCCTTGCCGTCGATGGCGGCGTGGTGGAGCTTGGTGTAGATCGCGACCTTGTCGCCCTCGAGACCCTCGATGACGTAGAGCTCCCACAGCGGGTGCGCCCGGTCCAGCGGGCGGGCGTGGATGCGGCTGACCTGGTCGATGAGCTGCTCGCGGCTGCCGGGAGCGGGCAGCCCGATGCCGCGGATGTGGAAGTCGAGGTCGACGTCGTGGTCGTCGTACCAGTAGGGCAGGTCGATCCCGAGGGGCACCTCAGCGAGCTTCCAGCGCAACGGCGGCAGCACAGGGAGTCGCGCGGCGACGTGCGCCTTGATGGTCTCGACGTTGATGGGATGGTCGGCGGTGCTCGGGTCGAGCACGATCAGACCGCCGACGTGCCCGGTCAGCCGTCCGTCCTCGAGGTGCAAGAACGAGGCGTCGACACCGCTCAGCTGCCGCATGGGAACTCCTCCTGTGCGCGACGCGCACGCTCACGCCCGATTCGTCGAAATCATGGACATCCCGACTGGGCGGTTTGTATGTTAGCAACGTCACACCATCTGGCCGAGAGGGCAAGAGATGAATCGCAGTGAATTTTCCGGGCCGTACCAGCGGCCGAGCGAGCTGCTCTGGCGCACCGAGGGGCTGCGCACCCTCCGCGACTTCGCCGCCTTCTGGCTGACGTGGCCGCGACTCGCCCCGCGGGAGGCCGGCGACGGCCACGGCGTGCTGGTGCTGCCCGGCTTCCTCGCCGACGACGCGAGCACGCTGACCCTGCGCACCGTTCTCACCGCGCATGGCTTCCGCGCCCGCGGCTGGCGGTTGGGCACCAACCTGGGCCCGACCAAGCGGCTCTGGGAGGGCGCACAGCGCAAGCTCGAGCGCCTGTACGCCGACACCGGCCGGCCCGTCACGCTGATCGGCCACAGCCTCGGCGGGATCTTCGCGCGCGAGCTCGCCCGCGCGCACCCGGAGAAGGTGCGCCAGGTGATCACCCTGGGCTCGCCGTACCGGATCTCGAGCGACGACGCGCCCACGATCACGACCGTGGGCCACATCTACGACGCGCTGCAGCGGCTGCACGTCGACGTGTGGTCCTCCTCCGTGCGCGAGGAGGAGCGCCCGCCGCTCCAGGTGCCGGCGACGTCGATCTACTCGCGCACCGACGGCGTCGTGCCGTGGCAGACCTGTGTCGACATCGACCGACCGCAGGCGGAGAACATCGAGGTGCGGGCCAGCCACTGCGGCATGGGCGTGCACCCGGAGGCCCTGGCTGCGATCCTCGACCGGCTGCACCAGCCCGAGGACGGGTGGACGCCGTACGCCGGCCGGTCCACGACGGACCTGCCGCTGGCCTCCTGAGGCCTCACCGGACGGACGAACGGGGTCGCTCCCGCTGGGAGCGACCCCGTTCGCATGGGTGGCGTCAGGCCTTCTTGGCGGCCTTCGGAGCGGGCGCGGCGGCCGCGACCTTCTCGCTCGACGCGGCGGCGGCCTCGAGGACCTTGAGGGTCAGGTCGCGCTGCGCGGTGAGGAGGCGGTTGGTGAACTCGAAGTTCGCCTCGACGATCTCGCTGGGCTTGGGGAGGTGCTCGGAGAGGACCTCGTTCAGCTTCGCGAAGGGCTCACCGGCGGGGAGGCTCGGGGTCGGGATGGCCTCGACGACGCGCTGGGCGTTCTCGGAGAGCTTGGCGACGGTCTCCTCGGCGGTCTTCAGGGCGGCGACCCACTGGTCGGCGATCTGCGTGGTGATCTCGGCGTAGGTGGTCATGGTGGTGTTCCTCTCGGTTGGGTGGTGCTTGGTGTGATGGAGCGATGGGACGGCGGCGCCGTCGGGCGACTCAGCCCTCGACCATCGACTTGTACGTCGCGATGAGCGCCGACTTCTGCGACTGCGAGAGCTTGTCGTCGCCGGCGATCGCGTCGAGGACGCCGGCGAACCTGCCGGGCGCCTCACCGTCGGTCGGCAGCCAGCCGGCCCGACGGAAGAGCTGATCAGGAGCCATGCCCAGTCCCTCGGCGATCGCCTTGAGGACATCCGGCGAGGGCGTGTACATCCCCCGCTCGACCTGGCTCAGGTAGGAGTCCGAGACGTTGATCGCCCGGGCGAAGGCCCGCAACGACACCTGCGCGATCTCGCGCTGGGCCCGCAGGTACTTGCCGAGGTCCGCCAGGGCCTCCGCGTTCGCTTGCTGGTTCATCTGCTTCTCCTACTTCGCATCTGCTTGATAGACCAAGCATGCACCTCGAGTGCGTGGCATGTCAAGCATGCGCGCGATCTTCTTTATCGCGCTCCGGAGATGCACGCGGCCGGCACGGTGCGCCACCGTGCCGGCCGCGTGGTCGGGGTCGAGCAGTCCCGGGAGGCTAGGCGCCCTTCACCTTCGCCAGCTCGGCGGCGACCGCCGCGTCGTGCTCGCGCAGCGCGGCCTTGGCCTTGCGCGGGTCCCAGTAGCCGGCCATCAGCCAGATCATCGGGATGAAGATGACCGCTCCGCCGACGCAGAGCCACCAGTAGTTCTGCCACTGCTTGGGTGCCTTGGCCAGCGCGGGAAGCACGATCGGTGCGTTCTCCGCGACGTACTCGACGTTGGCGGCGACCTTCGGGTCGGTCATCGCGGTCGACACCGCGCCCACCGTCTCGGCGACCTTCGGGTCGGTCATCGCGGTCGAGACCGCACCGACCGTCTGCTCGACAGCGGGGTCCGCCGTCGCCGACTTGACCGCCGCGACCGTCTTCGCGACCGTCGCGTCACCCATCGCCGACTTGACCGCGGCCAGCGTGCCGGTGACCTTCGGGTCCTTGAGCGCGCTCGCCATCGACGGGGAGGTCGCTGCCTTCGGGTCGGCGATGATCGTCGCGACCGCCTTGTTCTCCGCGGCGCTCAGGGTCGGGATCTTGCCCTGCGCGGCGGCCAGCACGGTCTGCACGCCCTTGTTCTGGTCGGCGCTGAGGGTGGGCAGCTTGCCCTGCGCCGCGCCCAGGACGAGCTCCACGCTCTTGTTCTGGTCGGCGGTCAGGGTCGGGATCTTGCCCTGGGCGGCCGCGAGGACCGTCTCGACACCCTTGTTCTGGTCGGCGCTCAGCGTGGGCAGCTTCCCGGTGGACGCACCGAGCACGAGCTCCACCTGCTGGTTCTGCGCCGGGGTCAGCCGCTTGTCGAGCCCGTTGGCCATGACGCCGACGGTGTGGCCGCGGCCGCCGTCGATGGTGAGGCCACCCGGGTTGTCGATGATGGGCGTCGCGGTGTTGATGATCGCCGGCATGATGACGACGGCGATCGCGAACAGCGCACGGATGAGCAGGCCCCAGACCGCGAGCCCGGTAGCCGTGAGCGCGGGGTTGCGGCGCTCCACGGTCTCGGTGTAGCTCGCCATCCACGACACGTAGGCCATGCCCGCGAAGAAGAGCGCTCCGGCGACGAGGAACGCGAGCTTGCCGAACAGCGGCGTCCCGCCGAACGGGAGCACCTCGGTGCCGAAGTGGGTGGCCTCCAGGGCGAACAGGATCATGAAGATCGTCGAGAGGACGCCACCGATGAGCATGAACGGCTTGCGCACGCCGAGCTTGTCGGAGATGAAGCCGAACAGCACCAGACCGGTCGCGTTCGCGACCCAGGCCGCGATGAGGACCCGGTTCGCGTCCTGCTCCTTGTAGTTGAAGACGATCTGGAAGTACGTCGGACCGAAGGCCACCAGCACGATGTAGAACACCAGGAACAGGCTGATCGCCAAGCCGGACAGCAGGATGTCGGGCTTGAGCATCTGCCGGATCGGGTGCTGCAGGCTCTCCTCGACGTCGATGCCCTTCATCTTCGCCTCGATCAGGGCCCGGTCACGCGCGTCGACCATGACCTGGTCGCGGATCGACGGAGGCAGCTCCTTGAGCCCGAACAGGGTGATGACACCGACGATCAGGCCCACGATGCCGGACACGACGAACTTGTCCTGCCAGGTCTGGGTGTCCGACCCGGACGCCACCACGATGGTCACGACGACGCTGCCGAGCACCGGACCCATCGTCCAGAAGCCCATCGCAGAGGCACGTCCGACCTGCGGGCTGAAGTCACGGACGACGGCCGGGGTCGCCACCAGGATGACGCCCTCGCACACGTTGAGCAGGACGAACATGATGCTGAAGGAGGCTTTGCTGCTGGCGTTCGGGATACCGAAGATGCACAGCAACGAGACAACGAACATGCCGATCGAGATGACGTTGGCACGTCCGTACTTGTCGACGACGTGAGCCGCCTCGGCGGCGACGGCGGCCAGCACCAGTGCCGCGACGTTGAGGTAGACGAACGGGGCGAACGACATGTGCAGCGACGCCATGACGTGGATCGCCACGCCACCGGTCAGGTACAGCTGGTAATACAGGACGACCGTCGCCGCGACCACCACCGCGAGCGATGTGTAGCGGACGGCTGGCTTCGGATAGTGGTCGAGCTCGCGCTTCAACCACCTGGGTCCGGCTGTCGCCGGCACAGGTGCAGCTGTCATGGCATCTACCTCTTCTCTTCCAGTGCTGGCGGTCGGATCTCGCGTTTGAGGATCTTCCCGGTGGCGCCCTTGGGCAGCTCGTCGAGGAACCAGACGACGCGTGGGTACTTGTAGGGCGCCACACGCTCCTTCACGTACTCGCGCAGGTCCTCGGACGTGGTGGTCGCACCGGCGACGAGGGACACCGCGGCGCCCACCTCCTCGCCGTGCGTGGGGTGCGGCAGCCCGAGCACCGCAGCCTCGCGGACCGCGGGGTGCTCGTAGAGCACCTCCTCGATCTCGCGGGGGTAGACGTTGAAGCCGCCACGGATGATCAGCTCCTTCTTGCGGTCGACGATGTAGTAGAAGCCGTCCTCGTCGACCTTGGCCATGTCGCCGGTCTTGAACCAGCCGTCCTCGTCGATCGCCTCGGCGGTCGCCTCGGGGCGCGCCCAGTAGCCCTTCATCACGTTGTGACCACGGATCCACAGCTCGCCCGGCTCACCCGGCGCGACGTCCGTGCCGTCGTCGCCGACGACCCGGAACTCGACACCCGAGATGGGTGTGCCGATCGATCCCACCCGGGCCCGGTCCACCTTGTTGAAGCTCGCCACCGGCGAGGTCTCCGAGAGCCCGTAGCCCTCCAGGATCTTGGCGCCGTACGTCGCCTCGAAGGCGCGCAGCACCTCGGCGGGCAGAGCCGCTCCGCCCGAGGAGCACACCCGCAGCGTGGCCACCTTCTCCGGCGTCGCCGTCTCGAGGTGGGACAGGGCGGTGTACATCGTCGGCACGCCCTCGAACACGGTGACGGCGTTGTCGGTGATCGAGTCGAGGACCTGCTGCGGGTCGAACCGAGGGATCAATACGATCAGCGCGCCTGCCCCGATGCTGGCGTTGAGCCCGCAGGTGAGCCCGAAGACGTGGAACAGGGGCAGGCAGCCCATGATCACGTCGGTCTCGGTGATCGTCATCAGCTCGTCGGTGCACACGCGCTGGTTGCGGTCCAGGCCGCCGTGGGTGAGCTCCGCGCCCTTGGGCGTACCGGTGGTGCCGGAGGTGTAGAGGATGACGGCGGTGTCGCCGTCGTCCTTCTCGGCGTACGGCACCGGCTCGCTGCCGGCGAGGTCGGCCAGCAGGCCGGCGCCCACGCGCACCACCCGGCAGCCCTCCGTCGCCTCCGCGGTGTCCGCCTCGGCCACGGACTCGTGCGCCCACAGCAGCGACATCCCGGAGTCGCCGGTGTAGTGCCCGATCTCGCGACCCTTGAGCAGCGGGTTCATCGTCACGACGACGGCCCCGAGCCTCAGCGCGCCGTAGAACAGCACCGGGAACTCCAGCCCGTTGGGCAGCATCAGGCCGACCCGGTCGCCCGGTCCGATACCGAGCTCCGCCATCCGGCCAGCGGCCCGCCCGGCGAGGTCCTCGAGCTCGGTATAGGTGACGGTCGTGTCGTCCAGCCGCAGGGCCGGGCGGTTCGGGAACTTCGCGGCGCTCCGCTCCAGGTTCGTGGCGAGGTTGGTCATGCGCGCTCCTAATGGTTCGGTACGACGGCGGGCTGGTCGGGCAGGTCAGGTGGTGAGGATCCCGCCCTCGACGGGGATGTTGATGCCGGTGCAGTAGCCGCCGGCGTCGCTGGCGAGGAACAGCAGCGCCGCGGCGAGCTCGTCGTGGTCGCCGAGCCGGCCCATCAGCGTGCGCGGGATGACCGTCTTCTCGATGTACTCGCCCTCGAAGACGTCGGTCATCTCTGAGGCGAAGTAGCCCGGCGAGATGGAGTTGACCCGGATGCCCTTGCGGGGCGTCCACTGCTGGGCGAGGTCGCGGGTCAGGCCGAAGACGCCGGCCTTGCTGGAGGCGTACGCCGCCTGGGGCAGGCCCATCGTGGTCATCCCGAGGACGCTGCTGATGTTGATGATCGAGCTGCCCGGCTGCATCACCTTGCCGCAGGCCTGGGCCATCCAGTAGCAGGCGTTCAGGTTGAGCTCGATGACCGAACGGAACTGATCGGGCGTCTCCCGGGTGGCGGGTACGGCAGTGCCGACGCCCGCGTTGTTGACCAGGATGTCGACGCGGCCGAAGTTCTCCATCGCCGCGTCGACCAGGCCCTGGCAGTCCTCGGGGTCGGTGACGTCGGTGCGCACCGCCACGGCCTTGCGGCCCAGGGCCTCCACCTTGGCCACCGTGTCGGCCAGCTTGTCCTCGCGCCGGGCTCCCAGCGCGAGATCGGCCCCGGCCTCGGCGAGCGCGAGGGCGAAGCTCACCCCCAGACCGCTGGACGCTCCGGTGACCACCGCGACCTTGCCCTCGAGACGGAACTTGTCCAGGACTGCCATGTCACTCTCCTCCCAGCACGTCGGCCAGGCCGACGGCACTCATCGCTTCGAACGTCTGCTCCGCGAGGAACGCGAGCATGATCAGGTCCTGCAGCTGACCGGTCCGGTCGCGGAAGTGGTCGCGCAGGAGGGCCTCGCCGGTGAAGCCGATGCCGAGGAACATCTCGATGGTGCGTTCCTGGCCGGCCGGCACCTCGACGACCACCTTGAGCAGGCCGTCGCGGATCGCCTCGGTCACGGCGTGCTGGGCCAGCCGCCTGCCGATGCCCCGGCCGCGGGTGGACGGGTCCACCACCAGACGCAGCTCGGCGACGTGGTCGGACCAGCCGGTCAGCGGGATCATCGCGGCGAGCCCGAGCACGGCGCCCTTCTGCGGGCCGTCGTCGGCCACGTCGATCCAGCGCCTCCCGGCGGCGCCGGGCCAGGTCGCCACCGCGGCAGGACTCACGTCCTCCTTGATGAAGGTGACATCGCTCTCGGGCAGGCGCTGGAACATCGCGCCCAGCGCCTCGACGTCCTCGGACCGGAACTCGGCGATCATGCCGTGACCTCGCTTCTCTTCATGAGGGTTTCGATGAGGACAGGGACGGTGTTCTTCGCGGCGGTGCGGCCCACCATCAGTCCGACGTGGCCGGCGTCGAGCCGCATCTCGTGCTTGTCCTCGGAGCCGACCAGGCCGACCAGGGGGGCTGCGGCCGGCACCGGGATGATGTGGTCGCGCAGGCCGATCACGTGCAGGAACGGCAGCTTGATGTCGCTGAGCCGGACCCGGTCGCCCCCGAGGAAGATCCGATCGTTGACAAACGCGTTGTCCTCGATGAGCTTCTTGAACTGCCGGGCCACCCCACCGGGGAGCGGCACCTGGTCGTTGCCCCACCCGGCCATCGCCTGGTAGGCGGTGACGAAATCGTCGCTCCACAGCTTCTCGAGCAGGTCGACCCGGCCGGTCACCTCACCCATCGGCGCCAGCGAGCGGAAGCCCTGCAGCACCACCGAGGGCGGCACCAGCCCGTCGACGCCGAGCACGTCCTCGAGGTCGGTCCGGGTCATCACGTCGACCATCGGGCCGAGTTCCTGGAGGTCGCACGGGGTGGTCAACACGGTCAGGCTGCGCAAGGGGCTGTCGGTGTGGTGTGCGGCGTGCAGGACCGAGAGCAGGCCGCCGAAGCAGTAGCCGAACAGGTTGATCGAGTCGCTGCCGGACAGCTCGCACACCCGCTCGATCGCGGCAGGCATGTAGGAGTCGACATAGTCCTCGAGCCCGTTGGCGGCATCACGCTCGTCAGGGACGCCCCAGTCGAGCATGTAGACGTCGAAGCCGGCGTCGATCAGCTGCTCGATCACGCTGTTGCCCGGGCGGAGGTCGAGGATGTAGCTCTTGTTGAACAGGCTGTAGATGATCAGCAGCGGCGGCCGGATCGTCACCTTGTCGCTGCGGTAGTGCCACAGCTCGGTACGGCCGTGGCTCCACACCACGTCCTTGGGGCTGAGCCCGACGGCGGTCTGCGTGATGCCGGTCGCCATCTTGATGCCGTTGCGCGCCCGCAGGGCGTTGCGCTCGACCTCCTTGCGGACCCGGTCAATCGTGCTGAGGCCCGGAATCGCCATGGCGCTTCGCCTCCTTCCGGGCTCGCTGCAGCTCCAGGGAGAGCAGCCGCAGCTCACGGTCCAGCGAGCCGACCTGCTGCTTGAGACGCTGTACGTCGGTGCCCGCGGGCAGGTTCATCGCGTGCCAGACGCGCGCCTGCAGCTTGTCCGCCTCGGTGCGCACCGTCTTGTTCACCGCGGTGAGGATCGCCGCCGCCTGGGCGAACTGTGGCGTGCGGGTCGCCTCGTTGACGATCGGAGTGACCGTCTTCTCGAACTGGTTGTAGAGGTCGCGCAGGCCCATCACGCACCCCTTCCGGAGCCGTGGGTACGACGCGTAGGGCGCGTCAGTCGCGCAGCAGCGCCCCCACGACGAGCCGAACCTTCTGCGGGTCGGGCGTCTCGCCGGCCACCACGTCGGCGTACACGAAGGTCTCGGTCATCCGGGTCACGACGTAGGCCAGGTCGTGCAACGGCAGCGCCGGCTCCAGATGACCCGCCTCGATCTCGGAGCGGATGAGGTCCTCGATGAGCACCAGCAGCCGGCCCTGGAACCAGGTCGCTTTCGTGGTCAGCAGCCGCAGCGCCCGCTCCGACTCGCGCTGCACGAAGCCCATGAACGGCGGCGAGGCGATCGTCGCCTCGGCGAAGGCGCCCATGACCGCAGCAACCCTCCGCCCGCCGGTCAGGTCGGTGGTCCGCTCCAGCGCGGACCGGAAGGTCGGCTCGGTGATCGACCAGACGATCTCCACCAGCAGGTCGTCGCGCGAACCCACCCAGCGGAAGACTGTCGCGCGGCTCACTCCCAGCTCGGCGGCCAGCTCCTGCATCTCGACGCGGTCGCCGGCGAGGAAGCGGCGGCGGGCCAGCCGGAAGGCCGCGAGAGCGTCGGGCTTCGGATCCCTCTCCGCGAGCATCCGGGACAGTGGCGTACTGCTCATGGGACACCTCCCTGCTTCCTCGACCTGTCATCACAGCAGACAGGGCCAAGGCCGCCCGGGCCGCTGCCGGACCCCCTCGCCATGAAAGTGACGCACGTCTCATGTGGCGAAACGTTAGGGGCTGTGTCACGACAATGCAACACTCTTGAAAATGTTTCACCGCGGGGTGTAGAACCGACGCGGACCCCAATTCCAGCCCAGGAGGAAACATGCGCCGCACCGTCTTCGATGAGGACCACGAGTCCTTCCGTCAGACGCTCCGCTCGTTCATCGAGGCCGAGGTGGTGCCCCACTACGACGAGTGGTTCCAGGCCGGCATCGTGCCGCGCGAGCTGTACGGCAAGCTCGCCGAGCTCGGCATCTTCGGGATCAGCGTCCCCGAGGAGTACGGCGGCGCCGGGATCGAGTCCCACAAGTTCCTCGCGATCCAGTACGAGGAGACGTCCCGCGCGGCCACCACCTTCGGCGGCTCCGGCGTCCACGTGCTGCTCGCCCTGCCGTACCTGAAGATGCTCGCCACCGAGGAGCAGAAGCAGCGTTACTTCCCCAACTTCGTCAGTGGCGAGGAGATGTGGGCTCTGGCGATGACCGAGCCCGGCACCGGCTCCGACCTGGCCGGCATGCGGACGACCGCAAAGAAGGACGGCGACGAGTACGTCCTCAACGGCGCGAAGACCTTCATCACCGGCGGCGTGCACGCCGACCGGGTCATCGTCGCGGCCCGCACCAGCCCGCCCAAGGACGACGACCGTCGCTTCGGCATCTCGCTGTTCGCGGTCAACACCCACTCCCCCGGCTACACAGTGGGCCGCAAGCTCGACAAGCTCGGGCTGCGCACCTCCGACACCGCCGAGCTCTCCTTCGTCGACGTCCGGATCCCCGCCGAGGACCTGCTCGGCGAGGAGAACATGGGCTTCAGCTACCTCGGCCGCAACCTCGCCTCCGAGCGCTGGGGTATCGCGTACGGCGCCTATGCCCAGGCCGCGGCGGGGCTCCGGTTCGCCCAGGCGTACGTCGAGCAACGCACCGTCTTCGGCAAGTCGGTCGCCTCCTTCCAGAACACCAAGTTCGAGCTGGCCGCCTGCAAGGCCGAGGTCGACGCGGCCCAGGCGGTGGCCGACCGGGCGCTCGAGGCGCTCGACGCCGGCGAGCTGACGCCTGCCGAAGCCGCGTCGGCCAAGCTGTTCTGCACCGAGGTCGCCCACCGGGTCATCGACCGCTGCCTGCAGCTGCACGGCGGCTACGGCTTCATCAACGAGTACCCGATCGCCAGGCTGTACGCCGACAACCGGGTCAACCGGATCTACGGCGGCACCTCGGAGATCATGAAGACGATCATCGCCAAGGACATGGGCCTGTGAGCGCCGACGGTGTGACCGACCGGCCGATCGCGGTCATCGGCGCCGGGACCCTGGGCCGGAGGATCGCCCTGATGTTCGCCACCGGCGGCGGCACCGTGCGGATCTGTGACCTCGACGCGGGGCAGCGGGCCGATGCGGCGGCGTACGTCGAGGAGCAGCTGCCCGACGTGCTCGCCTCGGTCCCGGGCAGCTCCGCGGCGACGCTGGAGCTCACCGACAGCATGGCTGACGCCGTGGCGGACGCCTGGCTGGTCGTCGAGTCGCTCCCCGAGCGCCTCGACGTGAAGATCCCCGTCTTCGGACAGCTGGACCGGCTGGCGCCGGCCGACGCGATCATCGCGACCAACTCATCGTCGTACCCCTCCCGCGAGGTGATCGCGGAGGTGAGCCGGCCGGAGCGGGTGCTGAACATGCACTTCTTCATGCCTCCGGCGGCGGTGGCCGTGGAGCTGATGACCTGCGGGCAGACCGATGAGACGGTGCTGGACCGGCTGATGGCGGCCCTCCCCCGGTTCGGGCTCACGCCGTTCCGCGCGCACGCGGAGTCGCGAGGCTTCATCTACAACCGGATCTGGGCCGCGATCAAGCGCGAGGCGCTGATGGTGGTCTCCGAGGGTGTCGCCTCCCCCGAGGAGGTCGACGCGCTCTACGCCAAGGTGACCGGCCAGAAGGAGGGCCCGTTCCGCAAGATGGACCGGGTCGGGCTGGACGTCGTGCTGGACATCGAGGAGAACTACGCCGCCCACCGCGACGGGATCCCGGAGGGCCCGCGCGCGGTCCTCCGCGACTACCTCGCCCAGGGCCGGCTCGGCGAGAAGTCGGGCCGCGGCTTCTACGACTACGAGGAGCAGGCATGACCGACCCGCTGTTCAGCGGTCTCAAGGTGATCGACTGCGGCAGCTACATCGCCGGCCCCGCCTCGACCACGATCCTGTCCGATCTGGGGGCAGACGTGATCAAGGTCGAGCCCCCCGGGGCCGGCGACCCCTACCGCCAGCTGCCCCGGCTGCCCGGCAACCCGGTCAGCGAGCGCGAGTTCGCCTGGATCCACGGCAACCGCAACAAGCGCGGCCTGGCGATCGACCTCGGCTCCGCGGAGGGCCGGCGGATCATGCACGAGCTCGTGGCGCAGGCCGACGTGTTCGTCACCAATTACCCGCTCGCCGTGCGGACGAAGCTGCGGATCGACCACGAGACGCTGATGGGCCTCAACGACCGGTTGGTCTACGGCTCCTTCACCGGGTACGGCGAGGCGGGTGCCGAGGTCGCGAAGCCGGGGTTCGACGCCACGTCGTACTGGGCGCGCTCGGGGATGATGGACCAGGTCCGTCCGTCGTACGACGCAACACCGGCACGCGCCGTCGTGGGCCAGGGCGACCACCCCTCCGCGATGACCCTGTACGCCGGGATCGTGACCGCGCTCTACCAACGCGAGCGCACCGGACGCGGGACCAAGGTGTCCTCCTCGCTGCACGCGAACGGGCTGTGGGCCAACTCCTACCTGGCCAGTGCCGCGCTCTGCGGCGCCGAGTTCATCCCGCGGCCGCGCCGCGAGGAGCTGTTCAACGCGCTCAGCTGCCACTACCGGGCGCAGGACGGGAAGTGGCTGCTGCTCACGATCCTCAACGAGGACCGGCACTGGCCGGTGCTGGCGCGCTGCCTGGACCGTGAGTGGCTGCTCGAGGACGACCGGTTCGCGACGAAGCCCGACCGGCTGCGCAACGCCCAGGAGCTCATCGCGCTGCTCGACGCGGCGTTCGCCGAGCACCCCCGGGCCCACTGGGAGCGGCTCCTGGCCGAGCACGGCATCGTCTTCGACATCGTGGCGACGCCGGCCGACATCCCGCACGACCAGCAGCTGCGCGACAACGGCGTCGTCCTCTCCTTCGCCGAGGACGAGCAGGCCGGCGCGATCGCGGCACCGTTCCGCCTCGACGGCGTCGAGCCGGTCGCGCCGCGGCTGCCCCCGGCGATCGGCCAGCACACCGACGAGCTGCTCGCGGAGCTGGGCTACGACGCCGCCGCGATCGCCGAGCTCCGCGCGAACGGCTCGGTGTCCTGACGTGCCGGTCGTGCTCGTGGTCGGAGCGGGCGTCATCGGCCTGTCCTGGTCGCGGCTCTTCGCCGAGCACGGGTGGCAGGTCCGGGTGTCCGACGTCCGTGCCGACCTCGCCGAGGTCGTCGCGGCCGAGCTGGCCGGGCTCGACGGCGTGACGGTCACGCCCGACCTCGCGGCCGCGGCCGTCGACGTCGACTTCGTGCAGGAGGCCGGTCCGGAGCGGATCGAGGTCAAGCAGGAGCTGTACGACGTCCTCGCGGCCCACACCCGCGACGACGTCGTCCTCGCCTCCTCGTCGTCCTCCCTGCTGCCGTCGCGGATCGCGGAGGGCAACCCGGCGGCGGACCGGATCCTCATCGGCCACCCGTTCAATCCGCCGCAGCTGATCCCGCTGGTCGAGGTAGTGCCGTCACCGGCCACGAGCGCGGAGGCCGTGGAGCGGGCCATGACGGTCTACCGCGAGCTCGACCGGCTGCCGATCGCGCTGAAGAAGGAGATCCCCGGCTTCGTGGGCAACCGGCTGCAGAAGGTGATCAACGAGCAGGCGACGTACCTGGTGCAGCAGGGAGTCGTCAGCGTCCCCGACCTCGACGAGCTGTTCAAGGCCTCGCTCGGGCTCCGCTACGCGACCGTCGGGCCGTTCGAGAGCCGCCGGCTCGGCGGCGGTCCGGCCGGCATGCGACACCTCGTCGAGCACGTGGGGTCGCAGATGCGCTTCGAGAACGGCATGCCCGACCGGGACCGGATGGACGAGGTCATCGCCCAGGTGGAGGAGACGTACGGCGCCGACGAGGCCAGCTACCGGCAGCTGGCCGAGCGCCGCGACCGGCGCACCCGCGCGGTCGCGGAGGCATTGCGCGCCAGCGACGAAGGAGAGCAGGGATGAGCGAGCTCGGGCAGATCCTGGCGCTGGCGATCCGCCACGACTCGATCGTGCGGATCGACCTGGACACCGGCACGATCGAGACCTTCCTCGCCGACGCCGGCGCGCGCCCCGACGGGATCGTGGTGCGGGGCGGATCGGCGTACTGGACGACGATGGGGCGACCGACCTTCACGCCCGGCGAGCCGCCGAGCGAGAAGACCTCCGACTACACCCACGTCAACGGCGGCGTGCACGCGATCGACCTCGACGGCACGCACCTGCGAGACGTCGTGCCGGTCGGCGCGATCACGACGGGCAAGCAGCTCGCGTGCGACGGCGAGTGGCTGTACTGGAGCGATCGCGAGGGCTGCCGGGTCAGCCGGGTGCGCCTCGACGGCACCGGGCTGTCGGACCTGGTCGTCCGCGACCCGGCCGAGGGCATCGACGCGCAGTGCGTGGGCGTCACGGTGGACCCGGCGAACGGACACCTGTACTGGACCCAGAAGGGTCCCGCGAAGGGCGGGCGCGGCCGCATCTTCCGCTGCTCGCTGGAGGCCCCCGAGGATCCGGCCGTCCGTTCCGACATCGAGACGCTCTGGGACGGGCTGCCCGAGCCGATCGACCTGGAGCTCTCCGACGGCTGGCTCTACTGGACCGACCGCGGCGCGGCGCCCGACGGCAACACCTTGAACCGCGCCCCCATCCCGGGCCCCGGCGAGCGCGGGCAGGCGCCCGAGATCCTCGTCGACGGCCTGCGCGAGGCGATCGGCCTGGCCGTCGACACCACCCGCGGGTGGGCGCACGTGTCCGACCTCGGCGGCACCATCACCTCGGTCGCCCTGGAAGCCGGCCCCGACGGCACGCGCGAGGTACGCCGTGTCGACGCCGGTGCGCCGACCACCGGCATCACCCTGTGGCCGGTCCGTTGACACCCGCGGGCGTCGTCCGCTGTCCTATCCATACCGACTAACCCGTATGTAACCATCTCGGAGGAACCCCATGCCCCATCGATCCCTGACCCGGCGGCGTCGCGCCGTCGTCGCCCTCGCAGCAGCCGCCTTGAGCGTGACCGGCGTCGCCGTCGCCGGCGCCGCCCAGGGCCCGGCGGGCGGCGCCACCGGCGACCTCACCCAGCAGGCCCACGACGCGGCCCTGCCGGCGTACGTCATCGGCTACCCGCTGGTGGTGATGCGGCGGACGGAGGCCGTCCAGACCTGCGCCACGGGCGTCAACACGCTGCACCACGCCGCCCGCCTGTTCACCTCCGCGGACCGCGACGTGGTCACCCCGAACAACGACACCATCTACTCCATGGCATGGCTGGACCTGCGCCCCGGCCCGCAGCGGCTGTCCCTGCCGCCGGCGTCGGACCGCTACTTCAGCTTCGGCTTCCTGGACATGTACACCGGCGTCTTCGACGTGGCCCACGGCGTCCCCGGCACCCGCAGCGACGTGTACGTCGTCGGGCCGGACTGGCACGGCACAGCGCCCGCCGGCGTCCGGGTCGTTCACTCACCCACCAACGACGTCTGGGCCATCGGCCGCACGTTCGTCAACGGCCCCGCCGACCTCGACGCGGCCAAGGCCTTCCAGCAGGGCTACCACCTCAGCGGGCCCGCGGGCACCCCGGTCGTGCCGCCCGGCACCGACTGCAGCACCCTGCCGACGCCGCAGAGCGTCGACACCGAGGGCGCGGGCTTCTTCGACGAACTGGACGCCGTGCTCCGGGCCGACCCGCCGACCAAGGACGAGCGCACCCAGCTCAAGCCGCTGCTCAGGCTCGGCCGCGCGGGCCACCTGCCCGGCGCCGGCTCCGACCCGGCGATCGTGGCCGGCCTGGAGTCCGCGATCCACGACGCCCAGGCTCAGATCGACGCGCGGGCCCGCACCCGGGAGAACGTCGCGAACGGCTGGAGCTGGAGCCTCGGGCACGGCATCTGGGGCACCGACTACCTCCGGCGGGCGATGGTGACGAAGTACGGCCTGGGCGCGCTGCCGGCCAGCGAGGCGATCTACTACCGGGCCGCGACCGACACCTCCGGCGCCCCGCTGAGCGGTGCATCGACGTACCACCTGCACCTCGCGGCGGATCAGCTGCCGCCGGCGGGCGCCTTCTGGTCGGTCACGATGTACGACGCCGCGAGCCGGATGCTCGTCGACAACCCGATCGACCGGTACGCCTTCAACAGCGCCAGCCCGGACCTGGTCCGCAACGCCGACGGCTCGATCGACATCACCATCCAGAACGCCGCACCCACCTCTCCGGATGCGAACTGGCTGCCGGCGCCCACGGGTGCGTACTACCTGATCCTGCGCGTCTACGTGCCGCAGCAGGCAGCGCTCGACGGCAGCTGGACCCCGCCGGCGCTCCAGGCCGGCTGAGACCGACAGCACGACGCCCCTGCACCCGTCGGGTGCAGGGGCGTCGCCGTTCCTGGGCGGGGCGGCGCTCAGCCGCCCTCGAAGATCCGGCGCGGGACGTCGACCAGCATGGTGTCGATCTGCTGCTGGGTCACGCCGTGCTCGAGGACGTAGGGGAAGACGTCCTGGAAGAGGTGGGTGAAGTGCCACTGCGGGAGCAGCGGCATCACGTCGGGCTGGATCCAGTCGATGTAGCAGGACGCGTCCTGGCTGAGCACCATCTGGTCGGCGTACCCACGCCGCACCATCTCGACGAGGGTGTCGGCGCGCGCCTCGAAGGTCGTGTCCAGGTTGATGCCGAAGCGGTCCATGCCGAGGATGAAGCCGGCATCGGCGAGCGCGGTGAGGTGGTCGCAGTCGGTGGTGTCGCCGCTGTGGCCGAGGACGATCCGGCGCGGGTCCACGCCCTCCTCGTCGCACATGACGCGCTTGACGTGCAGCCCCGCCTCCGTGCCGGGGTGGGTGTGCACGGTGATCGGTACGCCGGTCTCCAGGTGGGCCTTCGCGACGGCGCGCATCACCCGCTCGACGCCGGGCGTGAGCCCGTTGTGGTCGATGGCGCACTTGAGCATGCCGGCCTTGACGCCGGTGTCGGCGATGCCCTCGCGGATGTCGTGGACGAACATGTCGACCATCGGGTCGGGGAGGTCCGCGCCGAGCGCCTCGTTGAGCGCGGGGCCGCGGTAGTGGAAGAACTTGGGCACGTCGTCGTAGGTGTAGATGCCGGTGGCCACGACGATGTTCAGCGGCACTTGCTCGGCGATCCGCTGGATGCGCGGGATGTAGCGGCCCAGCCCGATGACGGTCGGGTCGACGAAGGTGCGCACCCCGGCGTCGTACGCCGCCTGGAGCTTGGCGACCGCGTCGCTGACGCGCGCCTCCTCGTCGCCCCAGTGCTCGGGGAACTCGGCCTGCACCTCGGGGGTCAGCACGAAGACGTGCTCGTGCATCAGCGTCACCCCGAGCTCGCCGCTGTCGACCTGACCCCGAACGGTCTCCACCATCGCCATGACCTCTCCCATCGATCGGCCACCCGAGGACATTCCGACCGGGTGGTATGCGGAGCGTAGCCACCGCTCGCGGCCGCGTCGAGGGGCGTGGGCCCTGCGCCCGGCGCGTCTTCAGACCGGCGCCCGGTCGCCGCGCCACCACAGCAGCTGCAGCGCCGCGCCGACGGCCACCGGGTTGTCCGCGAGCGGCCGCGGGAGCAGCTCGTCGCAGCGCGCGAGGCGCCGCACGATGGTGTTGCGGTGGGTGTACAGCGCCTCGGAGACCCGTACGGCGTTGCACTGCTCGTCGAGGTAGGTGCGCAACGTGAGCTGCAGCTCCGGGTCGGCGGTCGCGAGGTCGCCCAAGGTGTCCGCGATGAACTCGTCGGCCCGGCCCACGTCGCCGCTGAGCAGCGCCACCAGCTGGGCGTCGGCGTAGCTCCCCGCCCGCCGCGAGGTCGCCAGCGTCGCCATCATCCGCTGCACCGCGGCAGCCTCGAGGTGGCTCTGCCGGAAGCCGTCGAGGTCGGCGCGCGGCCGGCCCAGCGCCACCTGGACGCCGGTGAGACCGACGAGCTCGGCCTCCAGATCGGCCATCCGGGGCAGGCCGTCGACGGGCAGCCAGATCCACAGCGAGGAGCCCGTGGCGAGCACGGTCAGCCGCCGGCTGCCCCCGGTCAGCCGCAGGACGTGCTCCGCCGCGGTCTCGAGCTGCTGCCCGGTCGCTCCGGTCCCCCAGACGATCGCGGCCAGGTGCGGGCCGGTGAGCGCGTAGCCGAGCCGCGACTCGGCGGCGGCGCGCGGAACGGGCGCGCCCTCCAGCAGCAGCGACACCGTCGCGAGCCGCTCGGCGTGGGTGCCGTGGGTCAGGTCCTCGCGCTCGTGGCGCATCACCTCGGCGACGGCGGCGATGGTGTCGTCGACGAAGGTGCTCATCGACCGCGAGGTCACCGAGAGCACCTCCTGCAGCAGCGCCGAGTCGGAGGTCAGCCCGAAGCAGACGTCCATCCAGCGTCGCCACAGCACGTTCTGTCCCAGGCGCCAGGTGTGCAGCGCGGTCTCGTCCAGGTCACGGCGTACGACGTCGCGGGTCGCCTCCAGCACGGCCGGGCTCAGGTTGGGCGCGACCCGGGCTCCCGGGTTCTGCAGGTTCGCCGCGGTCCAGTACGCCGCATTCGACATGTTGGCGTTGCGCAGGCCCTCGGCGAGCACCGGATCGGCGTACATGGAGGCGGTGAGCTCGTCGTTCTGGCCCGCCTCGTTGAGCTCCTCGATCCAGTCGTGGGCGCTCTCCATCGCGAGCTCGACCGCGCGCCGGATGACCTCCTGGGCGGCCTTCGACGGCGGTGCCCAGTCCCTGCTCATGTGCACATTTCACACCATCGCGGACCCTGGTGTGGAGCATCTTGACCATCGCCGCCGACGGCTCGGGAGCGCACGCTGGTCGCATGAGCACCTCCACCACCGAACAGCTCGACGTCCTCGTCATCGGGGCCGGCATCTCCGGCATCGGCGCCGGCCACTACCTGAAGACCGAGCAGCCGTCGAAGACCTTCGCGATCCTCGACGCGCGCGACCGGATCGGTGGGACCTGGGACCTGTTCAAGTACCCCGGCATCCGCTCTGACTCCGACCTCTACACCTTCGGCTACGAGTTCAAGCCGTGGCGCGACAAGGAGACCATCGCGACGGCGCCGCGGATCCTCAGCTACCTCGAGGAGACCGTCGAGGAGAGCGGCCTCGCGCCGCACCTGCGCTTCGGCCACAAGGTCGTGCGCGCCGACTGGAGCAGCGCGGCTGCGCGTTGGCTCGTCGACGTCGAGGTGACCACGCCGGAGGGCACCAGCACGCAGCAGATCAGCGCGCGCTGGATCTTCTGCGCCGCGGGCTACTACCGCTACGACGAGGGCTACACCCCCGAGCTGCCCGGCATCGCCGACTTCGAGGGCCAGGTCGTGCACCCGCAGCACTGGCCCGAGGACCTCGACTACGCCGGCAAGAGGGTGGTCATCATCGGCAGCGGCGCCACCGCGGTCACCCTCGCCCCGTCGATGGCCGGCACCGCCGGCCATGTGCAGATCCTGCAGCGCACCCCGAGCTACATCCTTCCGGTGCCGAAGGAGGACGGCGTCGCGCGCCTCGCGAAGCGCTGGCTGTCCCCCGACCGCGCCCACCGCGTGATCCGCGCGAAGTTCGTCCAGCAGCAGCGGCTGGTCTACGGCTTCGCCCAGACCTTCCCGAAGACGGCGCGCAGCCTGATCCGCTCGGTCAACATCAAGGCGCTGCCGGAGGGCTATCCGGTCGACGAGCACTTCAACCCGCCGTACGACCCGTGGGACCAGCGCCTGTGCGCCGTGCCGGACGGCGACCTGTTCCGGGCCATCCGGCGCGACGAGGTCGAGATGGTCACCGACCGGATCGAGACCTTCACCCCGACCGGGATCCAGCTGACGTCCGGCCGGCACCTCGAGGCCGACCTCGTCATCACCGCGACCGGGCTCAACCTGCAGATGCTCGGCGGCCTCGCCCTCAGCGTCGACGGCCGGGCGGTCGACCCCGCGGAGACGGTCGCCTACCGCGGCACGATGCTGAGCGGCGTACCGAACCTGGCGATGGCCATCGGCTACACGAACGCCTCGTGGACGCTGAAGATCGGCCTGCTCTGCGAGTACTTCGTCTCGATGCTGGCCTACCTCGACGAGCACGGGTACGACGCCGTGTGGGCCGCCGCGGACCCGGACATGGAGACGCGGCCGCTCCTCGACTTCAAGGCCGGGTACGTCCAGCGGGTGCTGGCGACCCTCCCGAAGCAAGGACCGACCGCGCCGTGGTCGACCTCGCGCAGCTACGTCGACGACCGCAAGCTGATCCGCGGCGGGAAGCTCGCGGACGAGTACCTGCACTTCACCCGCGCGACCGCGGGGGTGGTGCGGGCCGAAGCACCGGTCAGCTGATCGGGCCGCCTGGGATCAGGCGCGCGGGACGTCGTTCGGCTCGACGTACGTCGTCCGGCGGCCGTCGTGGACCACGTCGGTCCGCCGGCGGGTGCCCCAGATGACCATGGTCACGACCAGCCCGATCACCCCGACGACCATCATGATCGTGCCGACGGTCTGCAGGTCGATGCCGCTGACCTGGGCGTCGACCGCCCACTTGAGGATGGCGCCGACGGCGATGAGGAAGAGACTTGCACCGATACCCATGATGTTCCTCCCAGGGTTGCGACACGGTTGACGCCACACGGTGCCCAGGCTCGCCCGGATGATGCGTCCTCGTCTCAGCCGACGCTGCGCAGGAAGGCGGCGTAGTCGGCGGCCGCGCGGCCCGGGATCTCCACCATCGGCATGTGCCCGATGCCCGGGTAGGTCACCGAGATCGCGTTCGGGATGCCCTCGGCCCAGACGCCGGCCGCTGACGGCGCGACGAGGCGGTCGAGGTCGCCCCACATGACCAGCGTGGGGGCGGTGATCTCGGCGAGGTGGTCGTCGAGCAGGTCGCGCTCGTAGAAGCCGTCGAAGATCTCGGCCAGCTGGGGCTCGCGGTCGACGTACTGCTGGGCCATGGCCGCCTTCACGATCCTCGGCGCGTACGGCGGCTTGGCCATCGTCATCGCGAAGAACGGGTAGAACCGCAGCGGGTCGCGGAAGAGGAACGGGTTGGTGCCCTGGGCGAGCATCACCTCGGCGTCGCTGGGGACCGGGGCCTTCACGCCCGCGGCGTCGGACAGGCAGATCGAGCGAGTGCGCTCGGGGTAGGCGCGGGCGAAGCTCGCCACGACGAAGCCGCCCATCGAGTTGCCGATCAGGTGGGCCCGCTCGATGCCCAGGTTGTCGAGCAGCCCCGCCACCCGCGCCGCCTGGGCCGGGGCCGAGTAGTCCGCACCGGCCACGAACGGGGTGTCGCCGTGGCCGGCGAGGTCCGGGATGACGACGTCGTACCGGTCCACGAAGCGGCGCGCGAACCGCGACCACAGCTGCCGGTCCGCCGAGTAGCCGTGCACCATCACGATCACCGGCGCCCCCACGGGACCCGCGCGGTGGTAGGCCATCCGCAGCCCGTCGACGTCGGCGTACGCCGTCCGCAGGCCGGCCCGCTTCGCATCGGCCTTCATGCCGGCGGCGTACAGCTTCGCGCCGAGGCGCACGTATCGGTCGGATCGAGTCATGGGGCCAAGGATCGCGGCGCCGCCGGCGGTGCGGAAGGTTCACTTCGAACCTCGGGCCCGGTCGGGTGGTGCAGGCTGTCCGCCCGGCCCGGCGGCCCGTGACAATGCGAAGAGCCCCGGCTGTCAGCCGGGGCTCTTGCACTGTTGGACTCGCTGCGCGCCTGTGCCGCTCGCTGGCGCTCGCGGCGCAGCGCGCTCGCTCGGCGCAAGATCTCCGGCAAGCCCCTCGCGCAGGTCGAACGCGAAAGCCCCCCGCGCCTTCCGGCGCGAGGGGCTTTCCTGCGATCTTGACCTCGCTCGCGCGCCTGTAGGGATTCGAACCCCAAACCTTCTGATCTGGAGTCGCGGCGCCTGGAGCTGGCGCCCGTGGGCGGGCGTGAGCGCGCAACGGTAGCCGAGGCCGCCGGCCGTGCCGGCGCCCGGGTCATCCCGTTCCCGCTGGGCCGCCGGAGGGCGTCGTGACCACGTTGACGGCCACGGCCCGGGAGACGATCCGCTGGTCGTACTGGGGGGACGACCAGCGGATCAAGGTCACGATCGCCGGCTACATCCGCCGGTACTTCGGTGACGGCCCGTGGCGCGGCGACAAGTGCGGGTGCGTCGACGACCGGTGCATCGGCTTCCACCACGACGAGCACGAGGAGTGCCACTGCCTGACTGCGTGGCTCGAGGAGTGGATCCGCGAACAGCGCGCCGCGCTGGCCGCCGAGCCCATCTGGGCGGCGTACCGGGCCGCGGTGGAAGCGAACGACGGCCGGGGCGACCAGGAGGCCTACGAGGCCGCGTGGGCGGCTGCTGAGGCCTGGGTCCGCGAGTTCAAGAGCCGCGCCGTGGTGTCGTTCTCGCTGGACACGGTCGTCGACGGCCGTCGCGGGATCTCGATCCGCACCAGCTACAACGACCAGGACTGGTTGGTCTGGAAGGCGCCCATCGAGGCCGTGAGGGTCGGAGGCGACGGTGCCCAGCGGGTGTGAGTTCGCGCTCTGCTCGCGGCCGGCGGAGGTTGAGGCGATCTTCGCCTCCGGCCAGGTGATGGCCCTGTGTGCGCGCCACATCACGCCGGCCTGCGAGTGGGGTCGGCCGTTCCCATTGGAGGCTCGGGTCAGGGCGTTGCGCGAGGCTTCGTGACGACGGCGCCACAGCCGCCCGAGCCAATTTCGCTGACCCGATCTGACTACGTCTCTTGGGACCCTCCTGGGACCTTGGACCTACTACTGCCGGGTAGCGGTCACGAAGGTAAAGAAACCTTCGGCGTGCCGGGTTTGCTGACAGATATTCCTTTCCTGGTGGGACCAGGTACACAACATCGAGCGCAGTGGGAATGGCAGACAGCGATCGTCGAGTGGGAGCGCTTCGCGCGCCTGCACAGGGGGCCTGAGACGACGATCCGGACACGGAAGGACCACCTTCGGCTGCTCGCGAAGTCGATCGGCGTCGGACCGTGGGACGTGACCGGCGAGCAGCTGCTCGAGTGGTTCGCCGGCCGGTCGTGGGCGGCGAACACCTACCGGTCGCGACGCACGACCATGCGGGCGTTCTACAAGTGGGCGCTCGAGGCCGGGAAGGTCGAGACATCGCCGGCGATCGTCATCCCGGTAGTGGCTGCTCCGCCACCGAACCCGTCACCGGTGCCTGATCGTGTCTACGACGCCGCACTGACGACCGCCGACGAGCGCGTCACGCTGATGTGCATGCTCGCGGCCGGACATGGCCTGCGGCGCGCCGAGGTTGCCGTCGTGCATCCGCAGCGCGACCTGGTCGAGGACCTCGACGGGTGGTCGCTGCTGGTGCACGGCAAGGGCGGCAAGACGCGCCTGGTGCCGCTCGAGGCGGAGACGGCGCGGCTGCTGCGGGCGCTGCCGCCAGGGTATGCGTTCCCGGGACGGATCGACGGTCACCTCTCGCCCCGGTACGTCGGGATCCTGGTCTCGCGTCAACTCGAGGGTGCGTGGACGATGCACAAGCTGCGGCACCGTGCGGGGACCTACTTCGCTGAGGACGCCGAGCACGACATGCGGGTGGTCCAGGAGCTGCTCGGGCACGCGAACCTCAACACGACGATGCTGTACGTGAAGGTGAACCAGAAGCGCGCCCGAGCGGCGATCGAAGCTGCGAGGTCGACGCCCGCCGCGGCGCGGGAACGCCGGCTCGGCCGGTCATCCGCTTGACCGGGTGTATATACACCCGTTACGCGCGGCCGAGCTCCGCGCTGACCCCCCTCTAGCGTCGCCGGGGTGCCTGACAAGCCCGCGACGCCGATACGGACGTTTCGGGCTCCGGACGAGGAGTGGGACCTCGCGTTGCGGATCGCGGCGTCGAGGGGCGAGACCGTCACCGACGTGTTGAGACGGGCTCTGCGGCGCTACATTCGCGAGGCCGATACCGAGATCTCCGAGGACGAGGCTTAGAAGAGGCCGGCGTCGTCGACTTGGGTGGGTGGCGCCTCGTTGGTCTGGCGCTCGAGCTCGTCGATGCGAGCGACGTGCTCGGTGTACTCGGTGTACTCGTCGGCGAGCTGCTGGTGGGTCTCGGCGTCGACCTCCATGCGACGGACCTGCTGGAGGCCGATGGCGTGCTTGTGGCCGTCGGTCATGGTGGCGAGCTCGCTTCGGAGCCGTTCGGCCTCCTGGTGGTGCCAGGTGGCGGTGTCGACGAGGTTCTGGCGGCGGGTCACTCGGTCACCGCTTCGGCGATCGCGTCGGCGGCGTCGTCGGCGGCCGCGGCGTAGAAGGCCATCGTGGTACTCACCGAGGCGTGTCCCATCTGGTCTGCGAGTGCCTTGGGGTCCTTGGTGCGCTGGTAGGCCAGGGAGCCGTAGCGGTGGCGGAGCTTGTGGAAGGTGATGTCGACGCCGGAGGCGTGGATGGCTCCGTTGACCTTCCGGCCGAGAGTGTCGATGGACCAGCCTTCGGCGCGGCCGGTGACGACGTTGCCGTCGTGAGGCTGGCCGAGCTCGTCGATCAGCTTGGCGGAGAGCTTGATGAGGCGGGTTTTGTTGCCCTTGCCGAGGACGCGGGCTCGGTTGGTCTCGAGGTCGATGTCGGCCCATTCGAGCCGAGCTGCCTCGGAGACCCTCAGTCCTGCCCATGCTCCGAGCAGGATCGCGCGGCGGAGCGCCGGGCCGTCCTTGGGGAGGAGGGCGACGAAGGTGAGCATGGTCTCGAACTCGCGGCGGGTGGCGGGTCTGGGTGTGCCACTTGCGACGTGCGGCGACTGGATACGGACTGTGGGGTTGTCGGCACGGTGCTCCCAGACCTGGCACCAGGTGTAGAAGGTCCGGAGGATCGCGAGCTCGTTGGCGCGGCTGGTGTCGGCCCGCGGGAGGCCGGTGGGGAGGGTGCGGCGGCTGTCCCACCATGCCTCGATGTCCTCGCGGGTCGCGGTGCCGGGGTTGCCGATGGCGCGGAGCACGGAGCGACGTCGGCGGATGGTGTTCTTCGGCTGCCGTTCGCGTTCGCACCAGGCGAGGTACGCCGCGGCGATCGGGTCGGTGAGCTCGGGCGGTTGGCGGGTCACGAGGCCCCACTCTCGGGCCGCGGCGTCATGCGGTGAGCTCGTCCTGGATCGCGGAGGCTGGGCACCAGTCCTCGTGCGGCGGGTCGGCGTTGTGGCAGGTGCAGCAGTGTTCCTGCGCACGTCGGATGATGGCTTCGGCCCGATCGGGGATGGCCTCGAGCGCGGCCATCGCGAACGGTAGGGCCTGCTCGCGCAGCTGTAGTTGGTCGAGCGGGCTGAGGTGTCCGAAGTCGAGCTCCAGGCGCTGAGCGATGCGGCGCGCGATCGCGTCGGTGGCGACGGTGAGCTCGTGCTCGGTGGCCCTCACCGCTTGCCTCCGGGGCGTCGGCGGCCGCGGCGCGGTGCGGTCGGCGCCGGACTCTCGGGCGGTCGCGGGTGCGCGCCGACCGGGCAGCTGGCGAAGTGTGTCATCGCGGAGTACTCCTGGGGCCGGTCGGTCGACGAGCTCGCCGCGGGCGAGGACCCGGGCGGTGAGCCGGCTGCCATGGGTGGGCCGGACAGCGACGTTGCCGGCGAGGTTCTCGACGGGGTCGATCGGCATGGCCTTGCCGCCGCGGCCGTTCGGACCGGCGACGGTGATGGTCCAGACGATGTCGCGGCCGCAGCCCTCGCAGACGCCGGCGGGGCTGAGGTCGGAGGTCGGGATGTGCCGCGGTGGGAGTGCGAGGTCGTCATTCGGCACGGATGCTCACCCTTTCGGCGGGGATGTGCTCGGTGGCGTAGCGGTGGCGGCCGAGGCTGGTGACCTTGAAGAAGCCGGCGCCGGTGAAGTAGGCCTCGCGGCGAGCCTTGACGATCTCGTCGGGCCGCAGGTCCTCGAGGCGGCGCTCGGTGTTGGTCAGCTGCTCGCGAAGGTGGCCGGCGAGGGCCTGGCAGCGGTTGACCTGGGCGTTGAGGTCGCGGATCTCGGCGACGGCGAGCCGGTGTGTCTCCTCGAGCGCGTAGAGTCGCTCGACCTCGGCCTGGAGCTCGGGGTCGAGGTAGTTGCGGGCGAGGGCGCGGAGGCGGCCGGCGGTCTGGCCCTCCAGCGTCACCACTGCTGCTCCGCTGTGACCTTGGAGATCGCGGGGTCTCGGTCGTACCGCTTGAAGGCCTCGTTGAGAGCCTGGTCGCCGCGGTAGGTGGCCTCGTGGACGAGGAGCTGGGTCTTGCCGGTGCCGGAATAGGCACGCATGCGCCAGGGGCGGGTCGCCTTGTCAGGCGACGGGCCGGTCACGACGTGGTCATCATGGGGTCCATGGTGCCGGGTGCTGCCGACGGCGCCCTGGCGCCACGCCGCTCCGTCCCGTGTAACGACAGTTATCGGGATGGATTGTCGGTGGGTGGTGTGACGCTGGCGGGCATGGGGATGACCGACGGGATCCGGATCGCGAAGATCAACGGCACCGCGGCGCGCATGGCCCACGCGCTCCACGGAGCTCCGTCACCAGCCGTCCGGACCCGGCCGACCCGCGAGCAGGCGGTGGCCGAGATCGTCGCGGCCACCGACGGCCGAACCGACCTGCTCGATCGCGTCGCCGGCGAGCTGCTCGGCGCCTGGGAGGCCGACCAGGTCACCTACTGGATCGCCGAGCGCGCTGTCCCGCTGCTGCGCGCTGCGGGGGCCGACGGCGAGCGGATGGAGCCCTGGCGGGTCGCGATGCGTGAGGAGCTCACGGCGCGGGCCTCGCGCCGCGGTGGCGAGCCGTGGAACGCGGGTCAGGCGCGACAGGTGGTGTAGGTCGCGGAGTCGGCGGCGGCGGAGTACTTCTTGATCGGCTGGCCGGTGATCGCGATGAACTGGTCCTTGCCGGTGGCGTCCTGGTGGATGTACATCGAGGAGCCGTCGGTGCAGTCAGTCGAGCCGACGTCGACGAGGGTGTCGCCGTCGAGGCAGCCCTTGTAGCCGGCCGGGAGGACCTTGCCGACCGCCCACACCTCCGCGCAGCTCGGCTGTGCGGAGTCGCTCGAGGCGCTGGAGGTGGCGCTCGTCGACGTCGCCGGTGACGGGACGCTCGCACCGTTCGTCGTGTCGTTGTTGCTGCCGCAGGCGGTCACGGTAAGTGCGAGGAGGGCAGTGGCTCCGAGAGCGATGGGGGTACGCATGACGGGGAGGTTAGCGCCGGAACGACGACGCCGCCCCGGTCTCCAGGGAAGTCGGAGACCGGGGCGGCCAGACAGGGGCGTGCGCGAGCTACACGTGTCTCGAGCGGCCGGGCGGGTTCTGCTCGCTGAGCAGCTTCGTGAGTTCGCGGGCGGTCTCGTGTGGCTCGTTCGCGCCGTGGACCACGATCTGGTGGATCTTCGGGCGGACGGGCTGCTCCTTGAGGTTCGCGTGCGCCAAGAGGCTCGACAGGCTGACGACGAAGTTGAAGACAGCCACGAGGATCACCAGGGGCGGCGGAGCGTGCTCGAGGCCGAACCAGGCTCGGGTCCAGGGCAGGCACACGATGAGCAGCGCGATCGCACCGCCGGCCGCGAGGACGCCGTACACGGCGCCTCGGAACCGGGGCGGTACGCCGCGCAGCAGGTCGATGAGCTGCATCGCGAGGGTGAGCAGGGCAGACACGTGAGTTACTCCTTCTCGGGGTCGGTCGTCTCCCACGGCGGGAGGTCGACGGTCTGGCCGGCGAGGGCGTGGGTGCTGTCGCCGAGGAACTGGATGCGGCCGTCGGTGACGAACGAGTGGCAGCGTGGGTGCTGCTTCTTCCACTCTTCGGTGACGTCCCCGTAGAACCCGTTGACGAGCACCGAGGGCGTGAAGGTCGGCCGCTCGAGGTCGCCGTTGAATACCCAGCCGTTCGGGGCCTCGACGACGACCCCGTGCACGCGGTCGCAGCCCGGGCAGCGGAAGTGGACGCGGCGGCCGGGCGCGGTGCCGTTGCTGGCGTACTTCGCCCGGGCGGTCACCGGGCGCTCCGGGGGAACCAGGTGAACAGGCCGCGCTTGTGGTCGGCGTTCTGGCGCGCGTAGTGGACGGTGCTCGCATGGCCAGGGGCGCCGTGGTTGACGCCGGCGTACAGCAGGCCGGGGCCGGTGAGGCGGGTGTAGCCGTGGAAGGTGAACCGCTTGGGCCGGTTGATGTCGCCGACGGGGAAGACGACGTCGCAGTGCCGCTCGAGGTAGCGGAGCCGCTGCTCGATGACGAGGCGGTGCTGACGCCAGCGCCACCGGATCAGGGGCGCGGCGATGATCTGCCGGCCGCGGGGTCGCCACCCGCCGGGGGCCATGTGTGTGGCGAGGAGCCCGACCCGCGGCCCGCCGCCGGCGTGGTCGAAGATCCCCCAGGTGTGGTGGCGGTCGGGCATGATGCCGCGGATCGCCTTGCAGCCGAACTCGACACCGCCCTCGACCTTGGTCCAGTCGTCGGTGTGCACGATCGGGCAGTCCGAGCCGGTCACGCCGACGCGGTTCTGGCCGAACACGTCACGGATCACCTGCTTGATGTCCGCGCCGGTGATCTCGGTGAGCCCGGCCAGGCCCGAATCGCCGAGCGCCTTGAGCAGCTGCTCGGCGTCATGCTTGACCTTCGCGGCCGACAGCGGCGGCCGGGACCGAGAGGGCGCGACCGAGACGTGGAACGGGTGCTCGATGATCGGGCGGGTCACAGCTCGGCCCTGGCGTCGTCGACGAGCTCGACGACCTTCGCGATCGCGTAGCCGAGGTAGACCATGCCTGCGCCGATCACCGCGGCCGCGCCGGCGGGCCACAGCGGGAGCCCGTCGAAGCGGATCCGGGGGCGGTTCATCGGGTCGGGATCCCGTGCTTGGCGACCCAGCGGTCGTAGTCGAACGCCGCGATCCGCCGCGGCCGGTACGTCCGGTCCATACGGGCGGCGTGCTGCCCAGCGAGGCCCTCGGCGGCGTTCATGTAGTCGACCAGCTGCGAGGACGTCGAGCCGGGGTGGCCCTGGGATGCGCCGCCGTCGACGTAGATCCCGACCTCGGTGGTGAAGTGCTTCAGATCGGCCGGGAGTGGGAAGCCGTGGACGTGGTACGCCGAGGGGCTGGCCCAGGTGCCGGTGTGGCGCCACCAGGCCGCGGCGCAGTGGTTGCGGAAGAACCGCTGGAACCGGAGCCAGCGCCAGGTGAGGGTGGGGCGGCCGAGGGTGCCGATGAACCCGAAGTCGAAGACGGCGTCCTTGTCGTGGGTGCCGGCGGAGGCGGCGACGCCGGTGTCGTAGCAGGGCTGGAGCATCACGAGCCGCGCCCGGGGGAAGATGCGGGCGAAGTCGGCGATGATCCAGTCCAGCCAGGCGACGGTTCGGCGGCTGGCCCGGAAGGTGTGCCCGAGGCGGGTCACGGTGATGAGGTCGGTCTGCTTGAGACCGGGGCTCGTGGGCATGGCGGGACTCCTGACGTGGATGCGGGTGGATGCGAACCAGCCCCTCGCCGAGCATCCGGACGACGAGGGGCTGGGGACTGCTGTGCGACCTGCTAGTCGAGGTCGGCGGGCGGTTCGGCGTGGAGCGCGGTGTCGATGACGCGGAGCACGCTCTTGGAGGCTTCGGCGGCGTTGGCAAGGGTGTCGGCCGCGACGACCAGCTCATCGGCGAGCACGGTCTCGATCCGCTCGAGGCGGTCTGCCTGGTCGTCGAACCTGCGGTCGCCGTCCTCGAGGCGGGTGCGGACCTCGCCGAGTACCCGTTCGAGCCGTGTGGCCTGGTCCTTGAGGCTGCTGCCGCCGTTGGGGTGGAGCTCGTGGTGCATGCTCGTGGCGAGTCGGGTGAGCGTCTCGAGCGCGGCCCTGAACTCGGAGATGGCGCGGCCCTGGTCGGCGACCTGCTGCCCGATGGACGGCTTGGCCGGTTGGGCGGGTTCTCCGGTGATGGGGTTGGCCGGGATTGCGTCGCGGCCGAGGAGGACCTCGTTGGTGGCCTTGCGCTCGTCGGCGCGAGCCTTGACCCGCGGGCGGGCCCAGCGCCACCAGCCGAGCGCGATCCCGGCGAGGGTGATCAGGCTGATGATGGTGTCGACGTGGTCCTTCACGTCCGGCATCTCAGGACGTCGGTCCGGCGTACTCGACCTCAATGGCGATCTCATTCTGGCTGCCGTCGGTGCTGACGCGGGTGCCGCTGCTCTGCTGGACGACCTTCATGCCGATCACGTCGCCGGCGTTACAGGGGACGGTGACGGTGCCGCTGACGGTTGTGGACCCGTTGGAGAACAGGGCGAACGGGACGCGGCCGATGGAGATCAACGGCGAGTGGCTGGATCCGGTGATCAGGACGTCGAGGTTGCCTGTCGCGTCACCTGTGCCCGCTGGGGCGGGGTTCGCGAGAGAGAACACGCCCGTGAGGCGCCAGAGTCCGGTGATCGGGATGGTGATGCCTGAGGAGCTGACGGTGAGCCCGCCGCGGTTGTAGGTCGTCGAGTTGAAGGAGACTGCGGTGGAGGTCCCTGCGCCCGACGTGAACCCGGTCTGCACGCCGATGCGCTGGCGCCGGGCGGCGGGCCGCTGTGCGAGCTTGTCCTCGGTGACGGATCCATCGATGAGCTTCGCGGTGGTGACGGAGATGTCGGCGAGCTTCGCGGTGGTGACGGATCCATCGATGAGCTTCGCGGTGGCCACCGAGACGTCGGCGAGCTTCGCGGTGGTGACGGAGCCGTTGCCGAGCTTGGTGTTGGTCACGGAGCCGTCGGGAGGGGTGCGCTGGTCGGAGAGGCGGGAGTCGTCGGCCCTGACGATCTGTGCCGGCGTACTGGTGCCTGAGGTGGCTACGGGGAGACGGGCGATGTCCACGGTGCCTGAGACGATCTGGGCCGCGTCGAACTGGATCGGCGCCCAGTTGCCTGCTCCTGCGGCACCGGTCTTGTTGATCTCGAGCTGCTGGGTGGTCGAGTTGAAGATGACGCGGCCGGCCCAGACGTCGACGCCGGTGAGGACGTCGCGGGCGGCGGTGGTGAAGGTCGTGATGCCGGGGTGTGCGTCGACCCAGTCGGCGAGGGCCTCGAGGTCGGTGGGGACGTCGTTGGGGGCGGTACCTACGGGGTACGGGGCGCCCTTGGGGGTGGTGCTCATTGTGTCCGCTCCTTACTCGGGGAGGTGGTTGGTGGCGTCGTCGTAGGTCGGGAAGGAGACCTCGAAGTCGTCGTAGGTGGGGCCGTGGATGGTGCGCATGTGGTCGTAGCTGGCGCCGGCGGCGACCTCGACGACGAGGACGATCCCGACGGGCTTCTGGGTGAGCGCGGCGGCCTTGAGGTCGTCGGCGGTGATGCCGGGCAGCAGTTCGCTGTCGTAGACGCGGACCGTGAGATGCCAGGGCGACCCGTCGCGCTCGAGGAGCGTCACGCGGCGGCTGCCGGTGAGGAACGGCACGATCGCGGCCTGGATCGCCGCGGGCGTTCCGCGGCGCCAGTAGGCGCGGTCCCGGACGAAGGATCGGGCTTCCTCGACGGTCAGGCCGCCGGGGACGCGGGAGCCGATGGCGTCACCGAGCCAGGCAGGGTCGGGGGTCGCGTCGAGGTCGAACACGGCCGCCCATCCGCGGGGCGTCGCGGCGATGCGGGAGTCGGTGTCGTCGAGTGGCGCTGCGAGAGCGTCGATGATCTGCTCGAGCAATGGGCCTGCGGCGGCGCGGTAGCCCTCCCCCAGGGCGTCGAGAATCCGGAGTGCGGCCGGAGTGGTCACGAGACCGTCCCGGAGATCGTCGAGGGCGACGTTGCGGCGTCGAGGGGGGTCGGGAGTGCGGCAGGGCCGGTCATGAGGTGGTCGGCCGCGGTGCCGTTGATGGTGATGGTGTCGACGTAGGCGACACCGGCGACGGATCCGAGGATGCGGACGGCGTCGAAGATCCGGACGGTGAGGGTCTCGACCCATGCCTGCTCGTCGTCGCTGGTGCGGCCCCAGCTGGTGAGCCAGTCGGCGAGCGCGGCCTCGGTGTCGGCGAGGACGGCGGCGTGGTCGGCGCCGGCCTCGGCCACGACGTCATAGACCAGGTTGATCGGCTGGTAGGTCGGGGAGGCGACGTGGACGATGAAGTTGACCTCGCGGGCGGCCTCGAGCATGGCCTGCACCTGAGCCTGGAGGGGCGCGGAGACGTAATGCCCGGTCTCGTCGATCGGGAACACAGTGACGGTCCGCTCGGTCTCGACGGTCGGGTTGGCCGGGTCGTAGAGGTCGACGCCGAGGGCGCGGTGCACGCCTGGCACGGATCGGGCGAGGGCCTCGAGGTCGGCCCCGGTGACGCCGCCGGGGCGGAGTGTGGAGAGGTAGTCGGTGAGGCGGTCGAGGTAGTCCTCGACGAGCTCGGCGTCGGCGCCGTTGGTGGAGGCGGTGGTCGCGGATACAGCGTCGACGTTCGTGGTGACGGTGACGACGGTGAGGGGTCCGACGGGTACGCCGTTGGTGTAGTCGCCGACCTCGGACGCTACGAGGGTGACGGTGGCGCTGGTGCCTGCGACGCCGACGTCCTCGGAGAGCTCGAAAGCGACCTCGGCGCCCGAGGGGTTGACCCCGGTCGCGGTGAAGCCGGCAGGGATGATGGTGCCGGCAGCGTTGGTGGTGATGGTCGCCGTGATGGAGGCGGGCACGCCCGGGAAGGCGGGGAAGCCGAACGCGGTCTCGCCCATGGCCGCAACGGCCAGGTCGAGGATGTCGATCGTGGTCTGGTTCATGACCGCGATCTCACGGCCGAGCTCCTCGGCGAGCGCGACCTCGGGCGCGCCCTCGTAGGCCTGCCAACCGTCGAGGCGGTCGACGAGGCCGTCGAGGATGCGCGCAGCGACGGCGTCTTCGTCGGTGTCGATCACGGGCGGGTCGAACGGCATGGTCAGTCTCCGATCCGGTAGGTGCCGTCGCCGATGCTCTCGGCGAGTGGGGTGTCGAAGTCGTAGAGGTCGCCGTAGACCACGCCGAGCCGCAGGGAGGCTCCGAAGGTGCCGTCGCGGTAGTCGGTGAGGAGCGCGAGCGCGTCTCCGGTGAGGAGCGCGATGTCGAGCTCCTGGAGGTCGGCGCGTGGTTCCCACTCAGTGACGACGGCGTCGATCTCGGACGGGCTCACGCCGCCGAACACCGGGTCCGGCAGGCCGAAGTCGGGCACGCTGCGGCGCTCTCCTGGCCTGGTGCTGAGCAAGAGGCTGACCGACTGCGCGATGTCCTGCTCGCTGTTGTGCTCGACGGTCGCGAGGCCTCGGGAGGAGACCTGTAGCGGGAACGAGAGGTGCCGGGCCATGGATGCTCCGTTCGGTCGAAAAGCCGAGCGCCGCGCCCTGTGCGTGGGGCGCGGCGCGGTCCAGTTGTCGTCGCGTGGTTCTGGGGCGAAAGCGTCACGTTGCCGTGCACGATCCGAGCACCCGAGGTTCGGCATTCGCAGGGCAAGGGCACAAAGCGACGGTTAGGGTTCGCGGCATGACGACGACACTCGGGCAACAGGACCCGTTCGCCAGACACACGGGGCTCAGCAAGCAGACGCTGAAGCGGGCCGCGCGGAGTGTCGTGCAGGCCCAGAACGACTTCCGGACGACGCTGTCCTACCCGCGCGGCGACGTCAACCGGCACGAAATGAAGGCCCGGAAGAGGTTCATGCGTCAGCTGTTCCGCTACCTGAACTTCAACCAGATCAGCGGCGACTATGTCGAGTTCGGCTGCAACGCCGCGCTCACCTTCCGACTGGCCTACAACGCCGGCACGCTGACGGGGCAGGCCCGCCACCAGTGGGCCTGCGACTCGTTCGAGGGCCTGCCCGAGCACAAGAATCTCGACGCACATCCCGAGTGGGTGCCCGGCACCATGGCCACCGACCTGGACCGCTTCCGCGCGATGTGCGGCCGGAACGGCATGACCGAAGGTGCCGACTACACCGTGGTGCCAGGGTTCTACAGCGAGAGCCTGACCGCCCCCGGCGCTGTCTTGCCCGAGAAGATCGCCGCCGCCTACATCGACTGCGACCTCTACAGCTCAACCCAGGACGTCCTGCGCTTCCTCATGCCGAGACTGCGACACGGGATGGTGCTCGCCCTCGACGACTACTTCTGCTTCACCGAGGACGCTGTCGCCGGCAACCGCCTCGCGCTCGCCGAGGCGTTCGCAGACATCACCGACTGGCGGCTGGTGCCGTACCTCCAGTACGGGTGGAACGGGATGTCGTTCATCGTGGAGAGCACCAGCCTTCTGGCTTCTCCAACGCCGTGGTGATCCCTACAAGATGCCGGTCCACGTGGGCGACGTGCCCGCCGTGGTGACCATGTAGAGCCGCTGGTTCGCGGTCGTCGGGGTGTCGGTACGGAGGTACGCGTCGCCCAGGTTGTACGTCATCGAGCCGCCCGGCGTAGTCGGGGCGCCCGAACCTGACCAGATGCGCGACCCACTCGCCCCTGGCTGGATCGCGCCATTGCCCGAGCCGTTGTTGTCGACGGTGAGCACGCCGGCCGCGGTACGCCGGAGACGCGCGTCGGGAGCGACGGTGCCCCCGCCCCAGATGATCTTTCCGTCATCGGTAATGGCGAAGGACTGGTAGCCGCCGGTGCCGATGACGTAGTTCGACAGCGTGTAGTCGGCGGGGGCGTTGCTGTACTTCCGCAGACCGCCGATGGTGGCGTCATGCGCTCCGTCGGGGCCGAGCAGGCCGGGCATCCAGAGGTCACCCGTGAAGCGCACGGCGGCAAAGGTGCCGAACTTGAGCAGGGACGGGCCTGGGAACTGGACGCGGCCGTAGCACTGCATCGAGCTGGACACGTTGGCACTGATGAATCCGACCGTGTGGTTGTCGGTCTCGCCGACCCAGTCGAGCTCGTTCTGCATGAACCCGCGACCGGTGTCAGTGGTGTTCTGCGCGTTGTTGAACATCACCAGGGGCCATAGCGACGTACCGGCGACGCCGCCCTGGCAGTTGAAGATAGTCCCGAAGGTGCCGTGGTAGACCTGCGCGTCCTGGCCGATCTTGTAGGCGATCTGCTGGGAGGTGCCGAAGTACAGGGTGACGGTGCCCGTGAACGACGAGGGCATGGACAGCGTGAGGGTGTTGCCGGAGACGTTGCTGACGGTCGTGGCGCCCTGGATCGCGGTGTTGCTGGACTGGACCGCCATGCCGGTGGTGACGCCGGGGAAGCCGCCCGAGGCGACGGTCGCGGTGTTGGAGCCGTTGGTGACGGTGACGTTGGCGACGGTCGCGGTGACGGGGTTGGCCCACAGGCCCATCCGAACGTCGATGGCGCGGGTGTAGCCGAACGATGCGAACGGGCTGCCGGCGACGGTGAAGGCCCAGTTGGCTGAGTTGCCGACGCTGCGGCCGAACTCGATCCGGGTCATCAGCGTGCGCTCGGTCCAGTGGCTCCGGTTGATGAACTGGAGGCCGATGCCGCCCATGCCGTTGAAGCCGTCGATCTCGATGTCGTCGAGGTGGCCGCCGATGAGGTCGCCGTAGTTCATGCCGGTCGCGGTCGGGCAGGCGGCGCCGTTGATGGAGAACCCGCCGTGCTTGGCGGCTTGCCACACCGAGAAGGTGGACTGTCCGTTGATGTCGAGGACCACAAGGCCCGCGAGTGCGGCCGTGGGCTGGATGCGCGTGAGTGCCGATCCGTACCCGACGACCGACACCGTGCGCCCGTTGCCAACGACGGCGGGCGTGGTCTGGCGGAAGTCGCCGGGCGGGATCAGGATTGTGCCGCCACCGACTGCCGAGAGTGCGGTGTATCCGGCGTTGATGATCGCGCCAAGGTCGCCCGAGACGCCGGTCGGGTCCGCGCCACCATCGCGCACCACGTCGTACACCGCGTACTTGCCGACGTACCGAACATCTCCCTGGGCGGTGCCGATGTTTCCGGCCGTTCCGCCTGGCGCATACGCGGACGAAAGGGCGGCGTCGAGCGCGCCGGCGGCGCCGACCTTCGCTGCCACGTCGGCCTCGAGGGACGACTTGGTCTGGAGGAGTGCGTCGGCCGCGGCGCGGGCTGTGGCCTCCGCGCTGACCGCGGATGCGTTCGCGGTCTCGGCGCCCTGAGCCCGGGTCACTTCAGCGGCCAGGTCCGCCTGGTCGGCCTTCGTGGCGAGCTGGGTCGCCGCGGCTGCCTGGGTCTGGAACTTCGCGTCGGCGCCGGCCTTGGTGTAGCCGGTGATCGTGGTCATGTCGCGCGGCCCTCCGTTCGTGATCGGGTCAGGACAGAACCCAGGGACGTTCCTGGGTCCAGACGATGAGGCAGATATCGCCCAGCTCGAAGGGGCCGCGGCCGCGGCAGGGACCGACGGGGTAGCGGTTGTCGCCACCAACCGGCACGGCCCAGATGCCGTCCGCGTCGATCTTCGCGATGCGGCCGGTGAGCGGCGGGCGGTCGATCTTCGGCGGGGCGCCGCGGAGTTCGTGGAAGACCTCTAGACCCACAGCGCCGCTCCGGTCCAGCCGCGGCTGGCTGCCCCTCCGAAGACACCACAGCCGTAGCCGGTGCCGCGTGCTTCGACGGTGGTGCCGTTGCCGAGGGAGATGACGACGTGGTTGTAGTCACCCACGCCGATGCGGAACAGGAGTGCGCCCCGGATCTTGAGGGCCTCGTGTACGGGGATGGTCTTCCCAGCGGCCTTGCAGGTCGCCCACTGGGACGCGGCCGGCTTGCCGAGGGTCTTCCCGGCTGCACGGGTGGCGGCCTGGACGAGGCCGGAGCAGTCGTAGCCATCGGGGCCGTTCCCGCCCCACACGTAGGCCTTGCCCTTCTGTGCGAGCGCGAAGCGGACCATCCGCTCGCGGGCAGGGTTGGATGCTCGGCCGCCGGTGTCGGAGCCGTTCTGCCCGGGCACGTAGTTCGGGTCGCCGCTGTCGTGGCCCTTGTTGCGGCCGCGGCCGCTGCTCTGGGCCTTGGGCTCCTTCAGGACGTGCCGGGCGCGGGTGAGCTCGAGGGTGCCGTTGGTGGAGCTCAGGCGGCGCGTGAACGTGGAGGTGATCCACAGCCCGGATCCGGGGCCGAGGGATGGGATGCTGACGGGCGCGCCGGGCGTGAACGACAGGAGCCGGGTGTCGATGCCAACGGTCGCGGTCGAGGCGCGCTTCCCGACGTCGAGGTCGAAGTCGATCGACTGGACGCCGCCGACGTTCTCCTGCAGGACGACCGGCTTCATGTAGCCGGACTTCAGCCAGTCGTCACCGCCGAGCACCAGGCGGCTGCCGTCGGAGAACCGTCGCCAGTTGATGGGCTCAGCGACGTCGGAGCCGAGGATGTCCCAGGAGCTCTGCTTGTCGCCGCCGTGGGAGCGGGTGAGTGGGTTGTGCACCTTCTCGGGGTGGCCGGGGTCGATCGCGTAGGAGACACCGGCCTCCTTGGCGAGCCTGATCGCGAACGCTCGGCGGGTGGTCTTGTTTGCGCCGACCGAGAGCGGCTTCGTCTGCCGGCGGAGCGCAGCGACGATGGAGTCCTCGAGGGTGAGGGTGAGGTAGTCGCCGGACTTCGAGACGGCGACGAGCTCGAAGTAGATGCCGGCGACGACGGCCCATGAACGCTGGTCGATGGTGTCGTCGTTGATGAACTGGCGCTTATGGTCGGCGACGGTGATGGTGAGTGTCGAGGCACCGTCGATGGTGAGCGCGAGCTCGGGGTCTTCGGAGATCGCGGCGACCAGCTCGACCTTGCGACCGGCGGGGTGGTTGACGAGAGTGATCTGCTTCTGCAAGGCGTCGATGTCCGGCGCCGACAGGGCGCGCGCTGCGCGGGCCATCAGTGCTTGCCCTTGCGCTGGCGGGATTTCTTCGCTGGGCCCTTGACGAGAGGTGCTGCGAAGTACTGCAGCAAAGTGAGGGTGAGGGCCTGGCGCACGAGCAGGCCTCGCTCGTTGAGCTCGTACTCGCCCCAGTCGATGTTGGTCAGGACCCACCGGTCGGCGTCGACGACGCGGGCTGCGCCGGTCACCTTGAGGATGGGCGGCTGCCCGGCGATTGCGTTCTTCGCTCCCCAGGAGCGGACGATGGCGAGGTCGCCCGAGATGATGGAGTCGCGAGCGACCCCGATGGCCTCGATCCCGTTGATCTCGAGCGGCAGCGTGAGGGTGCGCTCCACGCCGCCGACCCAGGCCGCTGCGGAGACCTGGCGTGGTCGTGCGATCGACTCCCACCCGCCGACGCCGCCGGTGTCGCCTTCGAAGTCGGTCGGCTGGAACGCGACAGCCTTTCCGGCCGGGTTGACGGCCCGGATGGTGACGGTCACCGGCGCGCCACCCGGTCGTCGACGCCGTCGAGCACTGCCTCGGTGAGGACCTTCCGGTCGACGACGAACTGCACGGTGATGTGCCCGCCGTGGCCGGGGCCGACGCGCATCTCGTCGATGTCGTCGAGGCGGTAGTCGCCGAGCGCGGGGTGGGCGGCGCGGGGGACGTTGCCGTGGGTGAGGGCGCGTGTGGTGGCTGCGATGTCGGCGGTGCGCTGCTGGTCGTAGTGCTTGAGGGGAACCACGGCCTCGGGGCCGGCCTCGCCGAACAGGCCGAGGGTGGGCTTGGTGACGATGCCGCCCTTGGCGAACGCGGGGATGGTGAAGTCGGGAAGTGGGCCGGGGCCGTGGATGGTGAACGGCAGGTGGAGGGCGGAGTTGATCGCACCCTTGATGGCGCCGCCGAGGTTGCCGACGAACCCGCCGACGGCCTTGAGGCCGGCGAAGAGGCCCTTGAGGATCCGGGAGCCCATGTTCTTGCCGAGGGAGAGCAGTTGGCCGGGCAGGGCCGCGAGACGACCGGGGATGCTGGCGAGCAGCTTGATGATCGTGCTGACCGCACCAGACACGAAGCCCTTGATGGCGCCGAAGGTGTGGGAGAAGAACCCGCCGATGGCGTGGAGAGTGGTGGAGGTGACGGTCCGGATCGCGGCCCAGGCTCCACCGAATGCGGAGCGGAGCACCTTCCACCCGTTGACCGCGATGTGAATGATCGTGGTGAACAGGGACTTCCAGATCCCGAAGTAGGCCTTCACGCCGCGGATGAAGAGGCCCTTGACCGCGGAGATCCCCTTGCCGATCTCGCCCTTGACGAAGCCCATGCCCTTGGTGGCTCCGGTGGAGACCTTCTTCCACAGTCCGGTCCACAGGTCCTTGGTGAGGTAGGTGATGCCCTTCTTGAAGAAGCTGAGGATCCCGAAGTTCCACCACACCTGGATCGCGCCGAGCACGGCCTTGATGGCGCCGCCGAGGATCTGCTTGAAGTCGCCCCAGAGCTTGCCCCAGTTGCCGTGCACCAGGTCGGCGATGAGGTTGAAGACGCCGGAGATGACCTGGACGACACCGACGATGACCTTGATCGCGCCCTTGATGACGCCGATGACGGCGTCGCCGAACATCTTCAGGAGGAACTTCGCGACCGGCTGCAGGACCGGGAGGATCTTGGTGAAGGCCGGCAGGAACTGGGTGTTGAAGACGCCGGCGATCTGCTTGATCCCGGGGCCGAGCGTGGACTTGAGCTTGGTTCCGAAGTCGACGAAGACGGGCACCATGGCGCCGACGAACCGCTTGACGCCGGCGAAGGCCTTGGCCGCGTTCGAGGCCGAGCCGCTGATCTTGTCGAGCGCGCCGCCGGCGGACCCCTTGCCGAGGCCCTGGAACAGGCCGACGACGGACTTCACGCCCGCGGCGATGTGTGGCACGGCGCCGGAAGCGAGGTTCGACAGCTTGCCGAGGAGCTTGGTGACGAGCGGCAGGACTGGCTGCAGCGCGTTGCCGAGACCCGACTGGAGGGTGCCGACCAGGTTGCCCCAGGCGCCTGCGACGGTCTTCGAGCCGTTGATCGCGCCGTGGTAGAAGGTGCCGCCCTTCTTGGTGGCGTCGACCATGGCCTGCTTGACCATGCCGATCGAGATGTTGCCCTTCGACATCTCCTGGCGGAGGTCGCCCATGGACTTCCCGGTCCGCCTGGAGATGTAGAGCAGCGGGTTGAACCCGTTGTTGATCATCTGGTTCAGGTCGCCGCCCATGAGGTGGCCGACGCCCTGGACCTGCGCGAACACGTAGGCCAGGCCGGAGAGCTTCTCCTGGTTGCCCATCGCGATGTCGCCGAGCATCTTCATGTCCGGCAGGACGTCCTTCTGGGCGATGCCGAACGCGAGCATCTGCTGGGCCGACTGGGCCAGAGGGGCGGTGTCGAACGTCGTCGCGTTGCCGTAGTCGGTCAGCTGCTTGACCATCATCTTCGCGGTCTTCGCCGAGCCCGTGAGGGTCGCGAGGTTCTGGGTCGCGGTCTGGATCGAGACGGCCGACTTGAATGCCCATGTCGCGGTCGCGGTGCCGAGGGCGCCCAGGGCGGCCGCGCCGTAGCCGATGCCCTTCCCGACCATGCCGAGGGCGCCCATGAGGTTGCCGGTCTTGCGGCTCGAGGTGGTGGCGCTGTGGCCGAGTCGGTCGATGTCGTCGCCGACCGCGCGCAGGCCCGCGGAGGTCTGCTTGCGGTCCTTGAGCGAGAGCCGGAGTCCGACTTCGGATTCAGCCATGGACGATCACCTCCTTGGGTCGCGCACCCGCCGCAGGTGTCAGCTGCGGAAGGCGCGTGCGATCCACTTCGTGATGGCCTGCGACGTCAGCCCCGCGGTGCGGCCAGACACGTAGTCGGCGAACCACTTGAGCTCGTCGGCCCGGATCTTCTGGGCGCGCTCGAGGACCGCTATGGCGACGTCGTAGTCCTCGGGCGCGTAGCCGAGGAACTGCAGCGGGTCGAAGCCATGCAGGAGCGCGACCGCGGCGGTCTCGACCGCCGGGTCGCTGGTCAGTTTCCCTGCTGCTCCCTGTCCAGGTCCTCGTTCATGGTCTGCGACCACTCGTACAGGCGACCGGCGGCCGCGGTGAGGGCGACGTCGTTGTCCCACAGAGCGCGGGCGACGTCGGCGGCCCGGTTGAAGGCCTCGCCCTCGTCAGCGAGAAGGGCGCCGAGCTCGGGCCCGAACTTGAGCCACTCGTCGACGTCGGGGGTGAGGTTGTCGGGGTCGATGGAGACCTCGGTGCCGTCCCCGTCGACCTGGAACACGCCGATGCAGGCGTCGATGAGGAGGGCCGCGTTGGCGAGCGTGATGGCGTCGCGGTCCTTGGACTTCTCGGCCTTCTTGAGCTCGGAGGCCAGCCGGGCCTGGTCGACCGGCTTGAACCGCACGTACACGGCGGGCTCGTAGCCGGGGACCTTGAGGTCGAGCTGCAGCTTGGCCTTGCGGGCCTTCCTGCGCTCGCGCAGCGAGCTCAGCGGCGAACCGGGGGCGGCCGGTGCTGTGGCGTCCGGCTCGCCGGCGAACTCGTCGTCGAACTGGGTCATCAGGAGACCGCCTTGCAGACCATCGTGAGCTCGAGGTCCTTGGCGTCGGTGGAGGCGGCGTCGGCGTCGCCGCCGTTCACGGTCTTGAGGATGCCGGTGTAGGTGTCCGGGGTGCCCCAGGCGTTGCCGTCGTCGTCGAGCAGCTGCTCGGAGACGACCATCTGCGCGCGGCCGGCGCGGGGCTTGAGGCCGCGGCACAGGTCGTGGTCGCGCTCGCGCTCGTACTCGCGGGTGACGACGACGTCGCCGTAGGTCTGGCGGCGGGTGGCGGACAGCTTCGGGCCCTCGCCGGTGTGGCGGATCTCGAGGCCGTCTGCGTCGACCTCGCCACCGGTGCGCTTGTCGAACACGCCGATCGGGTTGCCGTCGATGAAGACGGTGATCCGGCTGTTGTTCTGGTTCGTCATGGTCAGACTCCTTCGGCGACGGTGGTGACGACCGAGATGACGACCTTCTCGGCGTGGGAGGTGAGCTGGACGGACACCGCGGCGTGCAACTCGCCGGCGGCCGCCGTGGTGGGGTTGTTGACGTTCTTCACGTCGACGTCGAACGCGGCGGCCGCGGTCTCGCCGAAGAGGGCCTTCTGGCCCCACAGCGGGGTGAGGTAGCCGCGGAGCATGCCCTCGAGCTCGCCGTACAGCAGGCCCTGGGCGTCGATCTGCCGGAAGAGGAACTTCTCGGCGCCGCGGGTGATCCCGGAGACCAGCTGCATGGCCATGCGGCCCCAGTTGAGCTGCTTGTAGTTCGGGTCGTCGGACAGCGACACCCAGCCGTAGAGCTGGGGCTGGTTGCGCACGACGCGGAAGACGCTGACGCCGGCGTCGTTGAGGGTGTCGTGCTCGCTGTCGGTGTAGCGGACGGCGAGGTCGGTGGCCCCGGTGACGAACCCGGCGCCGCGTCCCTGGTCGCCGGCGGGTGCGTTGTTGGCGTGTCCGACGGCGGCGTCGCCGCGGCCGACGAGGCCGGCGGCGATCACGGAGGCGGGGACCTGGCGGGTCGTGCCGCCAGCGGCAGGCAGGACGGACCAGCCGGCCATGAGCCCGGCGCGCTCGGCGCCGTCGGCCGCGGTCAGGCTGGCGGCGAGGGTGGCGATCTCGGAGGCGGTGGCGTCGGCCTCGGTGTCGAGGAGGACGCATCGGATGGTCAGCGCGGCGGCGTGCGCGAGGAGCGCGGCGTGCGCGGCGGTGGTCGCGACGCCGGGGATGAGGACCTGGCCGGCGCCGTAGTCAGGGCCGAGCTTGGCCAGGGCGGTGGCCCACTCGGTCTGGGTGACGGCGCTGGTGTCGACCGCACTGGCGCGCAGCAGGATCACCGAGGGCGCGCCCTGGGTGAGTGCGTCGGAGACGAACTGGGCGATGGTGTCGGGCGCGCCGCTGGCGGTGGCGTCGGCCATGCTGTGGCACTCGACGGGGTCGGTGGTTCCGGTGGCGCCGGCGTACACCAGGAAGGCGACGCCGGTCTCGGTGGGGACACCACGGCGCTGCAGCGCGGCCGTGACGTTGACGACGATCTGGGGTCGCACGGTTCCTCCTGGTTACTGGGGTGACTGGACCGACAGGGTTGTCGGCGTCGTGAGCACCGTCGGCAGGCCGCCGGCGTCGATGGTGGGGTCGAGGGCCATGCGGACCTCGACGTCGAAGGAGATGACGCCGGCGCCGAAGGTCCGGGCGTCCTCGCGGGACGGGAACAGGTCGAACCGTTCGCCGATCCACTTGGTGGAGATCGCGATCCCGCCGAGGCTCTTGTGGGCGAGCACGGTGGAGCGGGTGGCGGCGCACCAGTCGCGGACCTTGGCCTGGGTCTCGGCGTGGGTGCGGCCGCGGGCGTAGAGCCCGACGGCGATGCCCCAGGTGGCCCGGGTGCCGGACGTGGTCGTGGTCGGCGCACCGACGATGCCACCGGTGGTGACGGCGATCGCGGGGAGCTTGGCGGTGGCGATCGCGTCGGTGACGGGCAGCTGCTGCCACTCGCGGATCGTGCCGAGGCGCTCGGTCCAGCCGAGGGTGTCGACGGTGGCCGCCAGGTGCTCGCGCAGGACGGTCTCGACGCCGACGCAGATCTGGTCGGCGGAGACGACGGGCGTGGTCATCGGCCGTCCGCGATGTAGTCGACGAGGATCCGGCTCCACTGGTCGGTGACCGGCCGGGGCGGGCGGGGCGCGGGGTTGCGGCCGGGGACCTTCTTGCCGTTCTTCCCGGGCTTGCGGCCCTTCTTGACGTACTTCGCGTAGGCGACGTCGGAGAACAGCGCGACCTCGTCCTCGCCGACGCGGGGGCGGCCGGTGAGGGACTTCATCAGCAGGCCGGAGTCAATGAGGACGCGGCTGGAGTGCTTCTCGCGCACGGTGTCGGGGCTGAGGCGCCGCCACCGTCCACGGTTGCTCGAGTCGAAGATGACGTGCTCGTAGGCCACGAGGACCTCGCCGAGCATGTCGAGCGCGGGGCGGCCTTCGGCGCGGTCGGCGATGTCGCGGAACATCTGCATCGCGCGGTCACCGAAGACCTCGACGGTGAACTTCACCGGAAGCCTCGGATCCGGACGGGGTCCGGGTAGCACTGGGCGGGCGGGAAGTTGCCGCGCGGCCGTGCCGTGCTGGTCGAGATCCCGCCGGCGCCGCCGTCGGTCGGGACGCCGCCGTTGTTCTCGATGACCTTGCGGAGCTCGGCGAGGAGCTCGAGGTACCGCTGGTGCAGGTGGTAGCCGCGGCCACTGTCGCCAGCGGTCTGCTGCTCGGGGTACTCGGCGTATTCGATCTCGGAGGCCGTCTGCACGGCGATCGCCTCGACGGCCAGGTCGCGCACCGGCCCGGCGACCGGGTCGGGGCCGGTGAGGAGCACGACCTGCCGTGCGGCGCCGGAGACACGGGCCTCGAAGAACGGGACCTGGTCGGGCAGGTTGGGGTCGAGGATGTCCGGGTCACGCTGCTGGAGCAGGCCCTTGACCTTGACCTGGGTGACCTCCGCGAGCATCCCGTTGAGCGTCATGGGTCAGGCCTTCGCCTTGGCGATGCGGTCGGCGAGCTCGGCCCTGGTGCCGGAGGTGTCGAGGCCGAGCTCGGCGGCCTCGGCCTCGAGCGCGGCCTTGCTGCCCGGCTTCGGCTCCTCGGCGGACAGCCGCTCGGGTACGACCTGGAGCACGCCGGCGTCGACGAGCCTGTCGACCTCGCTGGGGAGGACGTCGTTCGGGACGTCCTCCCCAGCGTTGACCATGACGGTGCCGGCCGTCGCGCGGACGAAGGCCGGCACCGTCGCGGTGTAGCTGGTCATCAGCTGGCGCCGCCGGCCGCCGCGGCCTTCTTGGCCGGCGCCGACTTCTTGGCGGGCTCGGCCTCGTCGGGGTCGACCGGCGCGGCGTACTCGGCCAGGTGGCCGAGCTCGAGGAGCCGCTCCGCGTCCTCGGGGTCGAGGGCGGCCGCGTCGACCGTCTGACCGCGGTAGAGGTACCGCTGCCGGCCGTCGGTGTCCCGCGCGATGGTGAGCGCGGTCGTGGACTCGAGGATCTTGGCCATGGCTCAGACCCCCGTCACGATCACGGCCGCGTTCGGCTCCTGGACCATCGGGACGCCGGTCTTGCGGACCTGCACCTTCCAGCCGTCGCGGTCGTCGTCGCGGATCCGCTTGACCTCGACGTCGAGCGGGTTGGACGGGTCGCCCATGTAGCCGCCTCCGAGGTCCTCCCAGCCGATGGATCCGAGCACGGTGTTGTCGGCGACCAGGACCTTGACGCCCGAGGGCAGGTTGGTCGTCTTCATCAGGCTGAGGCCGGCGATCTCGAGGATCGTGCCGTTCTTGAGGATGTCGGCGTAGTCCATCGCGCCGGCAAACAGCTTGGCGACCGACGCCACGAGGCGGGCCCACGAGATGGGGTCTGCGGCGACGGTGTTGACGCTGTAGCCCTGGTTCAGCGCGTCGACCTTCGCCCCGGAGAGCAGCAGGTCGAGGAACTGGTCAGCGCCGGCAGTGTTCCAGGCCGCGGAGGCAGCCTGGGTCTGCGTGACCGCGGTGCCGATGGCCGACAGGGCGATCGCGTCGAAGCCGAACACGATGCGGTTCGCGAGCTTGATGAGCTTGCGCTGCACGATGTCGGTCCGGTTCCGGGCGACGTCCTCGTCGGACACCATCGACGCGAAGCCTCGCTTGAGGCTGGCCGCGATCGAGGTGGTCGCACCGCTGGTGTCGGTCAGCGGGTACTCGCCCAGCTGGTCGATGATCTCCGCGTCGTCGGCCGAGAAGATCGACTCGTTGGTCTCGAAGACCGCGGAGCCGGTGCCGGTCAGGTCGACACGGCCGGTAAGCAGGCGGCCGCCGACGAGGCGCTGCTGCACCAGGGTGCGGAGGGCCCGGTACAGGATGACCGGGTTGTTCATCAGGTAGTCGACGGTGATCTGCCCGTTGCTGAGCGACGGGTTGGTCGAGTAGGTCTGGTTCGTCATGTTCTCGGCCCTCTCAGCGGATGAACTTCGCGGCGAACTTGTTGCCGGCGGTGCCGGCCTCGAGGGCGATGCCCACGAAGAGGTCCGCGGCGTCGGTACCGGAGACCCAGACGGTGAGCTGGCCGGCGGCCGCGCACTTGAGGCGGTCGCCGACGTTGATGGCGCCGGCGGCGATCGGGCGCTGGATGTCGTCGAGGTAGACCGTGACGGTCTCGCCGACGGCGGCGTCGCGGGCGGCGATGCCGAGCCAGGTCGCGGAGTTGGCGCCTGCGGTGGCGCCGGCGGTGGTGACCATCAGGCCGCCGGTGATGGCGCCTGTGGCGACGACCTTCCAGGCGAGGGACTCGTCGGTCTTGGGCAGGTACTCAGCCACGGAGGGCCTCCTTCGGGATGCCGAGGCCGGCGGCGAACGCGTCGACCGCGCCGTCCGGGACCTCGGTGAGGGTGTTCTCGGCGTCGCCGGCGTGACCGACCTCGGAGACCGGCACCAGGCCGGGCGCGAGCTGGGTCAGGAGGGCGTTGGTGCCCGTCGGGTCGGCGTCCCACAGCGACGCGAAGTGCGCACGCTGCGTGGGGGCGATGCGGCCGGTGGCGATCGCCTGGTCGAGCGCGGCGTTGCGGGTGGCCTCGCGCTGCTGTGCCCGGGCCTCGCGGCCGTCCTGGGCGCCGGCGCGCAGATCGTTGAGGACCTCGGTCGAGACGAGGGTCATGCCCTCGGGGATGACCGGGGTCGTCGTGGCCTGGGCCTCGGGGGCGTCGGCGCGCTCCGTGAGTGCCTCACTGACAGCGGCCACGATCGTGTCGGCGTCCGCGTCCTCAGCGAATCCGACCTGCTCGCGCAGGGCCGCGAGGTGCTGGGGGTTGAGGTCCACAGCAGCTCCCTTCATCTTGTGTTCCCCGGACGCGGACGCGGCCGGGAGTGCGGTGGCGCCGTAGCGGCGCTGGTGGTGGGCGTCGGCCTCGAGGGGGTCGACGACCTCGACGACGAGCAGCTCGTCCTCGTCGTCCTCTCCGGGGGTCGCGGTCGGGCCCGCGTCAGGGACTACGGCGACGGAGTCGGCGAGCTTCGCGGCGACGGCCTCGCTGGCGCTGTACCAGGTCTCCTCGGCGAGGATCGCAGCCCAGTCGGCATCGCCGGCCTTGGCCTTGTAGACCTCGATGAGGCCGGAGGTGATGGACTCGAGGATGTCGGCCTCCTTGCGGAGGTCGGCCGCGGTGCCGTAGGTGTACATCCGCGCGTCGTGGATCATCAGCTGCGTGCCGGGGCTCATCACGGTCTCGTCGCAGCCGACCGCGATGACCGAGGCAGCCGAGGCGGCCAGGCCGTCGACGACGGCGGTCACGCTGGCCTTGTGGGCCCGGACCATGTTGAGGATCGCGAGGCCCTCGAACACCTCGCCGCCGGGCGAGTTGATCCGGAGCACGATCTGGTTGACCTGCGGACCGAGCGCGTCGAGTGTCGCCGACATCTCATCGGCAGACACGCCCCACCATCCGCCCCACGAGTCAATCGGGCCGTAGAGGCGGATGGTGGCGACCTCGCCGTCGCCCGCGGGCGCGGGGCTGGTCACGACGTTGAAGAACTCGGCCTTGTTCTTGGGCGGGGTGAGCTTGCCCCAGTAGCGGTTGCGCCCGAGGGCGGTCTTGCTGGTCACGGCGCCTCCTGGGTGGCGTTGTCGTCGGCGGGCGTGACGCCGCCGAGGTCCTCCTTGATGGAGGTCTTCGGAACGGGGTTGAGTGCGGCGCCGCCGCGCGGCGGGAGGCCGAGCGTGGTGCGGATGAAGGTCTCGAGGTCCTCGTCGGGCTGGAGCACGCCGGCGTCGACGAGCGTGGCGAGGGCGGCGACGATCGCGTCGTTCTTCGAGCCGATCTCGTCGAACACCAGCCGGGGTGCGGGTTCGTCGGGGCCGTAGTTGAGGTCGACCAGGTCCTCGATGATGTGCCGGCTGGCGGTGTCGCGGATGTTCTCGGCGATGGCCTCGATCGCGAGCGAGAGGACGTCGTTGAAGGTGTTGCCGAGGGCGTAGGAGCCGGTGCCGCGGGCGCCGCCGAGGTTGAGGATGTTGGCGAGCATGGAGCGGGCGATCTGCTCGTCGTGGTAGCGGATCGCACCCAAGAGGTCGGGCACGGTGCCAGAGACGCCGAGGAGCTTGAGCGCGGCGCCGTTCGGGAGGGCGGCTCCGGCGTTCTCTCCGGCGCGAAGGCCGGCGGCGATCTCCTCGCCGGCGTCGAGCTCGTCCTGGCCCTTGCCGGCGGCCTCGTAGACGGGGATGCCCATGCCGTTGCGCTCGGCGGCCTCGGCCTGGATCCGGAGGAGCCGGTCCTTGAGCCGCCAGTGCTTGTACGCCGGGCGGAGGACCGAGCGTCCGACCCAGTTGCCGCCACGCTTCTTGTGGACGTACACGACCAGGCGGCCGACCGGCAGGGTCGGGCCGGCGGGGCCGCCGCCGGTGAACATGCCGAGGCCGGGCGAGAAGAACCCGCGGGCGTACTGCTGGATGCTGATCAGGCCGCCGTCGCTGGCGACGTTCCACTGATAGATCGTGCGAGCGGGCCGGTAGCCGAGCTTGCGAAGGTGGAGCAGACCGTCGTCGACGGCCGGGTAGTAGACCTGCTCGAACACGGCGTGCCCGAACTGGAGGTGGTCCGGGACGGCCGTCTGGATGTGCTCGGTCCAGGAGAAGCGGCCGCGGGAGCGGATGGCTGCGATGTCGGTCTGCTCGCCGACGATCGGGAGGCCGAGGTCGCTGGCCACGTGGGCGGTGACCTCAGGTCGGCACCCCTTGCCGTCGACGCGCCAGCCGGCGCGCAGGATGGGCGTGACGACGGACTGGAGGACAGCCCCGACCTGGGCGTCCTGGGTCTCCATGTCCTCGTAGACCTCGAGCGCCTGGGGCCAGCGCAGCTCGGGCGTCTTCTCGAGCTGCAGCATCGCCCAGAACGGGCCCGGGTTCGAGACGGCGTAGCCACGCTCCCGGACCGGCATCGGAGGTGCTGGACGCGTGGCTGCCTGATCGACGGACACGGGCGTCACCTCCTTCCTAGAATCCGCTGCTGCGCGGGCTGAACCCGCTCGAGCGACGGCGAGCTGGTCGCTGCGCTGACGCCGAGCTCGTGGACGGCGAGCTCGTGGACGTGCGCGGGGCGGTGGCACCGACGCGCCGGGGCGGGGCGACCTTCTCGGGCGGCTTCGCGATCGCGAGCGCCCACCGGTGGACCGCGACGGAGAACGCGACGAGCGGGCTGATGTCGAGAGTCCGCTTGCGGCGGTCCCACTGCTGGGTGTCGCCGACGTACTTCGTGATCGCGGACTTCGCGCTCATGTCGAGCGTGGGCTGTCCGACGTGCGCGAGCTCGCCGTCGGTGATCATCTTCTGCACGGCCATGCAGGCGGAGCCGACCTCGGACTGGGTCAGCTTCTTGTGGCTGGTCTCATCGCTCGGCGTCTTGCTGGTGTGCTCGTCGATGCCGAGCTCGGTGAGCTGGGCCGAGAACATGTGCGCGGTCGGGGTGAGGAACACGGGCTCGAGCAGCTCGTCCAGGTCGTCGACCAGCTGCTTGATCCGCTTGACGACCCATCCGGTGCCTTCGTGTCGGTCGACCAGCCCGAGCGGCTTCCCGTGTGGCCCGTCGGTGGCGAGCGCGACGGTGGACCAGGCGAGGTCGGGCGCGACATCGACGACGATCAGGCCGCGGGCGGGCAGCTTGTCGCCAGCGACCCGGAGAGCGCGCCACTGGTCCATGTCGATCACTCCCCGGTGGCTCTTCGCCTCGGGGTTGCCCCACCAGCCGAGTCGTTCCCTGGCGTAACCGTCGGGGCTGAGCTCCTCGCGCTCGCCCTCGATGGTCTCGAAGTCGAGGCCGTGGGATCCGTCGCCGCGGACCAAGCCGAGTGAGGGGTTGCACTCGAACAGCAGATCCTCGTCGTCGAGGTCAGGTCGTGGTCCGTCCGGCGCGCCGTACTCGATCCAGGCGAAGCCCTTCTTGCCCGCTCCGGTGCGGATGCGAACCCAGGCCTCGCCGCCCTTCTCGTCGAGCTTGTCCGGGTCGGGCGGGGTGCCGAGGTAGATGATCTGGCTGTTGCCGAGCGGGCCCGAGGAGATGACCGGGCGGACGGCCTGCAGGTCCTCCTCGGACAGGTGCTGGGCCTCGTCGATGACGAGGAGGTCGTAGGTGGTGCCGCGGCCGCCTCCGCCGGTTCGGGTGGAGAACTCGATGAAGCCGCCGCGGGCGACCCATTCGACCTCGTCACCGTCAGGCCGGCCGACGGAGCGGACGGTCTGTCCGTCGACGCGCCAGACGTCCTTGAGGAAGATGGCCTCTTGGCCGTTGGTCTTCCGGACCGCCTTGACCAGGGCGTTGAGGTCGGGGAAGTTCGCCTTCGGGTCGTCGGCCTTCTCGCCGAAGAAGTGGATCAGCCGAAGGAAGGCCTTCCGGCTGGTCTTGATCTCGTGGGCGGTGTGAAGGATGGCTTCGCCGAGGACGACGAGGCCGAACATCTCGCGTACCTCGAGGACGCCGTTCTTGCCGTTCTGTCGAGGGACGGCGAGGCCGCAGCGGGGGTGGGTCCACTTGCCGTCGGGGCGACGCGAGAGCCAGGCGGCGAGGATCTCGGACTGCCACGGGTCGGGGACCAGGCGGTAGGCGGCCGCGAGGAACTCGGCATCGACGGCGTCTTCGGCGAGGCCCTTCTGGACGAGCTTGACGCGAGGGATGCCCTGGCGCCGGATGAGCTCAGTGGCCGGTGGTCGCTTGCTCACGGGCGGCTCGCCTGGTTGCCAGCTGGTCGACCGCGGAGACGGCCGGTGATGCTGGTCCGGCGGCCGCGGCCGGTGCTGGGGTTGCCGGCTTGCCGGCGGTCTGGGCGGCGATCGCCGCACGCAGCTCCTTGAGGAGGTCCTTGAGCGTGGTCTGCTGGAGTCGGGCCTCGGTCAGGACCGACTGGAAGCCGACGGTGACGTGGACGTGGTGGTCGCCCTCGTCGTCCCACCATCCGTGGCCGTCGAGGCGGAACTTCATGAGCTGGAGAACGCCCTTGCCGGCGATGACGTTGTCGAGCTCGTTCAGTCGGTCGACGGATCGGCATGCCTCGAGCGCGAGCTCGCCGGCCGGAGTGCCTTCCTTCTGCCCGAGCGAGATCCACAGCTCACGGCCGCGGGGATGCAGGCCCTTTGGGGTGTTCAGCGGCGTCGACTCGTCCGCGGGAGGTGTCTCGGCGTCCGGCTTGCGGGCGCCCCCCTTGCATCCGTCGCATACCCGCCGGCGAGGGGGGATATCGGTGCCGCAGTGACGACAGGAAGCCATCTGACACCTCCTATTGACACGTAAGCCGCCAGGAGGTACGAGCTGCGGTCAGTTTTCGAGGGCTCGGGGGGAGAGAAGGGGCGAGTCCGGTCTCTCCGCTCTGAGGCCCCTCCCCCGTGATTTTTCAGCCGTCGATCTCGTGCAGCGGCTTGAAGATGTCGAGGGCCCGGGGCCTTGGAGTGGATGTCGCTTCGGAATCGCTACCGCCAGCGGCGCCGGCCCCTCGCTTCTTGTTGCATGGCTCGCAGGAACCACGCAGGTTCGTCCGCTCCATCGCCAGGTGAGGGTGCGTCTTGACCGGCTTGATGTGGTCGGCCGTCGTGCTCGCACCGGTGCAGCCAGGCAGGCGCAGCCGGCAGTCGGGTTCCTCCTCGACGACCTGGTCGCGCAGCTTCCTCCAGGCGCGGGTCTTGCGTGGGTCGCTGGGCTGCGCGGTCATGGGCAACCTCCGGCGGGCTGCCCCGGCCCGGGCTCGCACCGGGCAAGCCCCTGCCCCACATGCCCGGGCCGGAGAACGAAGAAGGCCCGGGCGTTGATCGCCTCGGGCCTCGCTGCGGGTACACGTGTACCGCTGGCACAGTTCTACATTCCATGCTCAGCGAAGGCAAGGACGCTGTGCTCGACGCGCCGAGATCACCCCGATCTGCGGCGCGCCTGCCTGGCCTTCATGGCGTGGTACCGGTCGGCCAGTGGCTGTAGCTCGGCCAGGGTGAACAGCGGCTTGAGTCCTCCCGGCACAGCGGCCGTGAGCATCCCAGCCGGCGCTGCCCGCTCTGCCTTCCACCACTGGTAGATCAACGAGGGCTTCACGTCGAGCAGCACCCCAGCCTGCTCGGCCGTGTACATCTCCTGGCTCACGCGTCGACCTGCAGCAGCTCGCGTGTTCGTGCCGATGATCCCGACTTCGAAGTGTTCGGTGATCCAGCGGTCCTGCTCGCTCATCGACGTCATGACGACTCACCCCCGGACCGTATGCGCGGCTCAGGCCCTTCGACGACGCCCAGTCCAGCCTCTTCTTCGATCCGGAGGGCCCGGAGGAAGAACCACGACATCTCTTGCCTGTTGATCTCGCGGGATCCGTTCCTGGTATACCAGTCCCGCGCAGCGGAGCGGATCGCCTCCGCCGCGTTGCGAGCAGCGTGCTCCTTAACGCGCTCAGCGAGCAGTCCGTCGATGTAGGCCCGGGCGTCGAACCGGTCGCCGTCGCAGATCGCGTCGTGCAGCGGCTCCCACTCGGCGTCGGTGAGTCGCACATCCTCGGTCGTCATGCTCGACCTCCCTCGTTGATCAGGACGGGCGAGTGCGCGGGACAGTCACCCGCGATCAGGTGGCCGTTCGTCGGCGACGGCGGACACGTGCATGCGTTCGGGTCGGACACGAACTCGCAGTTGCGGCGGAAGTACTCCTCGTAGGTCGCCCCACGTCGGAACGGCTTCTCGGTCGTCTCCCAGCCCACGTCGTAGTAGGGCTTCTCGTTGCTGCCGTGGTTGCGCAGGACGGTGATCGTGCGCAGCGCGCCGGTCTTCTTGACCCGCCACACCTGGGCGACCGCGAGTCGCGCTTCCTCGGTCGTCATGCTCGGTCCTCCTCACTCGGGGCGGCGGGCCGTATGCGCGGCTTGCAGTACGCCGGTCCTGCCGCCGTCGAATGCTCGGAGCACCAGCCGTCGGGCGTCATCCGACACGACG
>NZ_BAAHAZ010000021.1:0-90471 GCF_054777115.1 Nocardioides maradonensis | reverse complement strand
ATGACCCGGATGTGATCGCGAAGGTGTCGCGGGGTCTGGGTGAGGCGATGGTGGGGATCAACGTGGACGAGATCCCGCAGCCGCACCGCCTCGCCGAACGCGGCTGGTAGTCGTCTCGTCAGTCACCACGATCAGGGTCGCCGGCTCAGCCGGCGACCCTGATCTGTTGTGAGTTCCGGAGTCTCCCGCGGACGCAGCCGGAGGGCTTCCCGCCACCGGTGGGTCAGTTCGGCGGCGTGCGCCTCGTCGGCCGCCGGTACGACGATCGCGACCGGCCCGGGCAGCTCCTCGCCGAACACGGCGTGGTGCGGCTCGACGCCGGTGAGCAGAGCGCGGTCGCGACCTTCGGCGACCGCCTCCACATCTCCGTGTACGTCGTCCCGACGGGCTCCCCCGGCGGGGGCCGGTTCGTGCTGGGCGTGGTCGGTGCGACCGCACTGACGCTCAGCCAGCGCCGCACCATCGCGACCGGTCTCTGGCTGCTCGCGCTCCTCGTCAACCCGCGGCACTCGCTGGACGGCAAGGTCGAGGGAAACTCCGCGCTGGTCCGGCTCCTCGTCGGCCGGACGCCGGCCGACGTCGAGGGCCTGCTGAGCGACGTCACCGGCGGCCGTGCCGCGGACTGGGTGGTGGTGCGGGGTCGACTCGACACGACGGGGACGACGTCGACCGAGCGCCAGACCGCGGTCGACGTGACCCGGATGCGGACCGCGCTCGGCACGCCGTACCTCGACCTGGACGGGCAGCACCTGACCGCCCTCGTCGCGGGTGCGCTCCCGCGGGGCACGACCGTGCCGCACGGCTGGACCCTGGGGTGCTCGCGACCGCACCCCTTCGACGCGCTGCCGGCGGCCGACCGCGAGGCTCGGCGAGCCCTCCAGGTCGCGCGGGGTCGTGGGGTCGCGCTGCACGTCGGGGATGGGCAGGACCTGTCGGTCGGCGCCATCGTCGAGGACGCCGACCGTGCGGCGTTCGCGCGGGACGTGCTGCGACCGCTCGGTGACCCGGCCACCGAGCCTGCGCGGACGCTGCTGGCGACGCTGCACACGTGGCTGCGCAGCCACGGCAGCAACGAGCGCACGGCGCGGGCGCTCGAGATCCACCGCAACACCGTCCGGCACCGCCTCGCCCAGGTCGAGACCCTGCTCCAGGTCGACCTCGACGAGGCCGACACCCGCGCGACGCTGTGGCTGGCGACCCGCTGGCTCGGAGAGGAGAAGTCCTAGCCTCCGACGTACGCCGCCAGGTGCTCCCCGGTCAACGTGGACCGGGCGGCGACGAGTTCGGCGGGCGTCCCCTCGAAGACGACCCGACCGCCGTCGTGGCCGGCGCCCGGGCCGAGGTCGATGATCCGGTCGGCATGGGCCATCACGGCCTGGTGGTGCTCGATGACGATGACCGACTTGCCCGCGTCGACGAGCCGGTCCAGGAGCAGGAGCAGGTTCTCGACGTCAGCCAGGTGCAGGCCGGTCGTGGGCTCGTCGAGCACGAAGACCTCACCGGAGTCCTTCATGTTCATCGCCAGCTTGACCCGCTGACGCTCGCCGCCGGACAGGGTGTTCAGCGGCTGACCGAGCCGCAGGTAGCCGAGGCCGACGTCCTCGAGCCGGCTCAGGATGGCCGCGGCTGCCGGCGTCCTCGCCTCGCCGGCGGAGAAGAACGCGAGTGCCTCGGAGACCGGCAGGTCCAGCACCTCGGCGATGTTCAGGCCGCCCATCCGCAGCTCCAGCACGGAGGCCTGGAACCGCTTGCCGCCGCAGTCCTCGCACGGGGTCGAGACCGAGTCCATGAAGCCCAGCTCGGTGACGATCACGCCCGCGCCGTTGCAGGTGGGGCACGCGCCCTCGGAGTTCGCGCTGAACAGCGCCGGCTTCACCCCACAGGCCTTCGCGAAGGCCTTGCGGATCGGCTCGAGCAGTCCCGTGTACGTCGCCGGGTTGCTCCGCCGCGATCCCTTGATCGGCGCCTGGTCGATGACGACGACGCCCGGCCGCCCCGCGACGGACCCGTGGATCAGCGAGCTCTTGCCCGACCCGGCCACGCCGGTGACGACGGTCAGCACCCCGAGCGGGATGTCGACGTCGACGTCCTGGAGGTTGTGCATGTCGGCGCCGCGGATCTCGAGCACGCCCGACGGCTGTCGCACCGACTCCTTGAGCGCGGCCCGGTAGGCCAGGTGCCGGCCGGTGTGCGTGTCGGCGGTCCGCAGCTCGTCGTACGTGCCCTCGAAGACGACCTCTCCTCCGCCGCTCCCGGCACCCGGCCCCATGTCGACGACGTGGTCGGCGATGGCGATCGTCTCGGGCTTGTGCTCGACCACGAGCACGGTGTTGCCCTTGTCCCGCAGCTCCAGCAGCAGGTTGTTCATCCGCTCGATGTCGTGCGGGTGCAGGCCGATCGTGGGCTCGTCGAAGACGTAGGTGACATCGGTGAGCGCCGAGCCGAGGTGGCGGACCATCTTGGTCCGCTGCGCCTCGCCGCCCGACAGCGTGCCGGAGGGGCGGTCCAGCGAGAGGTAGCCCAGCCCGATCTCGGTCAGGGCGTCGAGCAGGTGCAGCAGCGAGGCGACGAGCGGCGCGACCGCGGGATCGTCGATGGTCCGCACCCACGCCGCCAGGTCGGTGACCTGCATCCGGCACACCTCGCCGATGTTCTTTCCCTGGATGGTCGGGGTCCGCGCGGACTCGTTGAGCCGGGTGCCCTCGCAGGTGGGGCACTCCCCGAAGACCGCGGCTCGCTCCACGAACGCCTTGATGTGCGGCTGCAGGGCGTCCGGGTCCTTGCTGAACATCGACTTGCGCAGCTTCGGGATCAGGCCCTCGTAGGTGACGTTGATGCCCTTGGCCTTGATCTTCACCGGCTCCTTGTGAAGGAGGTCGGCGCGCTGCTGCTCGGTGAACTCCCGGATCGGCCGGTCCGCGGGGAAGAACCCCGACTCGGCGTACGTCCGCACCAGCCAGCCGTCGGCGGTGTAGCCCGGCACCAGGATCGCGCCCTCCTCCAGCGACCTCGTCTCGTCGACGATCGCGGAGAGGTCGAGCTCCGAGACCGTGCCCCGGCCATCGCAGGTCGGGCACATCCCGCCCAGGTAGACCTGGTTGCGGACGACGTTCTTCTTTCCTGACTCGGTGACGGAGGCCCCGCCGACCGTCGTTGTCGGGATGTTGAAGGAGAACGCCGTCGGGCCGCCGATGTACGGCGTCGCGAGCCGGCTGAACAGCGAGCGCAGCATGGCGTTGGCGTCGGTGACCGTGCCGAGCGTCGACCGCGCGTTCGCGCCCATCCGATCCTGGTCGACCAGGATCGCCGTGGTCAGCCCCTCCAGCACGTCGACGTCGGGACGCGGGAGGTTCGGCATGAACCCCTGCACGAAGGTCGAGTAGGTCTCGTCGATCAGCCGACGCGACTCGGCCGCGATCGTGCCGAAGACCAGGGAGCTCTTGCCCGAGCCGGACACCCCGGTGAACACGGTGAGCCGGCGCTTCGGCAGCTCGACGGAGACGTCCTTGAGGTTGTTCTCGCGGGCGCCCTGCACCCGGATCGTGTCGTGCCGGTCGGCGTCCATCGATGCTCCCTCGCGTGTGCGTTCGGGCCGGCGACTGGCCCGTCCTGACTACCCGGATCCGGGACGTCTGCAGGAGGTACGACGTCCGTGGCGAACCTACTGTGACAAGCATGCCGAGAGCAGCCGAGGTGCAGGTCAGGGTCGTCGAGGACGGCCACCGGGTCCACCTGTCCCACGACCTCCCGTGCCGGCACTGCGGACACGCGCCCCACCACTACCTGCCCTGCGACCACGGCTGCGAGTGCCGCGGCGACCTCGGCTGACAGGGTGCGTCAGGGCTGCAGCAGCACCTTGATCGCGCGCCGCTCGTCCATCGCCCGGTAGCCCTCGGCCGCCTGCTCCATCGGCAGGGTCAGGTCGAAGACCGGGCTCGGGTCGATCGCACCGGACAGCACGCGCTCCAGCAGGTCCGGGAGGTAGCGGCGTACCGGAGCGATGCCGCCGCGCAGGCCGATGTTGGTCTCGAACAGCTTGCGCGTGGGCAGCTCCACCCCGTGCGGTACGCCGACGAAGCCGACCCCGCCGCCGGGGCGGGTGATCGCGATCGCCGTCGACATCGACTCACCGGTGCCGACGCACTCGAGCACAGCGTCGGCACCGACACCGTCGGTCAGGTCCTTGATCCGCGCGATGCCCTCCGTGCCCCGCTCGGCCACGACGTCGGACGCGCCGAACAGGGTGGCGATCTTCTGCCGCGACTCGTGGCGGGACATCGCGATGACGCGCTCGGCCCCCATGGCCGAGGCGGCGAGGACCCCGCACAGCCCGACCGCGCCGTCACCGACGACGACCGCCGTCGATCCCGGCACGACCCCGGCGCACACCGCCGCGTGCCACCCGGTCGGCATGACGTCGGAGAGCGTGAGGAGGGCGGCGTACGACGACGCGTCGGGCGCCTCGGGCACCTTGACCAGGCTCCCGTCGGCCTGGTTGACCCGGGCCAGCTCTCCCTGACCGCTGGAGGTCATCCCGAGGTTCACGCACGCCGAGTTCACGCCGTAGGCGCAGTGCGGGCAGGTGTTGTCGCAGTGGCAGAACGGCACGACCACGAAGTCACCGGGCCGGAACGAAGCGACCTCGCTGCCCACCTCCTCGATCACGCCGATGCACTCGTGACCAATCGTCGCGCCGGGCCGGATCGGGTTCTCGCCGCGGTAGGGCCACAGGTCCGAGCCGCAGATGCAGCCGGCCGTGACGCGCACGATGGCGTCGGTCGGCTTCTTGATCGCCGGGTCGGCGACCTCCTCGAAGCGGATATCGCGGGGTCCGTGGATCGTCGTGGCACGCATGGCACCATTGTGCTGGTCGGCCGGTCGGCACGCCGATGGCGCTCTATCTCATATATGAGTTACCGTCGGGTACATGACTGTCGAGAGCACCGACTACAAGAGCCGGATCGGCAACCTGATCAGGGACGCCCGCAAGCACCGCGGCCTCACCCAGGCGCAGCTCGCGGACCGGCTCGGCACCAGCCAGAGCGCGATCAACCGGATCGAGCGCGGCCACCAGAACATGTCGTTGGAGATGCTGGAGCGGATCGGCAGCGCCCTGGACTCCGAGATCGTGGCGCTCGGCGCCGGCCCGACCCACCTCCGGGTGAAGGGCCCCACCACGCTCTCCGGCGAGATCGACGTGAAGACCTCCAAGAACGCGGGCGTCGCGCTGCTCTGCGCCTCGCTGCTCAACCGAGGGCGCACGACGCTGCGCAAGGTGGCCCGGATCGAGGAGGTCAACCGGCTGCTCGAGGTGCTCTCCAGCCTCGGCGTACAGACGCGCTGGCTCAACGACGACAACGACCTCGAGATCGTCCCGCCGAAGACCCTCGACCTCACCGACATCGACGAGGAGGCGGCCCGTCGCACCCGCTCGGTGATCATGTTCCTCGGGCCGTTGCTGCACCGCTCCGACGACTTCGACCTCCCCTACGCCGGCGGCTGCAACCTCGGCACCCGCACCGTGGAGCCGCACATGTCGGCGCTGCGTCCCTTCGGCCTCGAGGTCAAGGCGACCGACGGCTGGTACCACGCGCAGGTCAACCGCGCCATCAGCCCCGACCGCGCCATCGTCCTCACCGAGCGCGGTGACACGGTCACCGAGAACGCCCTGATGGCCGCCGCCCTGCACCCGGGCCGCACCGTCATCCGCAACGCGTCGTCGAACTACATGGTCCAGGACCTGTGCTTCTACCTGCAGGCCCTCGGCGTCCAGGTCGACGGCATCGGTACGACGACGCTCACCATCACCGGCCGCGAGACCATCGACGTCGACGTCGACTACTCCCCCAGCGAGGACCCGATCGAGGCCATGTCGCTGCTCGCGGCGGCCATCGTGACCCGCTCGGAGATCACCGTGCGCCGGGCGCCCATCGAGTTCCTCGAGATCGAGCTCGCCGTGCTCGGCGAGATGGGCTTCCGCTGCGAGCTGTCCGAGGAGTACCTCGCGGCCAACGGCCGCACCCGGCTCGTCGACATCCGCACCTTCCCCTCCGACCTCGTCGCGCCCCGGGACAAGATCCACCCGATGCCGTTCCCCGGGCTCAACATCGACAACCTGCCGTTCTTCGCGGTCATCGCGGCGACGGCCGACGGGGCGACGTACCTGCACGACTGGGTGTACGACAACCGCGCGATCTACCTCACCGACCTCAACAAGCTCGGTGGCCACGTCACCCTGCTCGACCCGCACCGGGTGATGATCGAGGGACCGACGTCGTGGACCGGTGCCGAGCTGATGTGCCCGCCGGCGCTGCGGCCGGCCGTCGTCGTGCTGCTCGCGATGCTCGCCAGCAAGGGGACCTCGGTGCTGCGCGGCACCTACGTCATCCACCGCGGCTACGAGGACCTCGCCGAGCGGCTCAGCTCGCTGGGTGCCGACATCGAGACCTTCCGGGACATCTAGATGATCGCGTTCGCCCACCGTGGCGGCGCGTACCACCCGGAGATCGAGGGCCTGGAGAACACGCTGGCGGCGTTCACCCACGCGGTGGCGCTGGGCTACACGCACCTCGAGACTGACGTGCACCTGACCAGGGACGGTGTCCTGCTCGCCTTCCACGACGCCGTCCTGGACCGGGTGACCGACCGGGTGGGCGCCGTCGCCGACCTCACCCTCGCCGAGATCCGGGAGGCGCGGATCGCGGGGCGCGAGGAGGTGCCGACCCTCGCCGCGCTGCTCGACGCCTTCCCGCAGGCACGGTTCAACATCGACCTCAAGGCAGCCGGTACGCCGGCGGCGCTGGCAGCGCTCGTCGAGGAGCGCGGCCTCCACGACCGGCTCACCGTCGGCTCGTTCTCCCGCGCTCGGACCCGCGAGCTCCGGCGGCTCACCGGCGGGCGGGTCGCGACGGCCGCCGACCCGGTCGAGATCGCTGCGTGGCGGTTTGCCCCGAGCACCCGGCTGGCCCGGCTCGCCGGCGACGAGTTCACGGCGTTCCAGGTGCCGCACCGGGCGCGGGGGGTCACGATCGTCACCCCCGGCTTCGTCGAGCGCGCCCACGCCGCCGGCAAGCAGGTCCACGTCTGGACCATCGACGACGCCGACGAGATCCGCGAGCTGGTCGGCCTCGGCGTCGACGGCATCTTCACGGACCGCACCGACGTGCTCAAGGATGTGCTCCAGGAGCTGGGCCGGTGGTGAGGGACCGCCGCGAGGGAGGACGACATGACCACAGGTGCGCCGCAGGCGCTCGGTGACTTCACCCCGCTTGCGCGGGCGAGGGAGCAGAAGGCCTGGTACTGGTACGACTGGGCGAACTCGGCGTTCTTCACCACGGTCCTGACGGTCCTGTTCGGCCCGCTGATGATCACGGTGGCCGGCCGGGCGGCGGGGTGCGGCGACTCTCCCGACGACACCTGTGCGCGGACGGTCGACGTGCTCGGCCTGCACCTCGCGGCGGGCTCGCTGCCGTCGTACCTCACCAGCTTCGCGACCATCGCGAGCGCGTTCGTGCTGCCGGTCGTCGGCGCGATGGTCGACCGCTCCGGCCGCAAGCGGCTGCACATGGGCTGGTGCGCGTGGGCGGGCGCCTTCGTGGGCTCCCTGCTGTTCTTCATGTACGACGACCACTGGCAGCTCGGTGCTGTCGCGGTGGTCGTCTCGAGCGTCCTCGCGGGCTGCTCGCTGGTCAGCTACTACGCGATCCTGGTCGACATCTCCACCGACGCCGAGCGCGACGCCGTCTCGTCGCGGGGCTGGGCGTTCGGCTACCTCGGCGGCGGGCTGCTGCTCCTGGTCAACCTGGCGATGGTGCTGGGCCACTCCGCGATCGGCATCGACAAGGAACTCGCGGTCCGGCTGTCCTTGCTGTCGGCGTCGGTCTGGTGGGCCGCGTTCACGATCATCCCGGTGGTCCGGCTCAAGGACCACCCCGCGCAGTCCGTGCTGCCCGAGTCCGGCGGCCTGCTCGCCCGCAGCTTCGGCCAGCTCTGGACGACGCTGCGCCAGCTGCCGGCGTACCCGGTCACGATGACGTTCCTCATCGCCTACCTCTTCTACAACGACGGCATCCAGACCGTCATCTACAGCGCGTCCATCTACGGCTCCAAGCAGCTGCACCTCGGCGACAGCGTCCTGATCGCGGCGATCCTGATGATCCAGTTCGTGGCCTTCGGGGGCGCGCTGCTCTTCGGCCGGGTCGCGGCGCGGTACGGCGCCTACCGGTGCATCGTCGGCGGCACGGTGGCCTGGATGGCGATCGTCGTGCTCGCCATCTTCCTGCCGGCCCGCAACGTGGCGGCGTTCCTGGCGGCCGGCGTCGCGATCGCGATCGTCATGGGCGGCACCCAGGCCCTGTCGCGGTCCTTCTTCTCGATGCTCATCCCCCGCGGCCGGGCGGGTGAGTACTTCGCGCTCTACAACGCCTGCGAGCGGGGCACGTCCTGGGTCGGGACGCTGCTGTTCGGCGTCGTCTTCCAGGTCACCGGCTCCTACCGGCCGGCCATCCTGTCCTTGATCGTGCTGTTCGCACTGGGCCTGGTGGTGCTGCTGAGGGTGGACCCGGCGCGTGGGATCCGAGAGGCGCAAGCGACGTCCTGAGCGGGTTCTTCCGCCGATTCCTTCGTTGTGGTTGAAACCTTTTCCCCGCGGGTAACGTTGAACAACTGGGGACGCGCGATCCGCTCCCCGTCGAATCGTCAGCTGGAGGGGTAGCAATGGCCGAGCGCACACTGCGGGGAGCCCGCCTGGGCGGGCAGTCCTTCGAGGACGAGCGCGGCATCGAGTTCGCCGCGCGGCAGCAGGTGGGATACCGCTGTCCCCAGGGTCACGTCTTCGAGATCACCATGTCGGACGAGGCCGAGGTGCCCGCGATCTGGGAGTGCCCGCGCTGCGGGCTCGAGGCCGAGAACGTCTCGGGCATCGCCCGCGAGGAGAAGAACGAGAAGCCGCAGCGCACCCACTGGGACATGCTGCTCGAGCGGCGCTCGGAGAAGGAGCTGCAGGCCATCCTCGACGAGCGGCTCGAGCTGCTCCGCGGCGGCGAGATCGGCCCGGCGCACCTGCACCGCGCCAACGCGCGCAAGCGCAAGGCGAACGCCTAGGTCGTCACTGGTCGACGACGTCGCCACGCACCACATCAGGAGGCACTCCGGGTCCGCCCGGGGTGCCTCCTGGCGTTGTGCCCGTCATGTTCCCGGTGACGTAGCCCGTGGCCCGCCCGGCGGCGTACGACAGCATCAGCCGACGGAACAGCGGCCGCGTGACCGGCAACACCAGCAGGATGCCGAACACGTCGGTGACGAACCCGGGGCTCAGCATCAGCGTGCCACCGAGGACGACCAGCGCGCCGTCGGCCAGCTCGCGGTGCGGCATCCGACCGGTCTCGAGCCGCTCGCGCAGCGCCTGCCACGCGCGGCCGCCTTCACGACGGATCAGCCACGTCCCCAGCAGGCTGTCGAGGACCAGCAGGGCGATCGTCGGCAGGATCCCGATCAGGCTGCCCACCTTGATGATCACGTAGAGCTCGACGAGCGGCATCACGATGAACGCGACGAAGAGGACCACGGCCAGCCTGCGACGTCGTCTCCCCACGGCCTCGACGATACGTGACCGCACCCCACGCCAGCGCGACGAGGGCGAGGGCTGCGATGCCGTGCGAGGGCCAGGCTCCGAGCCGTACGGCGGGCGTGAGGGACGAGCTCAGGCCGACGGTGGCCTCCAGGATCCCGGACGTACGCCGCGGCAGCGTCTGCACCACCCTGCCGTCGGGGGCGATGACGCCGGACAGCCCGTTCGTCGAGGCGACCACCAGCCAGCGCCCCTCCTCCAGCGCCCGCATCCGGGTGATGGCGAACTGCTGGTCGACCTGGCGGGTGTAGATGAACGTGGCGTTGCTCGTCTGCACGGCGAGCATCTGCGCTCCGTTGCGGACCTGGTCACGCAGCACCTCGTCGTAGGCGACGTCGAAGCAGATCGCGTCGCCGAGCCGGACCCCGGCCACGGTGAGCGGTGTCGTGCGGGTGCCGCCCACCATGTCGCGCGGGATCATGCCGAGCCGGCCGAACCGCGGGTCGCCGAGCAGCCTGCGCAGGGGGATGTATTCGCCGAAGGGCACCGGGTGGTGCTTGGTGAAGCGGTCACCGGGACCGGTGACGGGGTCCCAGACGATGCCCTGGTTGAGCATCTCGTGGTCACCCTGCTGCACGACCGCCCCGACCACGACGGGCACGCCGATGGTGGTCACGGCCTGGGTGATCAGCTGGCTCACCATCGCGTCGTAGAAGACGTCCACGACGCTGGAGTTCTCGGGCCACAGGACGAACGCGGGCCTCGGGCGGCGGCCGGCCGCGATGTCGGCCGCGAGGCGGCGGGTGCCGCTGTCCTCGTTGCGGGTGATGCCGCGCGGGTCGGCCAGCATGTTGTCGCCGCCCGGGACGTCGCCCTGGACGGCGGCGACGGTCGTCTCGCCGTCCTGGTGGAAGGGCACCGGCACGAGTGCGGGGAGGCTGAGCAGCCCGAGCGTGCCGGCCGCGGCGACGGCCCAGCGGGGACTGCGGTCCTCGACGGCGCGGGCGAGCAGGCAGCTGAGGAGGGCGAGACCGAAGCTGAGCGCGCTCATGCCGGTGTAGGCGACCGCGGGCGCGACGGGGGTGTCGATGGCGGCGTACGCGAGACGTCCCCAGGGCATGCCGCCGAACGGCCAGGTGCTGCGCAGGTCCTCCATCCCGGTCCAGACCGCGGCCAGCCAGAGCGGCCAGCACGGCAGCGTGCGGACCAGCGGCGACGCGGCGCCGACCAGGGCGTAGGTGAAGGAAACGGCGAGGGTGAGCCCGAGCCAGGCGCCGACCCCGATGCTGCGGGCCATCCAGTCGATGTGCACCACGAAGAAGCACAACCCGAAGACCCAGCCGACCAGCGCCGCCCGTCGTACCGACAGGGAGCGGAGGGCGAGGACCAGGCCGGCGACGGCGAACGGGAGGACGTACGGGATCGTGACCGGCTCGTACGCCGCCGACAGCAGCGCCCCGCAGAGGGCGGCAGTCAGGAGGCGGGCCGTCACAGCGGGCAATCTACTGCCCGCCCTTCAGGGCTCCGGGAGGGTTCCCGTCTCCTTCGGTCCACCTCGCGGCACCGGCCGGCTGCTGGCGCGGAGCTGTTGTCTAGGGAGACCGGGACCCCTCCCGGGTCGCTCTCGAGGGGCGAACCGGCCTCCGCGAACTGGGGGCGGGTGGAGCTGGCGCTTCTCCCCCGGCCTCAGCCACTCGGACGTCGGTTCGCTTGTCCACGACCTGCACGAGCGAACGAGACGTTACTTTTCGTCAGAGTGAGTGGGTCTGTCAACCACCGGCTGACCTGCACAAACGCGTAAAGCCGCAGGTCACAGCGCGCCGGTTCGCGCGCAGATTTCCGAGAAAAAACCTGTTCTCATCGGCGTGTCGCCGTGCGCCACGCCGGGTAGTGCGTCACTCCGCGGTGACGGGCCGGTTCTCGTAGTAGGTGCGCAGCACGATGGTCGTGCGGGTGGCGACGTTCGCGACCGCCCGGATCCGACCCAGCAGGTCCTCCAGGTCGGACGGGGACGTGGACCGCACCTTGATCAGGTAGGACTCGTCGCCGGCGACCGACCAGCAGCCCTCGACCTCCGTGAGGACGGTCAGCTTCTCCGGAGCGTCGTCGGGCTGGGAGGGCTCCAGCGGACGGATCGCGATGTACGCCGTGAGCGGCAGGCCGATCTCGGCGTAGTTGACGGTGGCGCCGTACCCGAGGATCAGGCCGCGCTGCTCGAGGCGCTTGACCCGCTGGTGCACCGCGGACGTCGACAGGCCGGTGGCCTTGCCGAGGTCGGTGAACGACATCCGACCGTCCGTCGCCAGGAGCTCGAGGATCTGGCGGTCGGTCGCTTCGATCGGTTGCGGCTTGCTCACGCGGTCACCCTATTGCACCCACTACGGTTGCGGCGTGGAGGAACGTCTGCTTCTGCTCGACACGGCCAGCATGTACTTCCGTGCCTACTTCGGTTCGCCGGAGATCCTGGCACCGGACGGCGCCAACGTGAACGCCGTGCGCGGGCTGCTCGGCTACATCTCCCAGCTCGTGGAGCAGTACCGCCCCACCCACCTGGTGTGCTGCTGGGACGACGACTGGCGCCCGCAGTGGCGGGTCGACCTGATCCCGTCGTACAAGGCCCACCGGGTGGTGGCGGAGGTGACCGGCGCACCCGTCGCCGAAGGCAGCGGGGAGCGAAGCGACCGACGCTACGTGGAGGAGGTGCCCGACCCGCTGCAGCTGCAGGTGCCGGTGATCCGCGAGGTGCTGGCGGCCTTCGGGATCGCCGTCGTGGGTGCGCCGGGCTACGAGGCCGACGACGTGATCGGGACGCTCGCCACCGGCGCGGGGATGCCGGTGGACATCGTCACCGGCGACCGCGACCTCTTCCAGCTGGTCTCGGACGCCGACGGGGTGCGGGTCCTCTACATCGGCAAGGGGGTCGGCCGGCACGAGCGCGTCGACGAGGCCTGGGTGCTGGAGAAGTACGGCGTGCGCGCCGACCAGTACGCCGACTTCGCGACCCTGCGCGGCGACACCTCCGACGGTCTGCCCGGGGTCAAGGGCGTCGGCGAGAAGACCGCCGCCGGCCTGCTGCAGAAGTACGGCGACCTGGCCGGGATCATCGCGGCGGCGGCCGATCCCGACTCGGCGATCGCCGGCGGCGTACGACTCAAGCTGGCGGAGGCGGCGCCGTACCTGGCGGTCGCTCCGAAGGTTGTCGCGGTCGCGCGGGACATCGCGCTCGACCGTTCCGGCCTCGCCCTGCCGCCCGCGCCGCAGGAGCCGGAGGCGCTCGCCGACCTCACCGAGCGCTGGGGGCTGGGCTCCCCCGTCGAACGGCTCACCAAGGTCATGGCCGGAATCCAGGGATGACCGCCTGCTGCGCGACGCTCGCGCGGCACGCTGGCTACGTTGTCGTCGCTTGACGGTGCAACCAGACCGCCGTCGCGGCGACGCCTTGCCATCGCACCACTCGAGCGCCGCTCGCGACGGCGCTCATCCCTGGATCCCGGCCCTACTCGCCGGCGACGATGCCCCGGCGCAGCGCTGAGACCAGCTGACGGGCGGTGTCGCGGACCGGCGTACCGGCCGCGGCGTCCGCGATCTGTCCGGCGAAGTCGACGAGCTGCTTCATCTGGCGCACGAAGTCGCCGGCCGTCAGGTCGGCGCGCCGCAGCACCTCGTCCAGGCGTTCGCCCTCCGCCCACCGGTAGGCGGTCCACGCGAAGCCCGTGTCCGGCTTGCGCAGGAAGTCGAGCCGGTGGCGCTTCTCGAGCAGCTCCAGCTCCTGCCACAGCCGCATCATGGCGTCGGTCGTCGTGGCGACCGCGCCGCCCGGGACGGGAGGCGGTGCCTCCTCGGGGCGCCGCGCCTCGTAGACCAGCACGGACAGCACCGCGCCGAGCTGGCTGGGCGTGAGGTCGTTCCACAGCCCGAGCCGGAGCGCCTCGGCGGCGACCAGGTCGAGCTCGGAGTAGATCCGCATCAGGCCGCGGCCGCGCGGGGTGACCTCCGGGTCGTCGCCCTCGGTGAGGTAGCCGAGCGTCTCGAGCACCTCGCAGACCCGATCGAAGGTGCGGGCAACGGTGTTGGTGCGCCGCTCCACCCGGCGGGCGAGCGTCTCGGTGTCCCGGTGCAGCTTGAACCAGCGCTCGGCCCAGCGGGCGTGGTCCTCGCGGTCCGGGCAGCTGTCGCACGGGTGCGCCTTCAGCTCCGCGCGCAGCGCGGCCACCTCGGCCGCGACCGCGGGGTCCTGGGTGGCCTTCTGCAGCCGCGGCTTGACCACCGACAGCGGCAGCGGCCGCACGGCCTCCTTCACCGCCAGGGCGACGTCACGGCGCTGCTGCGGGTTGCGCGGGTCCAGCTTCTTGGGGAGCCGGATGTGGGCCACGGCCTCCACCGGCACCGGGAAGTCGAGCATCCCGAGCCGGCGGCCCTGCTTCTCCGCGGTGATGACGAGGGGGCGGTGGCCGTTCTCGGACAGGCCGGGGTCGACCACGACCGCAGGACCGGCGAACTTGCCGCCGGGAACCACGATCACGTCGCCCGGCTTGAGCTTCTCCAGGGACGCTGACGCCTCGGTGCGCCGGTCGGCCTTCCGATCGCGGCTGGCGTCCTTCTGCACGTCGCTGATCCGGCGGCGCAGTGCGGCGTACTCCATGAAGTCCGCGCGGTCGCAGTGCGCGGCCTCGGCGTACCCCTCCAGGGCGTCCTCGGCCTTGCGCAGCTGGCGCGCGAGGCCGACGACGGCACGGTCGGCCTGGAACTGAGCGAAGGACTGCTCGAGCAGCTCGCGTGCGCGGTGCTTGCCGTAGGAGTGCACGAGGTTGACCGCCATGTTGTACGACGGCCGGAAGCTGCTGCGCAGCGGATAGGTGCGCGTCGAGGCCAGGCCGGCGAGCTCGCGCGGGTTCATGCCCGGCTGCCACAGCACGACCGCGTGCCCCTCGATGTCGAGGCCGCGGCGGCCCGCACGGCCGGTGAGCTGGGTGTACTCGCCCGGCGTGATGTCGGCGTGGGTCTCGCCGTTCCACTTGGTCAGCTTCTCCAGCACGACCGTGCGGGCGGGCATGTTGATGCCGAGCGCGAGGGTCTCGGTGGCGAAGACGACCTTGATCAGGCCGCGCAGGTAGAGCTCCTCGACGACGGTCTTGAACGCGGGCAGCATGCCGGCGTGGTGGGCTGCGATGCCGCGCGAGGCGGCGTCGAGGAAGTCGGTGTAGCCGAGCACCTCCAGGTCCGCGCCGGGGAGCGAGCCGAGCTCCTTCTCGACGTACGCGATGATCCGGTCGCGTTCCTCGGACCGGGTGAGCCGCAGGTTCGCGGCGACGCACTGCTCGACGGCGGCGTCGCAGCCGGCGCGGCTGAAGATGAAGTCGATGGCCGGCAACAGCTGCTCGCGCTCGAGCCGCTCGATCATCTCGATCCGGTTCGGCACCCAGACGCGGCGGCCGTTCCCGACGTTGCGCTGGCCCTGGGGCCGCTTCCCGCGCGGGCTGCGCCGGTCGCGCATCAGCCGGCTGCTGGCCCAGTCGTCGCGGGCGAGGCGCATCAGCTCCTCGTTGACCCGCGCGCCCTCGCGGACGAAGCCGGCGGCCGCGTCGACGTCGGACTCGGCGAACAGGTCGAGGAGCCGGCGGCCGACCATCACGTGCTGGTAGAGCGGCACCGGGCGCCGCTCGGCGACGATCGTGCGGGTCGTGCCGCGGACCGCCTCGAGCCACTCGCCGAACTCCTCGGCGTTCGAGACGGTGGCCGACAGGGAGATCACCGACACCGACTCGGGCAGGTGGATGATCACCTCCTCCCACACCGCACCGCGGGACCGGTCGGCGAGGTAGTGCACCTCGTCCATCACCACGTAGCCGAGGCCGACCAGCGTCCGGGAGCGCGCGTAGAGCATGTTGCGCAGCACCTCGGTGGTCATCACGACCACCGGCGCCTCGCCGTTGATGGTCGTGTCGCCGGTGAGGAGCCCGACCTTGTCCTCGCCGTAGCGTTCGACGAGGTCGGCGTACTTCTGGTTCGAGAGCGCCTTGATCGGGGTCGTGTAGAAGCACTTGCGGTCGGTGGCGAGCGCCAGGTGCACGGCGTACTCCCCCACGACGGTCTTGCCCGCGCCGGTGGGTGCCGCGACGAGGACCCCGTGACCCGCCTCGACCTCACGGCAGGCCTCGACCTGGAAGTCGTCGAGGGGGAACCGGTAACCGGCGGCGAAGTCCTCGAAGGTGCCGGCCGGGGCGCTCATGCGATCACCCAGGCCGCAGCGGGCAGGCACTCGATCGTGAGCGGCAGCGCCCCGAAGCGCTCGCCGTCGGCGTGCGCGACGACTCCCGGCGCCGCGACCGTCACCTTGCGGACCCGCACGAGCTCCCACCTTCCGATCGAGCTGATGATGACGACGTCGAGAAGTCCGTCGTCGACGCGCGCACGGGGCGCGATCGGCTTGCCGCCCGCGAACGTCGGGGTGTTGGCCACCGCGACCATCGTGGCCTCGACCTGCCGCTCCCGGCCGTCCAGGGTCAGCACGTACGGCAGCCGGCGGGTCTCGCGCAGCGAACCGAACGGGGTCAGGACCGTGGCGAACCAGCGATCGCCGGACCGGGCGAGGTCCAGGCGCTGCGGTCGCCCGGTCGTCAACCGCCGGGCCGCTGCCGCGCCGTCGCCGCGCGGCAGCCGGATGGTGCGGGCGAGGTCGTCGTGCCGGCCCGCCGGCAGCACACCGAGCGGCAGCGTCGTACCGGCGACGAGGTGGAAGCCCAGGGCCGCCATCCGGTCGTCGCCGCAGACGAGCAGGGCGTCGACGCCGTCCACGACCGCCTTGGCCGCGAGGTCCTCGGCCTCGGTCCGGTCGCGGGCGTCGAGGCGACGTACGTTCCAGCCCGCCTCCGCCAGGACCGGCAGCGCCGCATCCCGGACCTCGGCCGCCCGCCCGCGGCCCGCCGACGGGTCCGTCACCAGGGCGACGTCGCGGATGGGCAGGGGCACGCCCTGAAGCCTATGTGCAGGTCAGTGGCCGGCGCGGAGCCGCACGCCGTAGTGCGCCGGACTGGTGCCGACCGCGTTGGCGAACCGGCCGATCGCCTCGAGGACGAGACCGGCGTCCTGGGCGGTGCCGGGGACGCCGAGGGTGAGCCGCTCGCCGTCGGACAGCAGCTCGACCTGCCCGTCCCGCCACGCCTGGTGGATCCGGGTGCGGGTGGCCTCGTCGACCAGCGGAGCCGGACAGGCGACGTCGGCGGCCAGGAAGTCGCACGCGAGCTCGCCGCTGCCCGTGTCGCTGCGCAGGACCCCGGGCACGGTGGGGCGTCCGAGGGCGCACTCCGCGGACCAGGTCACGTCGTCGTCGCCGAGCCAGTCGGGGAGCTCGAACGGGTCGACGCGCTCCCACTGCCGGGGACCCATCAGATCTCGCTCATCTCGTCCGGCGACAGCCCGTGGTTGAGGTCATCGCGGCCCTTGCGTCGATCGTTGAGCCGGGCGATGACCTCGGAGACCAGGAACAGCAGGCACATCGGCAGCGCCATGAACGTCATGGTGAACGGGTCCGTCGACGGCGTTGCGGCGGCGGCGAAGATGAAGGTGCCGACGATGATCCACGGCCGGTAGGCACCGAGCTGGCGGCCCTTGACGATGCCGGCCAGGTTGAGCAGCACCACGAAGACGGGGATCTCGAAGGCGATGCCGAACACCAGCAGCGTGCGGCTGAAGAAGGACAGGTAGTCGTTGAACTCGACGAGGTTCTGCGCGCCGGCCGGGGTGAAGCCGATGAGGATCTGCAGGCCCTTGGGGAACGTCACGTAGCCCAGCACGACGCCGACCAGGAACAGCGGCCCCGCGATCGACATGAAGACGTAGGACCACTTGCGCTCGTGGGCGTGCAGGCCGGGGAGGATGAAGGCCCAGATCTGGTAGAGCCACAGCGGGCTGGTGCCGATGAGCGTGGCCAGCCCACAGAGCTTGAAGTAGAGCATGAAGCCGCCGGCCGGACCGCTCGTGATGATGGCGGTGCGGTCGTGGCCGAGGATGTCCTGGGCCTTGTTGTACGGGCCGACCACCAGGTGCAGCAGCTGGTGGTAGAAGAACATCGCGGCGACGAAGCCGAGGAGCAGGATCAGGGCGCTCTTCAGGACACGAGCGCGCAGCTCGCGGAGGTGGTCGGACAGGGCCATCCGACCGTCGGCCGAGACCGGGTGGACGGGCTTGCCGACGAAGAGGGAGACGACGCCGGACAGGGACACGTCAGTGCAGGATCAAGCGCGCTTGATCAGTTGTCGACGATCTTGCCCTCGATGGGCTTGTCCGTCTCGGCCTCGGCCGTCTTGTCGTCGTCACCGTCGCGCAGACCCTTGGTCTCCGCCTTGAAGATGCGCAGCGCCTGGCCGGTGCCCCGGGCGAACTCGGGCAGCTTCTTCGCGCCGAAGAGGAGCACGACGACGGCGAGGATGACGATCAGCTCCCATCCGCCGGGCATCTCGAAGAGGGGGTACATCGCAGTCTCTCAATCGTTCGTCGTGTCGGCGTCTGCCGTTGCTTCCATGCTACGCCCCGGGCGATGCGTAGAGAGCGAGGGTCTCACGTGCCCGGACGGTCAGGTCGGTGGCGAACTCGCTCGGCTCGAGGACCCGGGCGTGCGGCGCCAGGCGCAGCATCAGCCGGATCAGCCAGCGCGGGTCGGCCACCACCAGGTCGGCCTCGAGCCCGCCGTCCGGCTGCTCGCGCACCTCCCGCATCGGGTAGTAGTCGGTGGCCCAACGCGCCTCGGGATCGAGGCGGAGCGTGACGACGGTGCCCCGCTCCGGCGAGTCGTCGAACGGCCCGTCGGTCAGGGCCCGCGGCGCGCGCCGGGGCGACGTGACCGGCATGGCGAGCACCTCGGCGGACTCGATCCGGTCGAGCCGGAACAGCCGGTCGCCCTCGGCCGTGTGGCACCAGGCGTCGAGGTAGGAGAACCGGCCGCTGGTCGCCACGCCGAACGGGTCGACGACCCGCTCGGAGACCTCGTCCCGGGCGGGGACGTGGTAGCGGATGCGGACCTGGACGCCGGCGTCGGCTGCCTGCTGCAGCCGGGCGCTGAGCGCCACCTGCGCTGCCTCGCCGGGGTGGGTCGCGACGACCGGCCGGACGCTGGCCGCCGCCTCGAGCTTGGTGAGCACGCGGTCGACGAGGGCGCGTACGTCGGCGGGCGACCCGTCGCGCAGGGTGTGCAGCGCGACGATGACGGCGGAGGCCTCGGTGGGACTGAGCCGCATCGGCCGCGAGAGGTAGTCGGCGTTGTCGATCCGGATCACTCCGTCGGCCAGGGCGGCACCCGACTCCGAGGAGATCGCGTCGAGGTCGACGTCGATGAGGTCGTCGGGCAGCCCCCCGGGCAGGCCGCACATGAACAGCACCCGGAGGTCCGACAGGACGGCCTCGGGCGTGCTGCCGAGCAGCTCGGCGGCCTCCGCCAGGCGCACCTGGTCGCGGGTCTGCAGGAACGGGACGAGAGTGAGCAGGCGGGCGACCTGGTCGCGGGCCCCCGGGGCGGGACGTGCGCTCATGCCACGAGCTCCCGCAGGCGGGTCACGACCTGCTCGCGCAGCTCGGCCGGCTCGATCAGGACCACGTCGGCGCCGTGGTGCAGGACCTCCTCGACCAGGTTGCGGCCCACGCTCTCGAGGGTGATCCGGTCCCAGCCCGACCGCGTGTCCGGGCCGGGGACGCCGTGCTCCACCTTCGCTGCGCGACGGCGGAACCCGTGGCCGGTGTCGGTGCGGGCGAGCACCACCGCCTCGGCGTACCGCGACCGGGGTGCGAGGCGGGCGATCACGGCGCGCAGGTCGGTGTCGGGCGGGACGTCGTACGCCTGCGTCGGGCCGACCGTGCGGACCGGGCTGCGGAACCGGTCGAGGCGGAAGACTCGCTCGTCCTGGCGCCCGGTGTCGTAGCCGACCAGGTACCACCGGCCGGAGGACCGCACGACGCCCCAGGGCTGCACGTTGCGCCGCGCCGGCTCCTGGTCGGGACGCTGGTAGTCGAACATGATCGCCTGCCGCTCGCAGACAGCCTGCCAGCAGGCCGCGAAGGACGGCTCCTCGGCGGTCGGTCGGGGCTGACCGATGTCGAGCGCGCTCAGGTCGACGCCGACCCCCGCCGCCGACAGCTTGCGGACCGCGTCGGTGGTCGCCTGCGCCATCGTGGCGTCCTGCCAGACCCGGGTCGCCAGACCCACGATCGCGGCCTCGTCGGCGGTCAGCTCGACCGGCGGGAGCGCGAACTCCTCGGCCGGGATCCGGTAGCCCTGCTCGTCGTCGAACATGGGGTCGATGTGGGCCACTTCGATCGGCACGCCGAGACCACGCAGCTCGTCCTTGTCGCGCTCGAACATCTTCTCGAAGGCCTCGGGGCGGGAGTCGGCGTAGAGCAGCTCGCGGATGCGGTCCTTGGCGATCGGACGCCGCTGGACGAGCAGCATGATCAGCAGGTTGAGCAGTCGCTCGCTCTTGGGGACCGGCATGGCGTCGATTCTGCCCGAGAGGGCGCTATTCGATCAACTGTTCGACTTCGGTGCGACTGCTCAGCTCCACCGGCGGATCGGCGTCCCGTCGAGCTTCACCAGCCAGTTCTTCTGCGCGTACACCTCGACGTGGAAGGTGAAGTCGTGGTTGGCGGCGGGGATGATGAACTGGCGCTTGGTGTAGTAGTCGCCGGCGTTCAGCAGCGGAACCGGCACGTGGCACGTCTTCGTCGCCACGAATCGGTACCCCAGGAAGTACATCCGCCAGCGCCAGTTCACCGAGTTGGGCATCTTCGGGCTGATCGTCGTGAACGTCCGGGTGAGACTGGTCGTCGACGTCGTGCTGTGGCTCCACTGGCGGTCGTACTTGACCGACGCATCCACGACAGGGATCGGAAGCTTGACCGTGCCACCCACCGTGTTGGATGTGCCGTTGGTGACGGCCGTCATCTCGCCCTGAGCCGTGGAGATCGACTGCTGTCCGCCGAACTGGAAGGTGTCGGCCGCGACACTGGTCGGGATCCACACCGGGATACCGCGAGTCGTCGTGATCCACGTGCGCGTCGCGCCGGCACACTTGGAGCTCGGGAAAGGTCCTGTCTGAGCGTGGACGGGTGCGTTCACCATCGAAAGTCCAGCGATCATGGCGACGGCGGCTGCGAGCTTCTTCAACGTATCTCCCGAGCAGGTGGCGGCGGCTGGTGCGGAGTGGTCCTACCCACCCGCAAGGACATCAACCACGAAGTACAGCGTGGAGTTCGCGGGAATGCCCTTCTGCCCGGTCTTCCCGTAGCCCAGGGCCGGCGGGATCTGCACCATCACCCGGCTGCCCACGTGTGCACCGATCAATCCTCGGCTCCAGCCCTTGACCACGGGGGTCACGAAGACCCCGGTGGGCTGGCTGTTCTGGAAAGGCTCGACCTTCGTGCCGATCAATGCGTTGAGCGCAGCGTTCTTGGAGAAGTTCTCGTCGAACGGCGCCTTGCCTCGGTAGACCTGCCCGAGGTACTTCACGACGGCGGTGGAGCCGTTGGCGAGCGCCGGCCCGGAGCCCTGGATGAGCGTGGTCGTCTGCAGCTTGCCGGTCGGCTTCGGGGTGCCGGTGAAGTCGAGGGCGCTGGGAGCGCCGTTCTTGACGACGACCTTCGGCGCCCACGTGGCCGGCGTCGCGGCGGTGCCGGTCGGCGCCTTCTGGGTCAGCTGGGCGGCGGTCTGCACCCCGACCACGTCCGCCACGATCACCAGCCCGTCCTGGTTGCCGATGTCGAAGTGGCCGTTCGGCAGCGCGGTGACGTACTGCGGGAAGGCCTGCGTGGCTCCGACGGCGATCGCGATCCGGGTGCCGACGGTGACGCCCGCCTTCACGTAGGACTGGAGGAAGCTGACGAACAGGTCGCCCATGGCCTGCGGCTGGATGGTGGCGCCGCTGACCGGCACGACGAGTCCGCCGTACGTCGAGGTGAACGTCGAGATCGGGGTCTGCTCGGTGTAGCCGTCAGCGACCGCGATGTTGACCACGGCGGTGTCGCCGTTCGCCAGCGCGGGGCCGGTGCCCTTCACGAGGGTCTTCGTCTCGGGGTCGGTGGCGTCCATCTGCTTCTTCCAGGTGAACGTCGGCGCCTGCCCGAAGCTGCCGCCGATCGTGACGGCGTCGAAGCCCTTCGCGGTGTCGCTGCTCCCGCACGCGACGAGCGAGAGGGCGAGGGCGGGAACGACGGCGAGCGCGGCTACGCGGCGGAGACGGGTCGACACGGCGGCAACCTTAGCCAACGCGCCCGGTACGCCGGTGCTCACATGCCGTCGATCAGCCGCTGCACCCGCTCGTCGTACGCCCGGAACGGGTCCTTGCACAGGACCGTCCGCTGCGCCTGGTCGTTGAGCTTGAGGTGGACCCAGTCCACGGTGAAGTCGCGGCGGCGCTCCTGCGCCTTGCGGATGAACTCGCCACGGAGCCGCGCCCGGGTGTTCTGCGGGGGCACCGACTTGGCCTCGAAGATCTTCAGGTCGGTGGTGACCCGGGCGACCGCGCCACGCTTCTCCAGCAGGTAGTAGAGACCACGCCCGCGGTGGATGTCGTGGTAGGCGAGATCGAGCTGGGCGATCCGCGCGTGGCCCAGCGGCAGGCCGTGCTTGGCGCGATAGCGCTCGATCAGCTTCCACTTGATCACCCAGTCGATCTCGCGATCGATCAGGCTCAGGTCGTCGGCCTCGACGGCCTTGAGCGCGCGCTCCCACAGGTCGAGGGTGCGCTCGATCACCGGGGTGCTGATGGCGCGGCGGTCGACGAAGTCGCGTGCCTTGCCGAGGTACTCGGCCTGGATCTCCAGCGCGCTCGCCTCGCGGCCGTTGGCGAGCCGGACCTTGCGCCGGCCCGTCATGTCGTGGGAGATCTCGCGGATCGCCCGGATCGGGTTCTCCAGGGTGAGGTCACGCATGACCACGCCCTCCTCGATCATCCGCAGCACCAGGTCGCAGCTGGCGACCTTGAGCATCGTGGTGCTCTCGGACATGTTGGAGTCGCCGACGATGACGTGGAGGCGGCGGTACTTCTCCGCGTCGGCGTGCGGCTCGTCGCGGGTGTTGATGATCGGGCGGCTGCGGGTGGTCGCCGAGGAGACGCCCTCCCAGATGTGCTCGGCCCGTTGGCTCACCGAGTACGCCGCACCGCGCGGCGTCTGCGTCACCTTTCCCGCCCCCACCATGATCTGGCGGCTGACCAGGAACGGGATGAGCACGTCGGCCAGCTTGCTGAACTCCCCGGCCCGCGAGACCAGGTAGTTCTCGTGGCAGCCGTAGGAGTTGCCGGCGGAGTCGGTGTTGTTCTTGAACAGGTAGATCTCGCCGGCGATGCCCTCGTCGTGCAGCCGCTGCTCGGCGTCGAGCAGCAGCCCCTCGAGGACCCGCTCGCCCGCCTTGTCGTGGGCGACGAGGTCGAGGACGTCGTCGCACTCGGGCGTGGCGTACTCCGGGTGGCTGCCGACGTCGAGGTAGAGCCGGGCGCCGTTGCGGAGGAAGACGTTGGAGCTGCGCCCCCACGACACGACCTTGCGGAACAGGTAGCGCGCGACCTCGTCAGGGCTGAGCCGGCGCTGCCCCTTGAAGGTGCACGTGACGCCGTACTCGTTCTCGATCCCGAAGATCCGGCGGTCCATGCAGCAACACTAGTGCGTCGGAGGTCACCGCGTCCGTAGCCTGACGTACATGATCGATGGTCCTGACATGCCCTTGACCGTGGCCCGCTGGCACCAGGCCGCCGCCGCCCGCGACGCCGCCGCGCTCGACGACCTGCTCGCCGAGGACGCCGTGTTCCACTCCCCCGCGGTGCACACGCCGCAGGAGGGCCGGGCGATCACGAAGCACTACCTGGCCTCGGCGTTCGACGTGCTCGGACCGACGCTCACCTACCACCGTCAGTGGTACGCCGACGGCTCGGCCGTGCTGGAGTTCACGGCCGAGCTCGACGGGCTGTCGGTGCAGGGCGTCGACATGTTCGAGTGGGGCGCGGACGGTCGGATCACCGACTTCACCGTGATGGCGCGGCCCTTCAAGGGCCTGGTGAAGCTGATGGAGCTGATGGCGGCGCGCCTCCAGCAGTGAACCGGTGATCAGGCGAGCAGCTGCGCGATTCGCTCCGGGGCCAGCCGGCTGAACTTGCGCGGCTGGATCCGGGTGCGGTCCAGCACCGCCACCTCGAGGTCGTCGACCGGGATGACCCGGTCCTCGCTCGCGGTGTGCCCGACGGCCGCCACGGCCACCTTGAGGGCGGATGACAGGTCCGCTCCGGCGACGTAGTGCTCCTGGAGGTACGTCGACAGGGTCTCCGCGTCGCCGCCCATCACCGCGAAGCCGTGCTCGTCGGCGACCCGGCCCTCGTAGGTGAGTCGGTAGATCTGGTCGGCCTCGGGCTCGTCACCGATCTCGGCGACGAAGATCTCGACCTCGTACGGCTTCTCGCCGCCGGAGGAGAAGATGGTGCCGAGGGTCTGCGCGTAGGCGTTGGCCAGGCCGCGACCGGTCACGTCGGAGCGGTCGTAGGCGTAGCCGCGCATGTCCGCGAGGCGTACGCCGGCGATGCGCAGGTTCTCGAACTCGTTGTAGCGGCCGACCGCGGCGAACGCGATGCGGTCGTAGAGCTCGGCCACCTTGTGCAGGGTCTTGGACGGGTTCTCGGTCACGAACAGCACGCCGTCGGCGTACTGCAGCGCGAGGAGGGAACGGCCTCGGGCGATGCCCTTGCGGGCGAAGTCGGCCCGGTCCTTCATCAGCTGCTCGGGCGAGACGTAGTACGGCATGCTCATCGGCTACTCCCCTGCCTCGATCGGTGCCAACGGGCCGTCGGGTCGACGCATCCGCTCCCCCACCACCTGGTCGGCGAAGGCGCCGATCGCGGCCTCGTCGAGGCGTACCGCACCGGCCGCGGTCACGACCCACACGACCGGGAAGATCCGGCGGGTCAGGTCGGGTCCGCCCGTGGCTGAGTCGTCGTCGGCCGCGTCGTACAGGGCCTGGAGGCAGACACGCACGGCGTCGTCCTGGACGAGGTCTGCGCGCCAGAGCTTCTTGAGGGCGCCGCGGGCGAACATCGAGCCGGAGCCGACCGTGAAGAACTGCGACTCCTCGTGGCGGCCGCCGGTCACGTCGTACCCGAAGATCCGGCCGACGCCCTTGGCGAGGTCGTAGCCTGCGAACATCGGCACGACCGCCAGGCCCTGCATGGCCATCCCGAGGTTGCCGCGGATGAGCGCGGAGAGGCGGTTGGCCTTGCCGTCCAGCGACAACGGGGCGCCCTCGATCTTCTCGTAGTGCTCGAGCTCGACCTGGAACAGCCGCACCATCTCCACGGCGAGGCCGGCCGTGCCGGCGATGCCGACCACCGAGAACTCGTCGGCAGGGAACACCTTCTGGATGTCGCGCTGGGCGATGACGTTGCCCATGGTCGCGCGGCGGTCGCCCGCCATCACCAGGCCGCCGGGGAAGGTCACGGCGACGATGGTGGTGCCGTGCGGCGCGATCTCGGCCGCGGAACCGGCCGGGAGGCTGCGCGTGGGCAACAGGTCGGGCGCGGTGTCGGCGAGGAAGTCGGAGAACGAGCTCGAGCCCGGTCGGAGGTACGCCGCGGGGATGCGGGCGTCTCCGCCGGCCTGCTGACTCACTCGCCGCCCTTCTGGATGAACGACTTCACGAAGTCCTCCGCGTTGGACTCCAGGACGTCGTCGATCTCGTCGAGGATCGCGTCGACGTCGTCATCGAGTGCCTCCTTGCGCTCGGCGACGTCGCTCTCGGTCGCGGCCTGGGTCTCCTCGACCTCGTCGCCGCTCTTCTGCGGTTGCTTCTGCTCCTGCGCCATGTTCCGACCCTATCCATTCAGCGGCTGAGTGCGCGGACCAATTGCTCTGCCGTGGCGCTGTTGTCGATCAGCTCGCCGACGTGCGCCTTGGTGCCGCGCACCGGGTCCATCGTCGGCACGCGCTGCAACGAGTCGCGGCCGGGCAGGTCGAAGATGACCGAGTCCCAGGACGCGGCGGCCACCGACTCGGCGTACTTGTCCAGGCAGCGGCCGCGGAAGTAGGCCCGCGTGTCCTCGGGCGGCTCGCTGGTCGCGCTCTCGACGAGGTCGTCGGTGAGCAGGCGCTGGATGCGGCCGCCGGCGAGCAGGCGGTGGTAGAGACCCTTCTCGGGACGGATGTCGGAGTACTGGATGTCGATCAGCTGCAGCTTCGCGTCGTCCCAGCCGAGCCCGTCGCGGTCGCGGTACTGCTCCAGCAGCTTGAGCTTGGCCACCCAGTCGAGCTGGTCCGCCAGGCTCATCGGGTCACGCTCGAGCCGGTCGAGCACGTCCTCCCACCGGCGCAGTACGTCGGCCGTCTGCTCGTCGATGTCGGTGCCGAACCGGTCCTCGACGTACTTCTTGGCGAGGTCGAGGTACTCCAGCTGGAGCTGGACCGCGGTCAGCTTGCGGCCGTCCTGCAGCGTCATCGTGTGCTGCAGGCTCGGATCGTGGGACACGGCACGCAGCGCCTTGACCGGGTTGATCACCGACAGCTCGCGCGACACGAACCCGTCCTCGATCATCGCGAGGACCAGCGAGGTGGTGCCGAGCTTGAGGTACGTCGAGATCTCGGCCAGGTTCGCGTCGCCGATGATCACGTGCAGCCGGCGGTAGCGGTCGGGGTCGGCGTGCGGCTCGTCGCGGGTGTTGATGATCGGGCGCTTCAGCGTGGTCTCGAGGCCGACCTCCACCTCGAAGAAGTCGGCGCGCTGGCTGATCTGGAAGCCGTGGTCGCGGCCGTCCTGCCCGATGCCGACGCGGCCCGCGCCGCAGAACACCTGGCGGCTCACGAAGAACGGCGTGAGGTGCTTGACGATGTCGGCGAAGGGCGTCTGGCGCCGCATCAGGTAGTTCTCATGGGTGCCGTAGGACGCGCCCTTGTTGTCGGTGTTGTTCTTGTAGAGCGCGATCGAGGGGCTGGTGGGCAGCCGACGGGCCAGCTGCTGCGCCTCCAGCATGATCCGCTCGCCGGCCTTGTCCCAGCGGACGATGTCGAGCGGCGTCAGCACCTCGGGCGTGGAGTACTCCGGGTGCGCGTGGTCGACGTACAGGCGCGCCCCGTTGGTGAGGATCACGTTCGCGAGACCGAGGTCCTCGTCGGTCAGCTGGCTGGGGTCCGCCACCTGCCGGCTCATGTCGAACCCGCGCGCGTCCCGCAGCGGGGCCTCCTCCTCGAAGTCCCACCGTGCGCGGCGGGCCCGCACCGACGCAGCGGCGTACGCGTTGACGACCTGGGACGACGCCACCATGGCGTTCGCCGACGGCTGCCCCTGCACCGCGATGCCGTACTCGACCTCGGTGCCCATCACCCGTCGTACGCTCATGCTTCCAGCGTACGGCGTGCGTGTGGCCGGTGAAGGCGTAGCGGGGTTGGTGTGCGGGGTGGGGGTGTCACCGGACGCTCCCGAGCCGCAGGCGCACGCCGCAGCCCGGACCAACCCACCCGCAGTGCACGGACGTGGCGGGGGGCCGAGGAACCTGTGCGGCGCGCGCCTTACAGGTACTGCCCCGTGTTCGAGACCGTGTCGATCGACCGACCCGGCTCGGTGCCCTGCTTGCCGGTGATGAGCGTGCGGATGAAGACGATCCGCTCGCCCTTCTTGCCGGAGATGCGGGCCCAGTCGTCGGGGTTGGTCGTGTTCGGGAGGTCCTCGTTCTCCTTGAACTCGTCGACGCAGGCCTGCAGCAGGTGGCTGACCCGCAGACCCTTCATGCCGTGCTCGAGGAAGTCCTTGATGGCCATCTTCTTCGCGCGGTCGACGATGTTCTGGATCATCGCGCCGGAGTTGAAGTCCTTGAAGTAGAGGACCTCCTTGTCACCGTTCGCGTAGGTGACCTCGAGGAAGCGGTTCTCCTCGGTCTCGGCGTACATCCGCTCGACGGTGGCGCGGATCATGCCGGCCACGGTGGATCCGGCGTCGCCGCCGAACTCGGCGACGTCGTCGGGGTGCAGCGGCAGGCTGGGCGTGAGGTACTTGCTGAAGATGTCGCGCGCCGACTCGGCGTCTGGGCGCTCGATCTTGATCTTCACGTCGAGCCGGCCCGGCCGCAGGATCGCCGGGTCGATCATGTCCTCGCGGTTCGACGCACCGATGACGAGCACGTTCTCGAGCAGTTCGACACCGTCGATCTCCGAGAGCAGCTGCGGGACGATCGTGTTCTCGACGTCGGAGGAGACGCCCGATCCGCGGGTGCGGAAGAGCGAGTCCATCTCGTCGAAGAACACGATGACCGGGGTCCCCTGGCTCGCCTTCTCGCGGGCGCGCTGGAAGACCAGCCGGATGTGCCGCTCGGTCTCGCCGACGTACTTGTTGAGGAGCTCCGGGCCCTTGATGTTGAGGAAGTACGACTTCCCCTCGGCACCCGTCTTCGCAGCCACCTTCTTCGCGAGCGAGTTCGCGACCGCCTTGGCGATCAGCGTCTTGCCGCAGCCCGGAGGGCCGTAGAGCAGGATGCCCTTCGGCGGCTTGAGCTCGTGCTCGGCGAAGAGCTCCGGGTAGAGGTAGGGCAGCTCGACCGCGTCGGTGATCTGCTCGATCTGCATCCCGAGCCCGCCGATCGAGTCGTAGGAGATGTCGGGAACCTCCTCGAGGACGAGCTCCTCGACCTCCGACTTCGGGACTCGCTCGTAGGCGTACCCGGACCGCGAGTCGAGCAGCAGCGAGTCGCCGGCCCGCAAGGGCTGGCTGAGCAGCGGCTCCGCGAGGCGTACGACGCGCTCCTCGTCGGCGTTCGCGATGACGAGGACCCGCTCCTGGTCGGCCAGGACCTCCTTGAGCATCACCACCTCGCCGACGGTCTCGAACTCGAAGGCGCCAACCACGTTGAGTGCCTCGTTGAGCATGACCTCCTGGCCACGCTGGAGGGCGTCGAGCTCGACCGCCGGGCTCACCGCGACGCGCAGCTTGCGGCCGCCGGTGAAGACGTCGACGGTGTCGTCCTCGTTGCGCTGGAGGAAGGTGCCGAAGCCGGCCGGCGGCTGGGCCAGGCGGTCGACCTCCTCCTTGAGCTTGAGGATCTGGTCGCGGGCATCGCGCAGGGTGCCGGCGAGCCGCTCGTTCTGGGCAGTGACGGCCGCGAGAGAGCGCTGGGCCTCCAACAGGCGCAGGTCTGCCGCCCGGTCACCGGGGTTCATGTTCGACATGGGGCCACCTCCTCTCTCCAACCTACTCGTCAGCAGGAGCGGAGGAAGCCCCTTTTGGCCCGCGTCGGCGCGCCGAACGGGTCAGTCGTCCTCGACGACCGGAGGAATGTCGGCCGGGCGCGGGCCGGTGTAGTCGGCGCCGTACGCACCCGGAGCGGGACGTCGGGTCTTGCGCGGGGGCCGCTCCCCCGCCGCCAGCCGGCGTGCGGTGACGAGGAAGGCCGTGTGCCCGATCATCTTGTGGCCAGGACGTACGGCGAGGCCCTCCACGTGCCAGTCGCGCACGAGCGACTCCCAGGCCTGCGGCTCGGTGAACCCGCCGTGGACCCGCAGCGTCTCGACGAAGCGGGAGAGCTGGGTGGTGGTGGCGACGTACCCGCACACGATGCCGCCGGGGTAGAGGGCGTCCGCGACCGCGTCGACGCACTCCCAGGGTGCGAGCATGTCGAGGATCACCCGGTCGGCGCGGATGCCGCGGGCCGGGAGCTCGTCCTGGAGGTCGCCGAGGTGCAGCTCCCAGGTGGCGCGGTCCTGGCCGAAGAACTGACCGACGTTCTTGCGGGCGACCTCGGCGAACTCCTCGCGCCGCTCGAAGGAGGCGAGGTGGCCGTAGGGACCGATCGCGCGCAGCAGCGAGCAGGTCAGGGCGCCGGAGCCGACCCCGGCCTCGACCACGCGCGCGCCCGGGAAGATGTCGGCGAGCGCGACGATCTGGGCGGCGTCCTTGGGGTACACGACGGCGGCGCCGCGCGGCATCGACACGACGAACTCGCTGAGCAGCGGCCGGAACACGAGGTACTCCCCGCCGGTCGAGGCGGTGATCGTGAAGCCTTCGTCGCGCCCGATCAGGTCGTCGTGCTCGAGGTGTCCCTTGTTGGAGAAGAAGCGCTTGCCGGCGACCAGCTCGAAGTTGTGGCGGCGGCCCTTCGCGTCGGTGAGGCGCACCCACTCGCCCTCGCGGAGCGGGCCACGGTGGACGCCGGACAGTGCCTCGGCGGGGACGTCGCCGGGTGGCTGCTGGTCGTTCGTCACCGGCGCAGGCTATCGAACCGCGCCGGTGCGGAGATCAGCGGATCCGGCGGGCGACGTCGGCCGTCGCGAGCACGCCGTACACCTCGCCGGACGGGCCGACGAGGACGTACTCGCTGGCCGGCATGGCGCGCAGCGCCTCCAGCAGCTCGGGACCGGTGATGTCGGACCGCAGGGTCAGGCCGGGCTCGAGACGCCGGGTCACCGTCGAGGTGGCGACCCAGGGCCGGCGGTCCTCCGGGGTGGCCCGCACCGCGCGCTCGTCCACGACGCCCACCGGGATCCCGTCGTGGGTCACGGTGACGATGCTGCCCGCCTCGGCCTCCTGGGCACGCCGGATGGCCTCGCCGAGCGGCAGGTCCTCCGGTACGCCGAGGGTCCGGCGCGCGAGGTCGCTCGCGCGCACGTCGAGGAAGCTGTCCTGCAGCCTCGCCGCGGCGAGCGCCTGCGATGCGCCGGTCCAGAGGAAGGCGGCCATCACGACCCAGATCACGACCGCGAAGCTGCTGCCGCCGGTGCGCAGCGAGACGAGCAGCACGATCGCGACCAACGCGATCGCGAGCACCCGTCCGGCCCACCCGGCGACCTTGCCGCCGGTCGATGCGCGCCCGGACACGGCCCACACGGCCGACTTCAGCACCCGCCCGCCGTCGAGCGGCAGCGCGGGGACCAGGTTCAGCACGCCGATGTAGAGGTTGCTGGCCCATAGCCCGTCGACGACGAGGTGCAGCAGGCCGTCGGGCAGGGCGAAGCTCACGCCGAGCGCGGCGCCGCCCACCAGCAGCGAGGTGATCGGTCCGACCACCGCGATCCAGAACTCCTGGCGCGGCCGGGCCGACTCGCGGTCGATGGCGGTCGCGCCGCCGAGGAAGTGCAAGGTGATCGAGCGGACCTGGAAGCCGTACCTGCGCGCCATGAGGGCGTGCGACGCCTCGTGCAGCAGGATCGCTCCGTACAGGGCCATCGCGAAGGCGATCCCAACGACGTACTTCCACGCGCCGAGGCCGGGCTGGACGTCGTCGACGGCGGGGGCCATCAGGTAGGCGATGAACCCGGCCACCAGGAACCAGGACGGGGACACCAGCACCGGGCTCCCTGCGATCGTCCCGATTCTCAGCACCTACCGAGCCTATCCGGCGAGGTCAGCGGGCCCGACGCCGGCGAGGGTGGGCAGCTCGCGCCACCCGGGCTGGAGCGGCACCGGCACGTGGTTCGGTACGACGAGCACCCGGCACCCCGCGGCGCCCGCCGAGGTGGCACCGGTCGGGCTGTCCTCGATCGCGACGCAGTCCTCCGGCCGTACGCCGAGCGCGGCGGCCCCCGTCAGGTACGGCTCCGGGTGCGGCTTGCCGTTGCTCACCTGGTCGCCGGTGACCACGACGTCGAAGGTCCGCGGCGGCAGGTGCTCGAGGATCGGTGCGACGAAGCGCTCGTAGGACATCGTCACGAGGCCGCACGGGATGCCGGCGTCCTTCAGCGCGAGCAGCAGCTCCCGCGATCCGGGGCACCACGGCACCGCCTCCCGCACCCGCGCCACCACTCCGTCGAGCAGCATCTCGACGATCCGGTCCGGCTCGAACGGCAGCGGGATCTGCTCCTGCAGCAGCCGGCCGGAGGTCAGCAGGTCGTTGCCGACCAGCTGCATCGCCTGCTCGTGGGTCCAGGTGCCGCCGTGCGCCTGCGCCAGCGCGACCTCGGTCGCCATCCAGTACGGCTCGGTGTCGACGAGGGTCCCGTCCATGTCCCACAGCACGGCCTTCGGAGTCACGCCCGGATCATGTCATCCGGGCGCCGCGCGGCCCGAATGCAGGGATGCCGCAGATCTGGCCCGGAAGGGCGGCGAGCGTGGCGAGTCCCGTCCGGACCATCCTCGTCAGCTGAGCGCCGCTCAGTCCTCCGGGTCGTAGCCCAGGTTGGCGGACAGCCAGCGCTCGGTCTCCTGCACGGTCCAGCCCTTGCGCTCGGCGTAGTCGGCGACCTGGTCGCGGCCGAGCCGCCCGACGACGAAGTACTGCGACTCGGGGTGCGAGAAGTACCAGCCGCTGACCGCCGCCCCCGGCCACATCGCCATCGACTCGGTGAGCTCGATGCCGGTGTTCGCCCGCACGTCGAGCAGCTCCCAGAGCGCCTGCTTCTCGGTGTGGTCCGGGCACGCCGGGTAGCCGGGCGCCGGGCGGATGCCCTTGTAGCGCTCAGCGATCAGGTCGTCGTTGGTCAGCGACTCCTCCGGGGCGTAGCCCCACAGCTCCTCGCGGACCCGCTGGTGCATGCGCTCCGCGAACGCCTCGGCGAGCCGATCGGCGAGCGCCTCGAGGAGGATCGCCGAGTAGTCGTCGAGGTCCTCCTTGAACTTCTTGATCCGGTCCTGGCTGCCCAGGCCCGCGGTGACGGCGAAGGCGCCGATGTGGTCGGCGATGCCGGTCTCCTTGGGCGCGACGAAGTCGCCGAGCGAGCGGTTGGGGATGCCCTCGCGGTGCTCGCCCTGCTGGCGCAGGTGGTGCAGCGTCGTGAGGACCTCGGTGCGCGACTCGTCGGTGTAGACCTCCGTGTCGTCACCGACCCGGCTCGCGGGGAAGAACCCGATGACGCCGTTCGCGGTGAGCCAGCCCTCGGCGATGATCTGGTCGAGCATGACCTGCGCGTCGTCGTACAGCTTGCGCGCGGCCTCGCCGGTCACCGGGCTGTTGAGGATGTCGGGGAACTTGCCCTTCATCTCCCACGCGTTGAAGAACGGCTGCCAGTCGATGAACTCGCGCAGCTCGGCGATGTCGTACGCCGGGAAGGTGCGTACGCCGGTGAAGGTCGGCGCCGGCGCGGTGTAGCCGTCCCACGAGATCGGCGTGGCGTTGGCACGCGCCTGCTCCAGCGACAGCATCGGCCGGTCGTGCTTCGTGGCGTGCCGGGCCCGCAGCGCGTCGTAGTCGGCCTGGATGTCGGCCATGAACGCCGGCCGGCGCTCGTCGGACAGCAGCGTGGCCGCGACCGGCACCGAGCGCGAGGCGTCCTTCACCCACACCACCGGCTGGTCGTACTTCTGGTCGACCTTGACCGCGGTGTGGGCGCGCGAGGTGGTCGCGCCGCCGATGAGCAGCGGGATCTTGAAGTCCTGCCGCTGCATCTCGGTGGCCACGTTGACCATCTCGTCCAGGCTCGGCGTGATCAGGCCGGAGAGCCCGATGATGTCGGCGTTGTGCTCGCGCGCGGCGTCGAGGATCTTCTGCGCGGGCACCATCACGCCGAGGTCGATGACCTCGTAGTTGTTGCACTGCAGCACCACGCCGACGATGTTCTTGCCGATGTCGTGGACGTCGCCCTTCACGGTCGCCATGACGATGGTGCCGTTGGTGTCGGCACCGGCGAGCTCGGGGTTGTCGAGCTTCTCCTGCTCGATGAACGGGATCAGGTGGGCGACGGCCTTCTTCATCACGCGGGCGCTCTTGACCACCTGGGGCAGGAACATCTTGCCGGCGCCGAAGAGGTCGCCGACGACGTTCATGCCGTCCATCAGCGGGCCCTCGATGACCTCGATCGGGCGACCGCCGGCCGCCTTGATCTCGCAGCGCAGCTCCTCGGTGTCGGCCTCGACGTAGGCGTCGAGACCCTTCACCAGGGCGTGCGTGATCCGCTCCCGGACCGGCAGGCTGCGCCACTCCTCCGCGGCCGCCTCGACCTCCTCACCGCTCCCCCGGTGCTTCTCGGCGAGCTCGAGCAGCCGCTCCGTGGCGGCCAGCGAGTCGTCGGTGCGGTTGAGGACGACGTCCTCGATGGCGTCGCGCAGCTCCGGGTCGACCTGGTCGTAGACGACCAGGGCACCGGCGTTGACGATGCCCATGTCGAGGCCGGCGTTGATCGCGTGGTACAGGAAGACCGCGTGGATCGCCTCGCGGACCGGGTTGTTGCCCCGGAACGAGAAGGACACGTTCGAGATGCCGCCGGAGACCTTCGCGCCCGGCAGATTCTCCTTGATCCACCGCGTCGCCTCGATGAAGTCGAGACCGTACGTCGCGTGCTCCTCGATGCCCGTCGCGACGGCGAACACGTTCGGGTCGAAGATGATGTCCTCCGGGTCGAAGCCGACCTCGTCGACCAGGATCCGGTAGGCGCGCGCGCAGATGTCCTTGCGGCGCTGCAGGTTGTCGGCCTGGCCCTGCTCGTCGAAGGCCATGACGACCGCGGCGGCGCCGTACTTCTTGCACAGGCGCGCCTGCTCGCGGAACTTCTCCTCGCCCTCCTTCATGGAGATCGAGTTGACGATCGGCTTGCCCTGCACGCAGCGCAGACCGGCCTCGATGACCTCCCACTTGGAGGAGTCGATCATCACCGGGACGCGCGAGATGTCGGGCTCGGACGCGACCAGCTTGAGGAAGCGGTCCATCGCGGCGACGCCGTCGATCATGCCCTCGTCCATGTTGACGTCGATGACCTGCGCGCCGTTCTCGACCTGCTGCGCGGCCACCGACAGGGCGGTGTCGTAGTCGCCGTCCTTGATCAGGTTGCGGAACTTCGCCGAGCCGGTGATGTTGGTGCGCTCGCCGACGTTGACGAAGAGGCTCGCCTCGGTGACGGCGAACGGCTCGAGGCCGGACAGCCGCAGCGCCGGGTCGATGCCGTGCAGCTCGCGGCCGGGGCGCCCGTGGACCCGGTCGGCGATCGCCTTGATGTGGGCCGGCGTGGTACCGCAGCAGCCACCGAGGAGGTTCACGAAGCCGGCCTCGGCGAACTCCGAGACGACCTCGGCGGTCTGCTCGGGCGTCTCGTCGTACTCACCGAAGGCGTTGGGCAGGCCCGCGTTCGGGTACGCCGAGACGAACGTGTCGGCCACCCGCGACATCTCGGCGATGTAGGGGCGCATCTCCTTGGCGCCGAGGGCGCAGTTGAGGCCGACCGCGAGCGGCCGGGCGTGCCGGACCGAGTCCCAGAAGGCCTCGGTCACCTGGCCGGACAGGGTGCGGCCGGACGCGTCGGTGATGGTGCCCGAGATGACGACGGGCCAGCGGCGCCCGGTCTCCTCGAAGAGCGTCTCCACCGCGAAGATCGCTGCCTTGGCGTTGAGGGTGTCGAAGATCGTCTCGATGAAGAACAGGTCGGCGCCGCCGTCGACGAGGCCGCGCGCCGCCGTCAGGTAGGCGTCGGCGAGCTGCTCGTATGACACGTTGCGCGCGCCGGGGTCGTTGACGTCGGGGCTGATGGAGGCGGTCCGCGTCGTGGGGCCGAGCGCCCCGGCGACGTACCTCTTGGTGCCGGTGGCGGCGGCGACCGCGTCGGCCTCGCGGCGGGCGAGCCGCGCGGACTCGAGGTTCAGCTCGTAGGCCAGCTCCTCCATGCCGTAGTCGGCGAGGCTGATCGCGTTCGAGGAGAAGGTGTTCGTCTCGATGATGTCCGCGCCGGCCTCGAGGTACTCGCGGTGGATGCCCGCGATGATCTGGGGCTGCGTGATCGAGAGCAGGTCGTTGTTGCCGACGAGGTCGCTGGGCCAGTCCTTGAACCGCTCACCGCGGTAGCCGGCCTCGTCGGGGCGGTCGCGCTGGATCGCCGTCCCCATGGCACCGTCGATGATCACGATCCGCTCACGCAGCAGCGCGGTCAGCTCGTCGGTCGCGTCCTCGCGCCACTCGGTGCTCATCAGGTACACAGTCCTTCCGTCACGGAAGGCGTCCTTGGGGAGTACGCCGAGCGTGGCGGGTGTGCCATCCCGGCAGGACCCGTTGCAACGCCTCTCGGCGCCACCCATGCTACTAGGCTCGACCCGTGATGGAGTTCGAGAAGGTCCGCGATCTGGTCGACCCGATTGTCATCGCCGCCTTCGAGGGTTGGAACGACGGCGCCGAGGCGGCCACGGCGGTCGTGGACCACCTGATGCGGCAGTGGGACGCGCACGTCATCGGGGCGATCGACCCCGAGGACTACTACGACTTCCAGGTCAACCGGCCCGACGTCGGCATCGACGAGAACGGCCACCGCAAGCTGACCTGGCCGAGCACCCACATCGCCGTCGCGAAGCCGGCGAACCTGGACCGTGACGTCATCTTCATCCGCGGCATCGAGCCGAACATGCGCTGGCGTGCGTTCGTCTCCGAGCTGCTCGCGGTCGTCGACGACCTCGGGGCCGAGCTGGTCGTGACCCTGGGCGCCCTCCTCGCCGACTCCCCGCACACCCGTCCGGTGCCGGTCAGCGGGAGCACGTCGGAGCCCGAGCTGCTGGACCGGCTCGACCTCGAGACCTCGACGTACGAGGGTCCCACGGGCATCCCGGGCGTCCTCCAGGACGCCTGCGTGCGGCTCGACATCCCCACCGTCTCCTACTGGGCCGCGGTCCCCCACTACGTCGCCCAGCCGCCGTGCCCGAAGGCGACGCTCGCCCTGCTCACGAAGCTGGAGGAGCTCTTCCAGACGAGCCTCCCGCTCGGTGACCTGGTCGAGGAGGCCAAGGCCTGGGAGCGCGGCGTCGACCAGCTCATGGAGGAGGACGAGGACCTCGCCGACTACGTGCGCAGCCTCGAGGAGGCGCGCGACACGACCGAGCTGCCCGAGGCGTCCGGCGAGGCCATCGCGCGCGAGTTCGAGCGGTACCTCAAGCGGCGCGGCGAGGACGGCTAGGCAGGCGGCTGGTCGGGCCCGTCGTAGCCCGCCAGCACGTGGTCGAGCACCGCTGCCCGCAGGTCGGCCGACACTGCGGCCATCGTCGGGTTGAACCGCCCCTTGGCCAGCGCCGCCTGCGCCTCGTCCACGAGGGCGCGCACGAGGTCGTCGCGTGACAGTGCGGGATGGACGATCGCGGTCTCGTCCGACAGCTCCTCCAGGCAGTGCCGGACCTGCCAGCCCCAGCTCCGGAACGCGTCGGGGTACGTCGCGGCGAGGTCGAGGGTGCCGTAGCCGCCGGTCTTCGCCATGGACGCCACGAACACCTCGTCGTTCGGCACGGCCAGGCCCTCGTCCACCGCCAGCCGGGGCGTCATCGCGACCCGGCTCTCGAAGGCGGTGACCGCGAAAGGCCTCGAGACGCGGCTCAGCGGGAAGAGCATGCCCCACGTCTGGGCGTTCGGCTCCACGGCCTCGAGTGCCCGCGACCAGCGCCACGCCCTGCCCCGGCGGGAGATCCGCGTGCCGATCAGGGCCGCGTCGCTGCGCTCCGCCTCGCGGATGATCGCGCGGGCATCACCCTGGAACGCGATGTCCGGCTCAGCCAGCCAGAGGTGGTCCCAGGGGCGGTCGAGCGCCGCGTAGTAGGCGTAGTCGCCGCACCGCCACCCCACGTTGGTGCGGGCGTGGAACAGCCCGGCCTCGTCCAGCCACCGGTCCGTGAGCGCGATGACGCGGCCCTCGTCGGGGAAGCGGCGGGCCGTGCCCGCGCCGCGACGGTCGGCCACGAACCAGATCTCGGCGTCGGGCAGGGCGTCGGCGAAGAAGGCCGCCACCCGGTCCACGTCGGGGCCGGGTCCGGTGCACCGGATCGCGACGGCGGTGCCCGCGTGGCCGCTGGCTGCGGCGCCGCGGGACCACCGCATCAGAGCAGTACGCCGAGGGCCGCGTCGAGCAGCGTCCGGACCGTCGCCGGGGCGTCGGTGTCCGTCGCGTCGCCGGCGAGGGTCGCGTCGACCCAGGCGTCGACCGCGGCCGTCGCCCGCGGCGCGTCGATGTCGTCGGCGAGGGCGGCGAGCATCTCGGTGACGACCGGAGCCGCGTCGGCGCCGGCCGGGCTGGCGAGGGCGCGCTTCCAGCGGGCGATGTCGTCGACGGCGTCGAAGAGCTGGGCGTCGGTCCACTCCCAGTCGGCGCGGTAGTGGTGGCGCAGCAGCGCGAGCCGGATCGCCATCGGGTGGATCTCCGCGTTGCGCAGGGCGGACACGAAGACCAGGTTGCCCAGCGACTTGGACATCTTCTGCCCGTCGTACGCGACCATCCCGGCGTGGCTGTACGTCTTGGCGAAGCTGCCCTCGCCGAGCGCCTGCACGTGACCGGCGCACAGCTCGTGGTGCGGGTAGATCAGGTCGCTGCCGCCCGCCTGGACGTCGAAGTCGCCGCCGAGGTGCTCCATCGCGATGGCGGCGCACTCGATGTGCCAGCCGGGACGGCCCTTGCCCCACGGGCTGTCCCAGGACGGCTCGCCCGGACGCTCACCGCGCCACATCACCGCGTCGAGCGGGTCGCGCTTGCCCGGCCGGTCGGGGTCGCCACCCCGCTCGCCGAAGAGGCGCGTCATCGTGTCGCGGTCGTAGTTGGACTCCTTGCCGAACGCCGGGTCGGCGGAGACGGCGTAGTAGACGTCGGTGTCGACCGTGTACGTCGCACCGGCTGACTCGAGCCGCTGGATCATCTCGATCACCAGCGGGATCGACTCGACCGCACCGATGTAGTGGTCCGGCGGGATGACGCGCAGCGCCTCCATGTCCCGGCGGAACAGGTCGGTCTCGCGCAGCGCCAGCTCGTCCCACCCGAGCTTGATCTTCTCGGCGCGCTCGAGCAGAGGGTCGTCGACGTCGGTGACGTTCTGCACGTAGGTCACGTCGTGCCCGGCCGACCGCCACGCGCGGTTGAGCAGGTCGAAGGCGACGTAGGTGTTGGCGTGCCCGATGTGGGTGGCGTCGTACGGCGTGATGCCGCAGACGTAGAGCCGTGCCGCGCCCTCGGGGGTGACGCCCACCTTCCCGCCGGTGGCGGTGTCGTGGACGACCACCTCCGGACCGGTGACCGGCAGCGAGGGGATCTCCGGGGCAGACCAGGCGCGCATGCAGCGATGCTAGTGGGCAGCGATCAGAAGGGTGGCCACGGGATGCTCGGCCAGCTGTCCCCGGGCGACGGCAGGTGACCCGATTCGCCGAGCCGACGGATGCGCGCGCGGAGCGAGCGGCGTTCGTGGCCGGTCAGGTGCGCGACCAGGACCTCGCCGAGATCACCGGTCAACGCCTCCTCGAGCGCGCGCAGGACGCCGAGCTCCTCCTCGGTGAGGCGGGACCCCGCCCAGCCCCACAGCACCGTGCGCAGCTTGTTCTCGTGGTGGAAGGTCACGCCGTGGTCGACCCCGAGCCGACGCCCGTCGGCCATCGCGAGCACGTGGCCGCCCTTGCGGTCGGCGTTGTTGACGACGGCGTCGAACACGGCCATCCGGCGCAGCGCCGCGGAGTCCTCGTGGATCAGCGTGACGGGGTGGTCGCGCTCGTCGTACCCCTCGACGACGGGGAGCCACCCGGCCGGCACCTGCCCTCCGGGCACCAGCGAGACCGCGTCGTCGTCCGCGACCTGCTGCCACTCCTGGACCATCCCCCGCCCGTGCGGACCGTCGCCGATCCAGGTGCGGGGGACGATGCCCCAGCCGGTCGCCTCGGAGACGAGGTACGCCGCGACCTCGCGGCCGGCCAGCGTGCCGTCGGGGAAGTCCCACAGCGGCCGCTCCCCCGCGATCGGCTTGTAGACGACCTCCCGGCCGTCCTCGAGCTCGGCGAGGAACGTGGCGTTGGAGGCCGGCATGATCCGGCCCTTGAGCGTCAGCACCGTCTCGTCGGGCTCAGGGAGCGCGGCGCTTGAAGCCGTTGGCTCGGACGCAGAGGTGCCCGTCCGGGTCGATGGGCTGCCCGCAGAACGGGCAGTCCGGGCGGCCGGCGCCGACCACGAGCGCGGTGCGCTGCACGAACGAGCGGGCCACCGCAGGCTCCAGCCGGACGACCAGCATCTCGCTCGCCTCGCCGTTCTCGTCGGGCTCCTGGCCGACGGGGAACACCTCGATCACGACCCGCTCGTCGTCGGGGTCCCACGACAGGGTCATGGTGCCGCCGCGGAACTCCTCCTCGATCGGCTGCTCGAGCGGGTCGTCGTCTGCCAGCGCCACGGGGGCGACCGCGGGCACGACCGTGCGGGTCGTGGTCTCGGTCATGACCTCGTCGAGCAGCTCGTCGACCCGCTCGGCGAGCGCGGCGACCTGCTCCTTCTCGATCGCGATGCTCACCAGGCGCGCGCCGTCGCGCGCCTGCAGGAAGAAGGTCCGCGAACCGGGCTCACCGACGGTGCCGGCGACGAAGCGCTCGGGAGGGTCGAAAGCGTGGACGATGCCCATGGCGCCCACCCTAGTGAGAAGGACCAGCACCGCCACCGACCACCGCGCCCTTCGGACGGCCCCGGCCGCTCGGCTTCGCGCCGAGCCAGGACAGGTCGCCGTCGTGGGTGTTGGTGGCCAGCACGTAGGGCCGGTCGGCGGTGTAGCGGATGATCGAGATCGAGGCGGGATCCACCTGGATCCGCTGGAACAGGTCCAGGTGCATGCCGAGCGCGTCGGCGAGCAGCGACTTGATGATGTCGCCGTGGCTGACCGCCACCCACACCGCCCCGGGACCGTGCTCGGCCTCGATGGCGGCGTCCCGACGGCGTACGGCGGAGACGGCGCGGTGCTTCATCTCCACCATCGACTCACCGCCGGGGAAGGTCGCCGCGGACGGCTGCCGCTGGACGGTGGCCCAGAGCTTCTCCTTGGCCAGCTCCTTGAGCGGGCGGCCCTGCCACTCGCCGTAGTCGCACTCGGCGAGCCCACGCTCGGAGAGCACGCGCGGCCGCTCGTCACGCGGCGCGAGCAGCAGCTTCGCGGTCTGCCGGCAGCGCTCCTGGGGGCTGCTCACGACCGCCGCGAGCGGCACTGCGGCGAGCCGGGCGCCGGCACGTGCGGCCTGCTGCTCCCCCGTCTCGTCGAGACGTACGCCGGGGAGCCGGCCGGCCAGCGTGCCGGACGCGTTCGCGGTCGTGCGGCCGTGCCGCACCAGGATCAGCGTCGCCATCGTCCCGAAAGGCTAGCGTTGACCTGTGATCGTCGACAGCGCTGTCTACCGACACGGCACCCGACTCCCCGTCGACTGCCACGTCCACGACTACGCCACCCTGCGCAAGAACGCCTCCGAGGAGGGCGACTTCGTGTGGGTCGGCCTGTACGAGCCCAGCCACACCGAGCTGTCCGACATGGCGCAGGCGTTCGGCCTGCACCCGCTGGCGGTCGAGGACGCGGTCGTGGCCCACCAGCGGCCCAAGCTGGAGACCTACCAGGGCAGCCTGTTCCTGGTCCTCAAGACGCTCTGGTACGTCGACGAGGACGACGCCGTCGAGACCGGCGAGATCAACATGTTCATCGGCACCGACTTCGTGATCACGGTGCGCCACGGCCGGGGCGCGCAGCTCAGCGACGCCCGGCACACGCTCGAGGCGCAGCAGTCGGTGCTCGACCACGGCCCCTCGGCCGTCGTCTACGCCGTGTGCGACGTGGTCGTCGACGGCTACACCGACGTCGTCGCGGAGCTGCAGGTCGACGTGGACGAGGTCGAGGCGTCGGTCTTCTCCGACAGGCGCACCGACGACTCCAACCGCATCTACATCCTCAAGCGCGAGCTGTCGGAGGTACGCCGTGCGGTGCTGCCGCTGCGCGAGCCGATGCGGCGCTTCGCCACCGGTGGGGTCCCGATGATCGAGGCCGGCGCGATGCCGTTCTTCCGGGACGTGACCGACCACCTCGCCCAAGCCGCCGAGGAGATCGACACCCTCGACTCGCTCCTCTCGACCGCCTTCGAGGCCCACATGGCCCGCATGTCGGTGCAGCAGAACGACGACATGCGCAAGATCTCCGCGGGGGTCGCGCTCGCCGCCGTCCCCACCCTGATCGCGGGCGTCTACGGCATGAACTTCAAGCACATCCCGGAGCTGTCCTGGCAGTTCGGCTACGCCTACGCCCTGGCCCTCATGGTGCTGATCGTGGGCGGCCTCTACTGGTTCTTCAAGAAGTCCGGCTGGCTGTAGGTCAGGTCGCCGACATGACGTTGGTGGCCAGCAGCACCAGCAGCACCCCGCCGACCACGACCCGGTAGGGCACGAACGCGGCGATCGAGTGGCCGGCGACGAACTTGAGCAGCCAGGCGACCGAGACGTAGGCGACCACGAAGCTGATCAGGGTGCCGACGGCGGTCGGGCCGACCCCGATCCCCTGGCCAACGGCGTCCTTGAGCTCGTAGAGCCCGGCGCCGGTGAGCGCGGGGATCGACAGGAAGAAGCTGAGCTTCGTGGCGGCGACCCGGTCCAGGCCGCCGATGAGCCCGGCGGAGATCGTGGCGCCCGAGCGCGAGACACCGGGCACGAGCGCGATGCACTGCACGACGCCGACGACGAGGGCGTCGCGCATCGTGACCTTCTTCAGGTCGCGCTCCTGGCGCGCCGTGCGCTCGGCGTACACCATCACGGCACTCCACACGACGAGCGCGGCGCCGACCACCCACAGCGACCGCAGCGGGCCGGAGATGACGTCCTTGGCCGCGAGGCCGACGATCCCGATCGGGATGGAGCCGAGGATGACGTACCAGCCCATCCGGTGGTCGGCCGTGCCGCGGTACTCCGGCTTCACCAGCCCGCGGCACCAACCGAGGGCGATCTGCCAGATGTCGCGCGCGAAGAACAGCAGGACCGCGGCGATCGCACCCATCTGGATGACCGCGGTGTACGCCGTGACGGCGTCGTTGTCGATCGGCAGGCCGAGCAGCTTCTCGGCGATCGTGAGGTGACCGGTGCTGGAGACGGGGAGGAACTCGGTGAGTCCCTCGACCACGCCGAGCACCACGGAGTCAAGGTAGTTGATGATCATCGCGCGCAAGCGTAACGGCGAGCCGCATCCACGCTTCGCCCCACGCCGGACTAGGTTTTCGCCATGCACCATCGGTACGTCGGCGCCAGCGGCCTCCGCGTCTCCCGGCTGGGCCTCGGCACGATGACGTGGGGCAAGGACACCGACGAGCACGAGGCCCGCGACCAGCTGGTGGCGTTCATCGAGGCCGGCGGCAGCCTGATCGACACGGCCGCGGGCTACACCGACGGCCGCTCCGAGGCCCTCATCGGGTCGCTGCTCGGCGACGTCGTGGGCCGCGACGAGGTCGTCCTGGCGACCAAGGCCGGCATCTGGCGCCGCGGCGGCGACCGGGCGACCGACACGTCCCGAGGGGCTCTGCTGCGGGGTCTCGACACCTCGCTGAAGCGCCTCGGCACCGACCACGTCGACCTGTGGCAGGTGCACATCTGGTCCGACGACGTGCCGCTCGAGGAGACCCTCGGCGCGCTCGACTTCGCGGTCAGCAGCGGCCGGGCGGCGTACGTCGGCATCTCGAACTACGCCGGGTGGCAGACCGCCCAGGCGGCGACCTGGCAGCGCGCCGGCGTCGGCCGCGCTCTCCTCACCTCGACCCAGATGGAGTACTCGCTGGTCAACCGGCGCATCGAGCGCGAGGTGCTGCCGGCCTGCGACGCGCTCGGGCTGGGCGTCCTGCCCTGGTCGCCGCTGGGGCGCGGGGTGCTGACCGGGAAGTACCGCACCGGCACGCCGTCGGACTCCCGCGCGGCGTCGCCGGTCTTCTCCTCCTTCGTCGAGGCCTACCTCGACGACCGCAGCCGCGGCATCGTCGAGGCGGTGTGCCGCGCGGCCGACGGATTGGGCTGGACCCCGCTCGAGGTCGCGCTGGTCTGGGTGCGCGACCGGCCCGGCGTCGCGGCACCCATCGTGGGAGCGCGCACCGCGGCCCAGCTCAGGACCGCGCTGCTGTCCGAGGGCCGCACGCTCCCACCCGAGATCCGCACGGCGCTGGACGACGTCTCCGAGGTGGCGGGTTGAGGGAGGTGACCGAGGCCCCGATCGAGCTGCGCACGAAGATCATGCGCGGGCTCGGACGTGGCGTCGAGTGGGAGTTCGACCGGGTCGTGTTCGAGCGCGGGTTCTCCCGCAACCAGGTCACCAAGCTGCTCGTCGAGCGTGCCGAGCACGGCGGCTGGGAGCTCGACCGGCTGCAGATCGGCCCGGACGGCAAGCGCCGCGTGGTGCTGCGCCGCAAGATCATCCGGGCGATCCGGACGGCGTAGCGTCGCTGGTTTCGATACGCGCTCGCTCGTCCCTCGCTCGCGCTACTCAACCAACGACCACCGGCAGGGTGGTGAGGCCGCGCAGGTTGATCCGCCCGTTCCACGTCACCTCGCCGGCCCGCTCCATCCTCGGGAACCGCGCCGCCACCCGCTCCAGCACGACCCGGCCCTCGAGCCGGGCCAGCGCGGCGCCGAGGCAGTGGTGTACACCGCCGCCGAAGGACAGGTGGGTGCGGGCGTCAGCACGGTCGAGCCGCAGCAGGTCGGCGTCCGGCCCCCAGTGGTCGGGGTCGCGGTTGGCCGCGCCGAGGCCGGCCAGCACGAAGCTCCCCGCGGGGATCGTGGTGCCGCCGACGTCGTACGGCGCCAGGGTGATCCGCCGCGTCTGCTGGACCGGCGAGTCGTAGCGCAGCAGCTCCTCGACCGCGTTGCCGGCGAGCTCGGGTGTGCTGCGCAGCAGCGCGTACTGGTCCGGGTTGTCCAGCAGCGCGAGGAAGCCGTTGCCGATCAGGTTGACCGTGGTCTCGTGGCCCGCGACGTAGAGGAGCTGGACCTGGGCCACGAGCTCGTCGTCGTCGAGGACGTCGCCGTCGTCCTCGGCGCGGATCAGCGCGGTCAGCAGGTCGTCGCCCGGGTTGCTGCGCTTCCACCCGATGATCTCCGAGCACAGGGCGGTCAGCTCGGTGTCGGCGGCCATGATCTGAGCGGCGAGCCCCGGGTCGGCGACCGGCTCGAGGGAGCGCACCAGGGTGCCGGTCAGCTCGCGCATGCGGGCGTGGTCGGAGCTGTCCGGGATGCCCATCATCTCCGAGATGACCGCGAACGGCAGCGGGAACGCCAGCTCCTCGATCAGGTCGGCGGTGCCCGACATCGCGTCGAGCAGGTCGTCGACGAGCGCGGTGATGCCCGGCTCCAGCGCGGCGATCGAGCGCGGCGTGAACACCTTCGACACCAGCTTGCGCAGCCGGGTCTGCACCGGCGGGTCGCGGTCGAGCATCGACAGCCCGCCCGCGCGCTCCTCGCGGTCGCCGTACATCGCAGCGTTGAGCTCGGCGAGCGGGCCGCGCACGTTGCGCTCCTCCACCGACATCGAGGCGCGCAGCAGGTCCGACACGTGGGCATAGCGGGCGGTGACCCAGAACCCCAGCGGGTGCTCGTACGCCGGCCCCGCGGCCCGCAGCCGCTGGTACTCCGGGTACGGGTCGTCGGTGAAGCCCGGCGCGAACGGGTCGAAGACGTAGGACATCTCGGTCACCCGGCCACTGTGGACCTCGCGGCCCGGTCTGTCATCCGACCCGGGGAGGATTGCGGCTCAGGCGAGGTCGAGGAACCGGTCGAAGACCCGGACGCCGAACTCCAGCGCGTCGGTCGGCACGCGCTCGTCGACGCCGTGGAAGAGCGCGGTGAAGTCGAGGTCCTCGGGCAGCCGCAGCGGCGCGAACCCGTAGGTGCGCATGCCGAGCCTGCTGAAGTGCTTGGCGTCGGTGCCCGCGCTCATCAGGTACGGCGCCACCAGCGCGCCCGGGTCCTCCGCGACGAGGCTGGTCGTCATCGCGTCGACCAGCCGGCCGTCGTACGGCATCTCCCAGGGCCGCTGGTTGGACAGGTAGTCGATGGTGATGTCGTCGCCGACCAGCTCGGCGAGGGTGGCGAAGAACTCGTCCTCGTAGCCCGGCAGGAACCGGCCGTCGGCGTACGCCGTGGCCTCGGTGGGGATCACGTTCACCTTGTAGCCGGCATCGAGCATCGTCGGGTTGATCGAGTTGCGCAGCACCGCGCCGAGCATCCGGACCGCTCCCCCGAACTCCGTGACGAGCTCGGTCGCGTTCTCCGGGGTCGCCTCGACGCCGGCCAGCTCGCCGACGGTGGCGAGCAGCGTCCGCATCGTGGGCGTCAGCCGGACCGGCCACTCGTGGGTGCCGATCCGGGCGATCGCCGAGGCGAGCCGCGTGACGGCGTTCTCGTCGTTGATCATCGAGCCGTGCCCCGCACGGCCGCGCGCGGTGAGCTTCATCCAGGCCATCCCGCGCTCGGCGGCCTCGATCAGGTAGATCCGCTGCCCCCGCACTGTGGTGCTGAAGCCGCCGACCTCGCCGACGGCCTCGGTGCAGCCGTCGAACAGGTCGGCGTGGTCGCGCACCAGGACGTCTGCACCGTGGTGGCCGCCGGCCTCCTCGTCGGCCGTGAAGCACAGGACCAGCGGGCGCTCGGGGACCCGTCCCTCGCGAGCGCGGGCCCGCACGACGGCCAGCGCCATCGCGTCGAAGTCCTTCATGTCGACCGCGCCGCGGCCCCACAGGTAGCCGTCCCGGATCTCGCCGCTGAACGGGTCGACCTGCCAGTCCTCCTTGGCGGCCGGTACGACGTCGAGGTGCCCGTGCACCAGCAGCGCGTCCTGGCGACCCGCAGCACCGGACCCGCCCCAGCGGGCGATGACGTTGGACCGACCAGGACCCGTCTCCACGACCTCAGCGGGGATGCCGACCTCGTCGAGCAGCCCGGCGACGTACTCCGCGGCGGGGCGCTCGACCGGACCGTCGTTCCGGCCGTCGTTGGTGGTGTCGATCCGGATCAGCCGGTGGCAGATCTCGACGACCTCACTCATCGTCGGCCCTCGCCTGCTTGAGCGCCGCCATGTCCGCGGCCGTCGGCCTGCCGTGCGGGTGGTGCCGGTGGCAGACCACCCAGACGGTGCCTTCGATCGGGGACTTGCCGAGACGCCAGCACCGGCCGACATGGCAGCGGTGCTTGTTGTACATGCCCAGCGAAGCCGAGATGATCGCCAGCTCGCCGACGTCGGCGGCGAAGCCGGACCAGAACGAGTACCACTCCCCTCCGTCGACTCCGAGGAGGTGTCCGAGGCTCAGCGGTAGCACGCGGGCAAGTCTGCCACCACAGCAGTGTGGGCCTGTGCGACCGCCCCACCGAGCGCACGGGCCCACAGCTGGGTGACAGCCACGGCCCACTCCTCGCGGAGCGTTGCCTGCGGGATGCGGGGCGTGGCGTTCATGCCCATTCAACGCCTCCGTTCGGTCGGCGTTACCGGGACCTTGGTCCTGTTGTGACGTCGCTCCCAAAAACCTCCGCGCCTGAGCGGGAGGTGTGACGCAGCCGGGTGGCCCCGGCCACATCCCGCGGCGTGTCGGGTTTGCGGCGGCGTACGCCGGTCCTGCTCACTGGAGCGTCTGCTTGCTACAGCAAGCACCCGACCGATTCGAGATGGACCATGAACTTCCGCACCAGCCTGTACCGCGCCGCGATCGCCCCGAGCCTGATCGGGCTCGCGGTCGCAGCGACCACGGTCGTGCCGAGCGACGACGCCGGCGCGACCACCGCCGACCTGTTCCTGGTGTCGGCTGCTCCCCGTGTCCTGCACCGTCCCGCCCTGCAGCCCGTGCCCGTCCAGCTCCCGGTCGGGCACTACCGGCTGACCGGGCGGTTCGGTGACGTGAGCGGCCTGTGGCGGACGGTCCACACCGGTCTCGACTTCGCCGCGCCCGAGGGCACCCCGATCCACGCGATCGCCGACGGCGTCGTGCTGGCGGCGTCGTACGACGGCTCGTACGGCAACAAGACGGTCGTGCGGCTCACCGACGGCACCGTGCTCTGGTACTGCCACCAGTCGGCCTTCGACGTGAAGGTCGGCGAGCACGTCGAGGCGGGTCAGGTCATCGGCCTGATCGGCGCGACCGGCAACACGACCGGCCCACACCTGCACCTCGAGGTGCACCCGCACGGCGGCGACGCCGTCGACCCGTTCACCTGGCTGGTGCACCAGGGCCTGAAGCCCTGATGCACCTCGTCGGCGTCAGGGACGCGGCTGGCGTACGTGCACGAGGCGTACGCCGCCGGCGACCAGCGCGTCCTTGACCGCCGGTCCGACCTCGGCCGTCGTGTCCACCCGGACGCCGTCACCGCCGAAGGCCCGGCACAGCGCCGCCCAGTCCGGCTGGTGCAGCTCGACCCCGATCGGAGCGATGCCGCGGTCGGCCTCGTTCTGCCGGATCTCGGCGTAGCCACCGTTGTCGACGCACACCACGACCAGGTCCAGGCGCTGTTCGACGGCGGTGGCGAGCTCCTGGATCGCGAACATCAACGCGCCGTCGCCCGCCACGCACACGACCGGACGGTCCGGCGCGCCCACCTTGGCCCCGATCGCTGCGGGTAGCCCGTAACCGAGCGTGGCGTAGGCCGGCATGTAGAGGAAGGAGTGCGGCACGTCCTGCTGGATCGAGGAGGTGCCGAAGTAGGTGATCTGCGAGGAGTCGCCGGCGACGACCGTGTCCGTCGGCAGACCCGAGACGATCGCCTCGGCCAGCTGGGTGAGCTCCGGCGCGGTCGAGCCCGCGTCGACCCGGATCGCGGCGCGGAGCCGCTGGGCCCCGGCAGCACCGCATCCGCGGGCACCCACCCCCGCCGTCTCCAGTGCGGTGAGCAGCTGCGGCACGACGGCGGCGCTGCTGCCGACGAGCCGGACGTCGGCGTGCACGTTCACGTCCATCTGGCCCTCGAGCACGTCGATGCGGACGACGGTGCCCTGCGGCGTGACCGCGCCGCCCCACATCTCGGCCTCGCCGAGCTTGGAGCCGATGACGACGAGCACGTCGGCCCGCGAGCAGACCTGCTGCGCGGTGGAGGTGCGGATGTCCGCGCCCAGCGAGAGCGGGTGCGACTCCGGCACGGATGCCTTGCCGTTGAGGGTCGTGACGACGGGGGCGTCGAGCAGCTCGGCGAGGCGGCGTACCGCGTCGCCCGCGGGGAGCGACCCGCCGCCGGCGAGGATCACCACGTCGCTCGCGCCCGCGAGCGCCTCGACCGCTGCCCCCAGGGCGCTCGCGTCGGCAGGCGCCGGCTCCGGCGCGGGTCGTGCGGCGAGCAGCTCCTCGGCGACGTCGGCGGGCGCCTCGAGCACGTCGAGCGGCACCTCGATGTAGACCGGTCGCGGGCGACCGGTGCGGAACAGCGTGAACGCGTCGTGGACGGCCTCGACCGCCTCCACCGCGGTCCGGACCCGGCGGGCCCACTCGACGACCGCGCGTGCCGCTCCCGCGGTGTCCTTGGTCTCGTGCAGGGTGCCACGATCCGCGCCCTCCTGGCCGAGGGCCGGGCCGGGCGCGACGATGATCATCGGTCGCGACTCGCAGTACGCGGTGGCGGCGGCGGAGAGCGCGTTGAGCAGCCCCGGACCGGAGGTCGTGACGACCACGCCGGGGAGACCGGTCTGCTGCGACCAGCCGTCGGCGGCGTACCCGGCGCCCTGTTCGTGCCGGGTGGTCACCGGGTGGATGCCGAGCGCCGGGAGGTGGCGGTACAGCTCGAGGTTGTGCGTGCCGGGGATGCCGAAGATCGTGTCGATCCCGTACGCCCGCAGGACGGTCATCACCGCCAGGCCGGTGTTCCTCACTCGCTGTCCTTTCCATGACGTACGACGCCGCCGACCCAGGTCTGCAGCACCTCGATCTCCGCGATCCGCTCGGGGTGGGTGGTGAGCGGGTCCGCGCTGAGCACGGCGAAGTCGGCGCGCTTGCCGGGCGCGATCGAGCCGAGGTCGTCCTCGCGCCCGATGGCCCGCGCCCCGTTGAGCGTGTGCGCGCGCAGCGCCTGCTCCGCGGTGATCCGCAGGCTGTCGGGGCCGAGCGTGACCCCGCGGCGAGTCACCCTGGTGACGGCGGCCTGGAGGGCCTCCAGCGGCAGCGGGTCCGCGACAGGCGCGTCCGAGCTGATCGTGACCGGTACGCCGGCGGCGACCATCTCGCCGAGCGGGTTGAACCGCTCCCCCGGCGTACCGACGGCGGCGGTGACGCCCTCGCCCCAGTTGTAGTGGTGCTGGGGCTGGTTGACGGGCAGGATGCCCGCGCTCGCCATCCGCCCGATCTGCTCGGGCGTCGGCAGGCCGCAGTGCTCGATCCGGTGCCGGGCGTCGGCGTCCGGCCGCTCGGCCAACGCGTCCTCGATCGCGCCGACGACCATCTCGATCGCGGTGGGCGACTGGGCATGGGTCGCGGTCTGCAGACCGGCCAGGTGCGCGCGCCGGATGAGAGCGCGGTACTCCTCGGGCTCGTGGTAGAGCTGCCCGGTGCGGCAGGGGTCACCGACGTACCCGTCGGGGAAGTACGCCGTCCAGCCGCCGAGCGTGCCGTCGGCGTACAGCTTGATGCCTGCGAAGCTGAGCACGTCGTTGCCGAAGGCTCCGTGCAGGCCCATCTCGAGCGCGTCGTCGAGCAGGTGCGACAGCAGATACATGCTGACCCGGACCTTCAGGTCGCCGGCCTCGGCGAGACGCAGGTACATGTCGAGCTCGCGCTTCGAGACCTGGGCGTCGCCGATCGTCGTGACGCCGCCGGCCAGGAACCGCTCCTGGGCGACCGCGAGCTGGCGCAGGTGCTCCTCGGGCTCGTCGGCGAGGTGGAAGTTCGGGCCGTGGTGGCCGATCTTCACCCCGTGCAGCCCGGTCAGCACGTTGCACGCGGCGTCGGACAGCTCGCCGGTCAGCTCGCCGTCGGCGTCGCGGAAGAAGGTGCCGCCCTGCGGGTCCGGGGTGTCGCGATCGACACCGTGCAGGGCGAGGGTGAAGGAGTTGACGACGCCGCCGTGGCCGGAGGCGTTCATCAGGTAGACCTCGCGGTCCTCGGCCACCCCGTCCAGCTCGTGGCGGGTCGGGTGCCGGCCCTCGGCGAGGTTCCGGTGCTCGTAGCCGAACCCGCGGACCGGTCGGCCCGGCGGCGTGCCCTCAGCGGCCGCCCGCAGCAGGGCGACGATCTCCGGGATCGATCCGGCCCGGTCCGGGCCGCAGTCGACCCAGGTCATCAGCTGGCCATACATCAACGGGTGGGCGTGGGCGTCGACGAAGCCGGGGACCAGCGTGGCCCCGGCCAGGTCGACGACGGTGACCTCACCGGCGATCGACCGGGCGACCTCGTCGCACTGCTCGCGCGAGCCGACCGCGACGACGTCGCCACCGAGGACGAGCACCGCCTCGGGTGCCGGGCCGTCCTCGAGGGTGTGGATGGTGCCGCCGGTGAGCAGCGTGGCCCGGGCGTCGGCCGCGGGCGTGTGGAACGTGACCAGCTTGCGCATCAGATGACCTTCGAGAGGAACGACTTCGTACGTTCGTGCTGCGGGTGGACCAGGACGTCCGCGGGGGCGCCCTGCTCGACGACGACGCCGCCGTCCATGAAGACGACCGTGTCCGCGACCTCGCGCGCGAAGCCCATCTCGTGGGTCACGACGATCATCGTCATGCCGTCGGCGGCGAGGCTCTTCATCACCTCGAGCACCTCGCCCACCAGCTCGGGGTCGAGCGCCGAGGTCGGCTCGTCGAACAGCATCAGGTCCGGCTTCATCGACAGCGCCCGCGCGATGGCGACCCGCTGCTGCTGACCGCCGGACAGCTGGGACGGGTAGTTGTCGGCACGGTCCGCGAGCCCGACCCGGTCCAGCAGGGCGCGTGCCCGCGCCTCGGCCTCGGCCCGCGGCGTGCGGAGCAGCTTGAGCGGGCCGAACATGACGTTCTCCAGCGCGGTCATGTGCCCGAACAGGTTGAACCCCTGGAAGACCATGCCGATCCTGGCGCGACGGCGGTCGACCTCGGACTCCGGCGCCTCGACGAGGCGGTCGCCGCGCACGTCGTACCCGACCGTGGAGCCGTTCACCAGGATCGCGCCCGAGGTGGTGACCTCGAGGTGGTTCACGCAGCGCAGCAGGGTGGACTTGCCCGAGCCGGACGGCCCGATCACGCACACGACCTCACTGGGCTGCACGACGAAGTCCACGCCCTTGAGGACCTCGACGTGGCCGAAGCTCTTGTGGACGTTCAGGAACTCGACGGTGGCCGACATCAGCGGGCCTCCCTCAGGGTGAGCGGTACGGCGTCGCGCGAGAACCGGCGCTCCAGCCGGCTCTGGCCGAGGCCGACCAGGGTGGTCAGGACGAGGTACCAGATGCTCGCGACGATGAGCAGCGGGATCTGCTCGAGGTTCTTCGCGTAGATCTGCTGGGCGTTGTAGAGGACGTCACCCACGCCGATGACGACGACCAGGGACGTCGTCTTCAGCATGGCGTTCACGTTGTTGCCGATCGGCGGGATGATCACCTTCATCGCCTGCGGCACCACGACGTAGCGCAGCGTCCGGGTCCGGCCGAAGCCCATCGCGCGGCTCGCCTCGGTCTGGCCCTTGGGGACGCTCAGCAGCCCGGCGCGGACCACCTCGGCGGTGTACGCCGCCTCGTTCAGCCCGAGGCCGAGGATCGCGGCGGTCATCAGGGAGATCACGTGGTTGGTGTCCCAGGAGACGAACAGCGGGCCGCCGAACGGCACCCCGACGCCGATGCGCGGGAAGATCGCGGCGGCGAAGCCCCAGAAGAGGAGCTGGACGAGCAGCGGCGTACCGCGGAAGAACCAGACGTAGGCGCCGGCGGTGCCGGAGATGACCCGGCTGTCGCTCATCCGCATCACGGCGAGCAGCAGGCCGCCGACGATGCCGATCACCTCGGCGATGACGGTCAGCTCGATGGTCACGAGCAGGCCGGAGAGGATCCGGGTGTCCAGCAGGTAGCGACCGACCACGGGCCAGTCGAAGCCGTCGTTGGTGATCAGCGTGCCGATCGCCCAGGCGACGAGCAGCAGGAGGACCGCGATGGCGACGAGCTGGCCCGGACGGCGGCGGCGCAGGACGGGCCGCCCGGACATCGCGACGTAGTCGATGCGGTCGTGCTCGGTGGCCAGAGCGGTGCTCATGCCTGGTTCACCCCCGCCTTGTCGACGGCCGCGGCGCTGAGGCCCCACGCGGTGAGGATCTTGGCGTAGGTGCCGTCGTCGATGAGCGACTGCACGGCCGCCTCGATCGCGGGCGCCAGACCGGTGCCCTTCTTGGTGATCGCACCGAGCAGCGCCGGCTCGACGAAGATGCCGTCGACCTGGCTGAACGCGTCGGGCTGGAGCTGGGCGTAGTAGGCGACCAGGGCGCTGTCGGCCAGCAGCGCGTCGGCGCGGCCGGTCGAGACCGCCTGGTTGACGTTGTCCTGCTGCGGCAGGATCAGCTCCTGGATCTTGCCCAGGCCCGCGTCGGCACAGGTCTTCTGGAAGCTCGGGAGGGTGGTCAGAGCGGCGGTGTTGCCGGTCTGCGCGGCGACGGTCCGGCCGCACAGGTCGGTGATCTTGGCGATGTTGTCCGGGTTGCCGTGCCGGACGAGGACCGCGGTGCCGCTCTTCACGTAGCTGGTCATGTCGACCTTCTGCTCACGGTCGGGTGTGACCGAGAACGAGGCCCACGACGCGTCGTACCGACCCGCCTGGATGCCGGCGATGATGCCGTTGAAGTCGCCCTTGTCGAAGGAGACCTTCAGCCCCATCTTGTGGGCGACCGCGTCGGCGACGTCGGCGTCGAACCCGACGATCTTCCCGCTGTCGTCGGTGTACTCCATCGGCGCGTACGTCGGGTCTGTCACCACGGTCAGCGTGCCGGCCGACGCCACCGAGGCCGGGACCAGCTTCTGCACCGCGCTGTCGGTGAGCACCGCGTCGGCGGCGGCCCGGCCACCCACGCCGACACCCTGGGCGGCGGCCGCGTCGGCGGTGCTCTCGGTGTTCGAGCAGCCGGCGGCACTCGCGCCGAGCGCGGTAAGGGCGAGGGCGGCGATCAGGTGGCGGGCGGTTGGAGTCATCGGGTGACCTTCCCTGGAGTGAGCGGGTTCGGCTTGCAACTTTAATATGTGCAACTTATTGTTGGGGTGACGCGGGCCACTGTCAAGATGTGGGCCACCAGCAGCGAGGAGGACCGATGACCGACGGGTCGCGGCGGCGTACCAACGCCGTCACGGAGGAGGCCATCGCCCAGCGACGCGCGGAGATCCTGCGCCACACCGCCGACGTCATCGTCGCGGCCGGGGTCGGCGGCTGCTCGTTCGCCGCGGTGTCCGAGGCCAGCGGGTTCAGCATCGGCATGCTGCAGCACCACTTCCGCACCCGGGACCGGCTGATCACCGCGTGCATCGACCACCGGATGGCCGAGTCGCAGGACGAGTGGCGCCAGATCGCCGAGCGCGAGGAGGCCCCTCTCCCCCGGCTCGCCGCCCTGCTCGACTACGTGGTCGCCGGGGCCAAGGACTTCCACGACGCCTGGGGCTTCTGGATCGAGGTGACCGCCGCGGCCCGGCTCGACACCGAGGTGCGCACCCGCCTCACCGACCGCCTCTCGTTGTGGCGTCAGCTCTTCGAGGACGCCCTGACCGCCGCCGACGAGGCCGGACTGCTCCACACGAGCGCGACCGTCGCCGAGCTGACCTCGATGGTCGTCGCCCTGGGCGACGGCCTCGCGATGCAGGCGATCAACGGCACCTACGGGATGGACCCGGAGCGGATGCGCACCCTGCTGCGCTCCTTCGCCGGAGCGGCGCTCGGCGTCGACCTCGAGACGGCCGGAGCTGCCCGATGACCGCCTCCGTCGAGTCCCTCAGCACGCTCCTCGCGGGCCGCGCGGCCGGCTTCCGCCCCTCCCCCGTCCGCGACTTCTGGGAGGTGTCGATGCGCCCGGACGTCATCTCGCTCGCGGGTGGCAACCCGGACCTCTCCGTCCTCCCGCTGGCGGAGCTGTCCGAGGTGGCGGCCCGCGCGATCGCGACCGACGGGCTGGACGTCCTGCAGTACGGCAGCGGTCTCGGCACCGAGGGCGCCCGGCACGCCGTCGCCGCGACGATGGCCGCCGAGGGCATGACCGTCGACCCGGCCCAGGTGCAGATCACCGCCGGCTCGCAGATGGCGCTCGACCTCGTCGTCAAGCTGCTCTGCGACCCGGGCGACGTGATCCTGGCGGAGGGCCCGACGTACGTCGGCGCGATCGGGCTGTTCGCCGGCATGCAGGTCGACGTCGTCCACGTCGCCACCGACGCGGACGGCCTGCGCCCCGACGACCTCGCCGAGACGATCGACCGCGTCCGGCGCTCCGGCCGCACGGTCAAGGCGCTCTACACGATCCCGAACTTCAACAACCCCAGCGGCGTGACGCTGGCGGCTGAACGGCGACCCGACGTGGTGCGCATCTGCCGCGAGGCGGGCGTCAGCATCCTCGAGGACAACCCCTACGGGCTGCTCTCCTTCGACGGCACCAGCATGCCGAGCCTGCGCGATCTCGACCCCGACAACGTCATCTACCTGGGCTCGTTCTCGAAGGTCGTGGCCCCCGGGCTGCGGGTCGGCTGGGCGATCGCGCCCGAGCCGCTGCGCCGGCCGCTGCAGCTCGCCTCCGAGGCAACCACGATCTGTGCCTCGGTGCTGAGTCAGCGGGTGGTCGAGGAGTACGTCCACCAGCACGACTGGCGGGCGGTGCTCGACACCGCGCGCAGCCTGTACGGCGGGCGGGCCGACGCCCTGCTCGCCGCACTCGGCGCGACGGCGCCCGAGGGCGTCGCCTGGTCGGTGCCCCGCGGCGGGTTCTTCACCTGGCTGTCCCTGCCCGAGGGGGTCGACGTGCTCGCCGTGCTGGACGCCGCCATCGACGCGCGGACCGTCTTCGTCCCCGGCACCGCCTTCTACGCCGACGGGGCGGGGCGCGACCGGCTCCGACTGGCGTTCTCGCTCGAGGACGAGGCGAACCTGGTCGAGGGTGCCGAGCGGCTGACGACGGCGATCCGGCGGATCAGCGGGCTCGCCTGAGCGGTTTCTCGACGTACGTCGAGGGCAGCCTCCAGACTGTGCGCATGGGGCTCCCACTGCCGTCGCTGCGCAAGGTCCCGGAGGGCTTCGCCGGGCGTGACCCCGAGTTCATCCGGCGGATGCTGCCTCGGTTCTGGCTCGCGCTGCAGATCTACCACCGGGCCGAGGTGGACGGGTTCGAGAACGTGCCGGACGAGCCGGTGCTGTTCGTGGGCAACCACAGCGGCGGGGCGATGATCCCGGACACCTTCGCCTTCCTGCTGGCCTACTCGACGTACTTCACCGTCGAGGGGCGGCCCTTGTTCGGGCTCGCGCACGAGGTCATCACCCGGATGCCGGTGCTCGGTGACATCGCCCGGCGGCTCGGAGTGGTGCAGGCGGGGCCCACGACCGCGCGCGAGCTGCTCGACGAGGGCGCTAACGTGCTGGTCTACCCGGGAGGGGACGTCGAGGCGCTGCGCCCGTTCCGCGACCGCAACAAGATCGTCTTCGACGGTCGCAAGGGCTTCCTCAAGCTCGCGCACGCGGCCGGGGTGAAGATCGTCCCCGTCGTCGCGACCGGCGGGCAGGAGACCTTCTTCGTGCTGAACGACGGTCGGCGGACCGCGCAGCTGCTGCGCTTCGACAAGTACCTGCGGATCAAGTCGGTGCCGATCTCGATGAGCATCCCGTGGCTGTTGATCCCCGGGGACCTGCCGCACATCTCGCTCCCTGCGAAGATCCGGGTGCAGGTCCTGCCGCCGATCGACCTGCAGGAGCGCTTCGGGGACGAGCCGGACTGGGACGCGGCGTACGACTACGTGACCTCGGTGATGCAGGTGGGCCTGTCCCAGCTGGCCGCCAAGTCGGTCTTCCCGGTGCTCGGCTGATGGCCGCGCCCGTGGTGGAGTCGGTGCTCGTGCGCCGCCCCTTCGCCGAGGTCGCGACGGTGGCCACGGACGCCTGTGCCGTCCTGCCGCTCGTGGGTGGCCGGATCTCCCTGATCCGTGAGTACGCCGACGGGTCGGCCGAGTGGGACCTCTTCCTCGACATCGGCACCATCCACGTGGGCGGGCGGGTCGTCGTACGCCCCACCGACGGGACGACCCTGTCGTGGCAGTCGATCCGCGGCACCAGCCAGAGCGCGCTGCTCGAGGTGACGCCCGAGGATGACCACGCCCGGGTGACAGTGACCGTCACGACGGAGTTCACCGGGCTCCTCTTCGCCGCGATGACCGGGCGGCTGGCCCGCGGCATCGTCGGCCGGCACGTCAGGGCCGGCTTGGAGCAGCTGCGCCACCAGCTGGAGTTCGGCGAGGGCTGACGGGGCTCACGCCTCCCCGCGCTCGCGGCGGGCACGCTCGCGCTTGCGGCGCTGCCGCTCACGGACGGCGGCGGCCTTCTCGATCGAGGACATGAACGCCGGATCCTTCTTGTTCGCCCACCAGACGAGCGGTCCTCGGACCACGGCCATCCGACGGGTCGGGTAGTCGACCGGCTTCTCGAAGACGCCGACCGTGTCGCCCCAGTAGTGCACGTCCTGGCGGTCCGCCGGGTAGTCCCAGTACCGGCGCTCGCCCGGACGCGCCGGGATGTAGTCGGTGTGCGCGCGCTTGAGGTGCAGCCCGGTGAACGCCGCCATCGCCCGGACGCCGTCGTCGTAGAACCGCCAGCAGTCGACCAGCATGTGCTTGTGGCCCCGGGAGGGCACGGTCATGATGAAGATGCCGCCGGGCTTGAGCACGCGGGCGACCTCGAACATGGCCGCCCAGAAGAACGGGATGTGCTCGAAGACCTGTCCGGAGACGACCACGTCGACGCTGTTGGTCCGGACCGGGTAGCGGTAGGGCTTGGTCAGCACCCGGTCGACGTTCGGGCCGTCGATGATGTCGACGCCGATGATGGTGGCGTCGTGCTCGGCGAAGAGAGCTCCGTGCGTGAGTCCCTTCTCCATCCGGTCCTCGGTCGTGCCGGAGCCCACGTCGAGGACCGTGATCGGGCGGTCCTTGGGGACGAAGGCGTCGATGTTGCGCGCCATGGCGCGGAAGGCCGAGAAGTGCACGTCGCGATGCTACGCAGACCAGCGCGCACTTCCCGGGAGCTCAGGTCCGACCGGCGCGCTCCAGGGCGGCGTCCAGGTGCTCGACGAGGTCGCGGCAGTCGCGCAGCACGACCGCCGCGCCCGCGTCGAGGAGCTCGTCGCGACCTGACCCGCCCGCCAGCAGGCAGATGGTCGGTACGCCGATCCGGCCGGCCGCCTCGACATCCCACACCGCGTCGCCGATCATGACCGCGCGACCGCCGCCGACCTTCTCCAGGGCCTTGTCGAGGATCTCCGGGCTCGGCTTGGACTCCTCCGCGTCCTCGCTCGTCGTGGCCGCGTCGGAGCGGCGGTCGGCGTCGAGCAGGTCGAGTGCGCGCTGGGCGTGCTCGGGGATGCTCGAGCTGGCGAGCACGACGTCCAGCCCGCGCTCCTGGAGCGCGTCGAGCAGGTCGCGCGCTCCGTCGAAGAGCCCGGTGTGCTCGATGACGGCGTCGTACTCCTTCTTCCAGCGGGCCCGGACCTCGTCGCCGTGCCGTCGCTCGGCCTCCTCCCCCGCCACCGCGGCCACCAGCCGGTCGCCGCCCATGCCGATCGCGCGGTGGATCGCGAACACCGGCACGTGCTCGTCGAGGACCGCGTCGAAGGCGCGCGCCCACGCCACGGCGTGCTGGTAGGTCGAGTCGAGGAGCGTGCCGTCGATGTCGAGCACGGCGGTGTCGAAGGTGTCCATGGTCCCTGGTTCCCCACCGACCCGACCTCATGTCCGGACGGACCGATGCGGCCGCGCCGGGCATAGCCGATGTCGGTCCTCGCGAGTAGCGTCGCGAGGACCTACGGCGAAGGGATCGGCACCATGGCTGGCACGCGTGTACTGGTGGGGACCCGCAAGGGCGCGTTCATCCTGACCTCGGACGAGGAGCGGTCGAGCTGGGAGGTCGACGGCCCCCACTTCCCGGGCTGGGAGATCTACCACGTGAAGGGCTCGCCGCTGGCGCCCGACCGGCTGTACGCCTCGCAGAGCAGCGGCTGGTTCGGCCAGGTCATCCACCGGTCCGACGACGGCGGCCGCTCGTGGGAGCCGGTCGGCAACGACTTCACCTACGACGGCGTACCGGGCGAGCACCAGTGGTACGACGGCACCCTCCGCCCCTGGGAGTTCACGCGGGTCTGGCACCTGGAGCCCTCCCAGCACGACGCCGAGACGGTGTACGCCGGTGTCGAGGACGCCGCGCTCTTCAAGTCGACCGACGGCGGCGTCACGTGGACCGAGCTCTCGGGTCTGCGGCGGCACGACACCGGCCCGCAGTGGCAGCCGGGAGCGGGCGGGATGTGCCTGCACACGATCCTCGAGCACCCCACCGACCCCGATCGGCTCTACGTCGCGATCTCCGCGGCCGGCGCGTTCCGCACGACCGACGGCGGCACGACCTGGCAGCCCATCAACAGGGGCCTGCGGTCCGGCGAGATCCCCGACCAGGACTCCGAGGTCGGCCACTGCGTCCACCACCTCGACCTGCACCCCAGCAACCCCGACGTGCTCTACATGCAGAAGCACTGGGACGTCATGCGCAGCAAGGACGGCGGAGACAGCTGGCAGGAGGTGAGCGGCAACCTGCCCACCGACTTCGGCTTCCCGATCGCGGTCCATGCGCACGAGCCCGAGACGGTCTACGTCGTCCCCATCACCAGCGACTCCCACCACTTCCCGCCCGACGGCCGGCTCCGCGTCTACCGCAGCCGCGCGGGCGGCGACGACTGGGAGGCGCTGACCGAGGGCCTGCCGCAGGAGAACTGCTACGTCAACGTGCTCCGTGACGCGATGGCGGTCGACCGGCACGAGTCGTGTGGGGTCTACTTCGGCACGACCGGCGGCCAGGTCTACGCCTCGGCCGACTCCGGTGACACGTGGCGGACCGTCGCCCGCGACCTCCCGGCCGTCCTGTCGGTCGAGGTCCAGACGCTCCCCTGAGGCCGCCGATGTCCACGATCCACGTCGTCCTCCCTGCCCACCTGCGCGCCCTGGCGAAGGTCCACGGCGACGTCTGCGTCGAGGTCGAGGGCGCCGTCACCCAGCGCTCCGTGCTCGACGCCCTCGAGGCCGACTTCCCGATGCTCGCCGGCACGATCCGCGACCGGGCCACGGCCCGCCGCCGCTCGTTCGTCCGCTTCTTCGCCTGCGAGGAGGACCTCTCCCACGAGGACCCGGACGCCCCGCTCCCCGACCGCGTCGCGGCCGGCAAGGAGCCCTTCCTCGTCGTCGGGGCGATGGCCGGCGGCTGACCGACGCCGTACCACCGATCCGCGGGATGGCTTCGACGTGACGTACGTCACAGACTGAGGTCGCGGTGGTCCTGCCGCTCCCCTAGCGCCCCGACGATCGGAGAACCATGTCCATTCCTCGCTTCCGTAGCCGTGTCGTGTCGGTGGCGTCGGTCATCACCTTGACCGGCGGTGCACTGGTGGGCGCTGCCGGCATCGGGCACGCCGATCCGTCCGTCACCATCACGCCCGTCCTGGGCGGGTTGGCCGCGCCGCGGGGCATCGCGTTCGACGGACAGGGCAGCATGTACGTCGCCGAGTCGGGCGTCGCGGGCGACGGGCCGGCCGGGATGACGCACAGCGGGAAGGTCGACAAGTACCGGTGGGGCTCGACCACCCCGGCCTGGAGCACGAGCTTCAGCTCCGTGTACGCGACCGAGGACCCGTCCGCGCCGCCCGACGTGCTGGGGCCGGAAGGCATCAGCGCGTTCGGTCGCGGATGCATGAAGCACAGCCGTGGCCAGCGCAACGGCTGCCAGGTCCAGATGATCACCAGCGAGTCGACGCCCGGCGTGCTGGCCGCGTCCGACGGACAGGTGAACGACCCGCAGGCGGGACACCTCTACCGCCTCGACGGAGCCACCGGGGCCCCGACCTCGCTGGCGGACGTCGGCTCGCAGATGTACCAGTGGACGGGCGACCACGCCGACCTGTTCCCCAGCGACTTCCCCGACTCGAACCCGTACGGCGTGCTCGTGACCAAGGACCCGGCGACCGACCGGATCCGCACCTTCGTCGCCGACGCCGGCGCGAACACGATCAGCGAGATCATGCCGGGAGGCACCGCACGTGTGGTGGCCTACCTGCCCAACGAGGACTTCGGGGCGTTCCGTGACGCGACGCCGACCTGCATCGCCCAGGGCCCCGACGGGTTCTTGTACGTCGGCACCCTCGACTTCGTCTCGAACCTGTTCGTCCCACCCGGCACGGGTGGCCTCTCCCGGGTGTGGCGCGTCGACCCGAACGGGAGCTTCCCGTCCGCGCCGACGGTCTGGGCCACGGGCCTGACCACCATCACCGGGTGCACGTTCGACCGGCAGGGCAACTTCTGGGCGACCGAGATGTTCGCGGGCGGCCTCGGGGCGACGCCTCCCGGTGACGTGGTGCGGATCCCCTTCGCCTCGCCGTCGATGCAGTCCCACTTCGGCGCCGGCCGGCTGCCCCTGCCCGGCGGCATCGCGCAGGGCCCCGACGGAGCCATGTACGTGACCGTCGGGTCCTCCGCGCCCGGCATCAACGGCGGGGTGATGCGGCTGGCCGTCGGGGGCTGAGCTCCCCTCCGGCGACCGGACCCGATCTGGCGCAAAAACACGGAACCCCAGGCCTGGCCTGGGGTTCCGTGCTTCTCTACCTGTGTCCGAGGGGGGACTTGAACCCCCATGCCCAATAAGGGCACTAGCACCTCAAGCTAGCGCGTCTGCCAATTCCGCCACCCGGACGAGTGCGTGGAGAACACTAGCAACAGCAGGCCCGAATGACACATCGGGGCTGGTCCTCAGTGGTGCCAGCCGGTCACCTGGGCGCGCGTGGGCTCCCACGGGTCGAAGCGCAGCCGCATCCCGGCCTCGGTCGGAGTGCGGTTGCCCTTCCGGTTGTTGCAGCGCCCGCACGCGGCGACGGTGTTCAGCCAGGTCCAGGTCCCGCCCCGGGATCGGGGGACCACGTGGTCGACGGTGTCGGCCCGGTCGCCGCAGTAGGCGCAGCGGTGGCGGTCGCGCTTCAGCACCGCGTCGCGGCCGTACGCCGCCGGGCGGTACATCCACGAGGCCACGACGTACCGCACCAGCCGGACGACCTTCGGCCAGGGATGGGGCCCGATCACACGATCGCCGTCGGCCTCGTGGACGACGGCGACCCCGCGGAACAGCATCCGGACCGCATGGGGGAACGAGACGACGTCATGAGGCTCGTACGACGCGTTGAGCAGCACGACAGGTCCATGGCTGCTCATCCGCGGCCACCTCCTCCTGCCGTGCCCGATGCGGGCTCTCGAACTCAAGTGTGAATACTCATCAAGCGTGCAGCAACTGCGAATTGCATTCGTACCCGGTGTCACGCCCGACAAGTGGGCGCGAGCCTGGCGCGAACGCAACCCGAACATCAGGCTGCAGCTGGTGCCGCTGGACGACGACGTCGACGCGCGCCGTGCCCTGGACGACGGCGAGGCGGACCTGCTCCTGGCCCGACTCCCCGTCGAGCTCCACGACCCCGCGCCGCTGCATTGCGTGCGCCTGTACGACGAGCTGCCCGTCGTCGTCGCGTCGGTGGACCACTTCGTGGCGGCCGGAGAGGAGGTCGAGCTCGCCGACCTGAGCCAGGAGCAGCTGGTGCTCCCCCATCCCTCCGGCTGGACCCCTGACGCCGCCCAGCTGGCCTTCCCCCCGATGACCGTGAAGGACGCCATCGAGGTCGCCGCGTCCGGCACGGGCGTCGTGATCGTGCCGATGTCGCTGGCCCGCCTGCACCACCGCAAGGACGCGATCCACCGCGTCGTGACGGACCTGGAGCCCACCACGATCGCGCTGCTCTGGCTGCGCAGCGACGACAGCCCGGTCCACCAGGACTTCGTCGGCGTGACGCGCGGGCGCGGAGCCCGCAGCAGCCGCTAGCCAGGCCAGCTGGTCAGACGAGCGAGGCGGCCCAGTCGCCGAGGATCCGGGCGCACCGGTCCACGGCCGTGTTCCAGTCCATCGCCGACTCGTCCGCGGTGTCGGACACGTACTTCACCATCCGCACCGGTACGCCGAACTCGGCAGCGACGTACGCGACCGCGTAGCCCTCCATGTCGACCAGCTGGGCCCGAGCGGACAGCGCGTCACGGACCGCCGGGTCGGTGACGAACACGTCGCCGGTCGCCAGCACCGTCTCGCCGCCGCCGATGAAGAGCCGCTCGCGGACGTCGTACCCCAGGGTCCGGAGGGCATCGGCGCTGATCTCGTGGTTGAGCACGGCGCCGATCTCGAACAGGCCCGACAGGTGCGGGTGGAGCGCACCGGCTGTCCCGACGTTGACGATCGACAGCCCGGCGAGCTCGTCGGCGGAGGCCGCGGCCAGCCGCCGGGTCAGCGCGGTCGCGGCGGCGACCTTGCCGATGCCCGTGACGAGCACCTCCACACCGTCGGGGAGGTAGCGGGCTTCGGCCTCGGTGGCGGCGACGAGCAGGACGGGCACGACAGGAGGCTAGGGCAAGGATGCGGGGCGAACGTGAGACGCCCGTGACCGGTGTGACTCCGACCTCGTTAATGTGACACAGCGTCACCGCTCCGGCTCGCCGGCGTTGACGTGTGCAAGGGGTGTCCATCTCGGGGCATCGATAAGTTCGATGAAAGGAATCTCCCATGCTCGACCGACGACTCATGTCCGTCGCCGCTCTCGGCCTCTCCGCCTCTGTCGCCCTGACCGGGTGCTCCGGCAAGGACGTCGCCGACAAGGCCAAGCAGCACGCCAGCGCCCTCGCGACGAACTCGCAGGCACAGGCACTGAAGTCGAAGGCGGCCACCGCCGCCAAGTCGAAGCTGTCCGACATCACCGGCTCGGCCAGCGCCACCGGCTCGATGGGCGCCTCGGGCTCCGCCGCGGCGGGCTCCGCCGGCGCGACCGTCGACCTCGGCAAGTTCGCGGGCAACCGCAAGGCCAAGGTCGTCGGCGCCTTCTACACCAAGCGGCGCCAGGGCAAGCCGGGTCCGTTCCTGGTGACGGTCACGGGTGTCAAGGGCGGTCAGGTCTCGGTGTGCGTCGGCCCGAAGGGCAAGCGCTCGCAGACCGTGGTCGTGGCCAAGGGCAAGGTGAAGGGCGTCCGCAAGGGCACCGCCACCTGCTCCTGACCCGACGAGCACGACGGCCGGCAACCCCGATCGGGGTGCCGGCCGTCGTCGTACGTCGGACGCGTCAGGTCACTTGAGCTCGGAGCTCGTCAGGCCCAGGATCCGGCGCGCCACGATCAGCTGCTGGATCTGCTGGGTGCCCTCGAAGATGTCGAGGATCTTGGAGTCCCGCGCCCACTTCTCGAGCAGCTCGCCCTCGCTGTAGCCGACCGAGGAGCACAGCTCCACGCAGCCGAGCGTGACGTCGGAGCCGACCCGGCCGGCCTTCGCCTTCGCCATCGAGGCCTCGAGCGAGTTCGGCTGGCGGTTGTCGGCCATCCACGCCGCCTGGAGGGTGAGCAGGCGGCCCATCTCCCAGTTGGTCTCGAGCTCGAGGAACTTGGCGGCCGCGGCGGACTGCAGCTGAGCCGGCTTGTCGTAGTCGACCTCGACACCCGCCTGCTTCAGCAGGTCGCGGGTGAGGTCGAGCGACGCACGGGCACAGCCGACGGCCATCGCCGCGACGAGCGGCCGGGTGTTGTCGAAGGTCGCCATGGCGCCCGCGAACCCCTGCTTCACGTCGATCTCCGGCGAGCCCAGCAGGTTCTCCTTGGGCACCCGCACGTCGGTGAACGTGATCACCGCGGTGTCGGAGGCCCGGATGCCGAGCTTCTCCTCGAGCCGCTCCACCTTCACGCCGGGCATGTCCTTGGTGACGACGAAGGACTTGATGGCCGCGCGGCCGAGCGACTTGTCCAGCGTCGCCCAGACGACGATGGAGTCCGACCGCTCGCCCGAGGTCACGAAGATCTTCTCGCCGTTGATCACGTAGTGGTCGCCGTCGAGCACCGCGGTCATGGAGACCTGCGCGGAGTCGGAGCCGAAGGACGGCTCGGTGATCGCCATCGAGGCCCAGGTGCCCTTGAACCGCTCGAGCTGCTCGTCGGTCGCCACCGAGGCGATGGCCGAGTTGCCCAGGCCCTGCCGCGGCATCGAGAGCAGCAGGCCCACGTCTCCCCAGCACATCTCGGCGACCGAGGTCACCGAGGCCATGTTGGAGCCGTTCTTGACGCCCTTGTCGGCGTCCGCCTCGTCACGGCGTACGCCGGTGGCGCCCGCGCCCTCGCTCGCACCCGACTCGGCGAGGCCGTCGATCATGGCGGCGAGCATGTCGAGCTCGGTGGGGTACTCGTGCTCGGCGACGTCGTACTTGCGCGAGATCGGCCGCAGCATGTTCATCGCGACCTGGTGGGCCTGGTCGATGAGCTGGCGGTGCTTCTTGGGAACTTCCAGGTTGATGGCCATCAGTGCCTCACTCCTGAAGTGATGGTGGGGTTGGCGTGGTCAGAGTGCGTGCATCGCAAGGCGCCGGAGCGAAGGCATACCGGGCTGTATTCCGAGCGACGGCAACGCAGCGAGGTGCGTGCTGTGGGCGCGCGAAGCGCGCCAGCACTTCGGGAGTGAGGCACTACACGAGCACCGTCCCTTCCATGATGCCGATGGCACGCAGGTCGCGGTACCACCGCTCCACCGGGTGCTCCTTGACGAACCCGTGACCACCGAGCAGCTGCACGCCGTCGAGGCCGATCCGCATGCCGTGGTCGGCGCACGCCTTGCGGGCCAGCGCGACCTCCTTGCTGAAGTCCTTGCCCGCGGCCGCACGAGCCGCGGCGCGGTAGGTCAGCAGCCGCATGCCCTGCAGCTCGATGGCCATGTTGGCGACCATGAACGCGACCGACTGGCGGTGGGCGATGGGCTCGCCGAACGCCTCGCGGGTCTTCACGTACGGCGTCACGTAGTCGAGCGCCGCCTGGGCTGTGCCGAGCGCGAGCGCGCACCAGGCCAGGCGGGAGAGCCGCACGCACTCGGCGTACGTCGATCCGTCGGTCTCGCCGAGGATCGCGTCCGGACCGACCTTGACGTCCTCGAGCGTGAGGGTGGTCAGGGATGCGGCGCGGACGCCCATGGCGGGGTCGCCGCCGACGCTGAGGCCCTCGGTCGACGACTCGACGAGGAACAGGACCGGCTTGCCGTCGAGCTGCGCGCCGACGACGAACAGCTCGGCGCTGTCGCCGCGGGCCACGAGGCTCTTCCGCCCGCTGAGGACATAGCCGTCGGCGGTCTTGGTCGCGGTCGTCGCGGGCGCCATCACGTCGAACAGGACGGCCGGCTCGTTGAGCGCGAGCGCCGCGGCGGGGACCTCGGCGCCGGTGAAGGCCGGGAGGTAGGTCTGCTGCTGCTCGTCGGTGCCCCACAGGCCGATCGCGGTGGCGACCGAGCCGGGAGCGAGGGTGGCGACCGCGAGGCCCATGTCACCCTTGGCGAGCGCCTCGGCGACCAGCGTGCCGGCCATCGCGGAGCGCTCCTCGGAGATGCCGCCGAGGGACTCGGGCAGGCCGAGGATGGGCAGGCCGATCTCCAGGCTCGCCTTGAGCAGCTCGTCGGGCGCGGCGCAGGCCTTGTCGGCCTCGGCGGCCGCCGGCCGCACGACCTCGTCGGCGAAGTCGCTGACCACGTCGACGAGCATCTGCTCGTCCTCGGACGGCGTCAGGTCGAACGGTCCGGTGCCCGCGGTCGGGGCGGGCCGGGCGCCGGGGGCGCCCTTCTTGCCCTTCTTGGAGAACGTGCGGCTCGCGTTCGTCATGGTCTTGAACCCGGAGCGGGTGACGCTGAAGACGGCCTGCTCGGTCTGCTTGCGCAGGCCGACCTTGTCAATGAGGTCGCTCTGGGCGAGCTTGCTGAGGCCGGCGACGAGGATGCCGATGGGGTCACGGCTCTCGTTGCGCGGAACCCCGTGCTTGCCGCCCGGCTTGAGGTTCGGAAGGAGGGACATACCGAAAATGTAACTCAGAGTTACACAGCGCGCTACACCTCCGTCCGGAATGACCCCGTGTGTCATCGGTCGCACGGCGCAGACCTAGGATCACCGCCATGGCCCGCGGCACCACTCCCCCTCCCGAGCAGACCACGCACGCGCCGTACGGCCCGCTGCCGCGCGGCGGAACGGTCCGTCCGATGACCCGGTGGGGCACGCCCGTCATGCACCGACCCCAGCAGCCGGTGACGGCGTACGACGACGCGCTCGCCGCCCTCGTCGCCGACATGGTCGCGACGATGTACGCCGCCGACGGCGTCGGCCTCGCCGCCTGCCAGATCGGCGTGGACCAGGCGGTGTTCGTGTTCGACTGCCCCGACGCGTCCGGCGAGCACTGGGTGGGCGTGGTCTGCAACCCGAGCCTGGAGCTGCCCGAGGGCAAGGACCGCACCCTCGACGACGGCGACGAGGGCTGCCTGTCCTTCCCGGGCGCGTTCGTGCCGTGCGCCCGCCCGGATGTCGCCACCGTGACCGGCTTCGGCCTGGACGGCGAGCCGGTCCGCTTCGAGGGCGACGGGCTGCTCGCGCGCTGCCTGCAGCACGAGACCGACCACACGCGGGGCATGGTGTTCGGGGACCGGCTGGCCAACCGCGCTCGCAAGAAGCTGCAGAAGCAGCACGACGCCGCGGTTCCGGACTACCCCGCCGAGTGGCCCACCTGACGGCTAGGGCATGTCTCCTTACTCAGCGCCGTAGCGAGCGGCGTTTGCGGCCGATGCGGCAAGGCGGAGACGCGACGGCATGCTGGATCGCACGTCGAGCGGCTCCAACGCAGCCGCATCGAGGCGGAAACGTCGCGTAGTAGGCGGTGAGTAAGGAGCCATGCCCTAGGTTGCCGGGCATGCCCCTCGACCCGCAGATCGCCCCGCTGCTCGACCTCGTCGCCGCCGGTACGCCGATGGCCGAGATGGACGTCGCCGGCGCACGCGACGCCTTCCGCACGCTGACCGTCCACCTCCGCCCGCCCGAGACCGTCGTCCCGGTGGCCTCGGTCGAGGAGACCGAGGTGGCGGGGGCCGAGGGTCCGCTCCGGGCGCGGGTCTACCGGCCGGACAAGTCCGGCCCGGTGCCCACCGTCGTGCTCTTCCACGGCGGCGGCTTCGTGGTCGGCGACCTGGACACGCACGACAACATGGCGCGCGCGATCTGCGTGGGCGCGGGCGCCGTGGTCGTGTCGGTCGACTACCGGCTCGCACCCGAGCACCCGTTCCCGGCAGCGCCGCTCGACGCGATCGCCGCGACGAAGGACGTCGCCTCCCGACTCGCCGACTTCGGGGGCTCGGAGTCGCTCGGCGTCGCGGGCGACTCCGCGGGTGGCAACCTGTCCGCCGTCGTGGCCCAGCGGGTGCCGGGCATCAAGGCGCAGCTGCTCGTCTACCCGGCGACCGACGGCGGCACCGCCTACCCCTCGCACACCGACAACGCGAAGGGATACTTCCTCGAAGCAGACACCATCGCCTGGTTCATGGGGCACTACGTGCCCGAGGGCACCTCGACCACCGATCCCCTGATCGCGCCCCTCCACGGTGACCTGCACGGCGTCGCGCCGGCTGTCGTCGTCACCGCCGAGCTCGACCCGCTTCGCGACGAGGGGATCGCGTACGCCGAGGCGCTGGCGGCTGCCGGCGTACCGGTGCAGCACACGACGTACCCCGGCCTCATCCACGGCTTCTTCGACCTCGATGCCTTCTCGTCGGCGTCGCAGGCCGCGATCGTGGAGACGATCGGGAAGTTCGGGGACCTTCTCTGAGGCAGCGAGCGAGCGTGCGAGCTCGCGTCGCCGAAGAGGTCGAGTGCGGCCGCGTATCGAGACCTAGGAGGCAGCCCGCAAGGCGGCGACGAACGCGTCGACGTCGGCCTCGGTGAGGTCGAAGCTGCACATCCACCGCGCGACCGGGTTGTCGTGGTCGGACTCGTCCCACAGGTAGAACGGGAACTCCTCGGAGACCTTGTCGGCGACGACCCGCGGGAGCCGGGCGAACACCGCGTTGGCCTCGACCGGCGCCGTGAGCTCGATGCCCGGCACGTCGGAGACCGCGGCCGCCAGCCGCTGCGCCATCGCGTTGGCGTGCGCGGCGCTGCGCAGCCACAGGTCGTCGTGCAGCAGCGCCTCGAACTGCGCCGAGATGAACCGCATCTTCGAGCTGAGCTGCATGGCGTACTTGCGGACGTAGAGCGGGCCGCGGATCTTCTCCGGGGAGAGCACGACGACGGCCTCGCCGAACACCAGGCCGTTCTTGGTGCCGCCGAAGGAGATGACGTCGACGCCGGCGTCGCGCGTGAACGACCGCACCGGTACGTCGAGGGCGGCGGCCGCGTTGGCCAGCCGCGCACCGTCCATGTGGACCGCCATGCCGTAGCCGTGCGCGATCCGCGCCAGCTCGGCGACCTCGTCGGGCGTGTAGACCGTGCCGAGCTCGGTCGTCTGGGTCAGCGACAGCACGCTGGGCCGGGCCCGGTGCTCGTCCTCGAACTCGCGCAGCGGGATCGCGAGGTCGGCCGGCGTCAGCTTGCCGTGCTCGGTCGGCACGGGGAGCAGCTTCAGCCCGCCGACCCGCTCGGGGGCACCGCACTCGTCGGTGTTGATGTGGGCGTCCGTCGTGCAGACGACGCCGTCCCACCGCTCGGTGAGCGCGAGCAGGCTGACCACGTTGGCGCCGGTGCCGTTCCACACCGGGTAGACCTCGAGCCCGTCGCCGAACAGCGGGGCGAACAGTCGCGGGAGGGCCTCGGTGTAGGGGTCGGCGCCGTACGCGCTGACGTGTCCGCCGTTGGCGGCAGCCAGGGCGGCGAGCACCTCGGGGTGCGCTCCGGCGTAGTTGTCGCTGGCGAAGCCGACCCGGGCCGGGTCGTGGCGCTGCTCGATCATGCAGACAGTGTGCCGGTCACGCCCCGCGTGGACTCGATGACTCCCCCGAGCTTCCGGGAGAGCGCCTCGTAGAACATGCTCAGCGGGAACTCGTCGGCCAGCACCTCGTCGACGAGCTGGCGCGGGGGCAGGGTCAGGTCGAGGCACTCGGAGGCGTGCGCCCAGCGCGAGGCCGGGTGCGGAGCCAGGTACGTCGACACCAGCTCGTGACCGGCCAGCCAGTGGGTGAGCTTCGGGCGGTCGATGCCCGCGCGGTAGAACCGCTCGATCTCCTCGCCGAGGGCCGCGGTGTGCTTGCGGGCGGCCGCGAAGTCGATGTGCAGCCGGTTGTCGGTCCACCGGATCGCGTCGTGCTGGTGCAGGTAGGCGAAGAGCAGCTGCCCGCCCATGCCGTCGTAGTTGCGGACGCGGTCGCCGGAGACCGGGAAGCGGAACAGCCGGTCGAAGAGCACGGCGTGCTGGACGTCGGCGGCCTGGGCGACCCCGAGCTCGAGGAGATTCTGGGCCTCGCGGAACGCGGTGAGGTCGCAGCGCAGCTCCTCCAGGCCGTACATCCAGAACGGCTGGCGCTGGCGGATCATGAACGGGTCGAAGGGCAGGTCGCCGTGGCTGTGCGCGCGGTCGTGGATGAGGTCCCAGAGGACGAACGCCTCCTCGCAGCGGGACTGGTCGGCGAGCAGGTCGCGGACGTCGTCGTCGAGCTCGAGGCTGAGGGTGTCGGCGGCGGCCGACGTGACGGCGCGGAAGCGGGCGGCCTCGCGGTCGCAGAAGATGGCGCCCCAGGTGTACTTCGCGGGGGTCTCGCGGACGGCCACCGTCTCCGGGAAGAGCACGGCCGAGTGGGTGTCGTAGCCGCTGGTGAAGTCGTCGAACCGGATCGGGACGAACATCGGGTTGTCGTAGCGGGTGGCCTCGAGCTCGGCCAGCCACTCCGGCCACACCTCGTGGATCAGGACGGCCTCGAGGTGGCGCTCGGCGCTGCCGTTCTGGGTGTACATCGGGAAGACGACGAGGTGCTGACGGCCGTCGGCGCGGGCGGCCGACGGGTTGAAGACCGTCAGTGAGTCGAGGAAGTCCGGCTTGCCGAAGCCTTCGTCCTGCCAGCGCGCGAGATCGGCGTCGAGCGCGGTCAGGTACGCCGCGTCGTGCGGGAAGCTCGGCGCCAGCTCCGCGATGCTGTGGCGGATCGTGTCCATCAGCCCGGCCGGGGCGTCCGGCGCGGAACCGTCGGTGCCCTGGTGGGCCTGGAAGGCGGTCACAGCGTCACGGAGCGTCGTCCAGGCACTGTTGCTGCGGATGTTTTCCGTCATGCAGACCAGTTTACAGAAGGATTTGCTGTTGGCCACCATCAGAAGGCATGGCTCAGCAGGTCGGCGTACACCTGCTGCTCGTCGACCTCCAGGCCGCGCGCCCGGAACCAGCGGCACACGTTGGTGCAGTCACGCAGCAGCAGGTCGAAGCCGGCGGGGTTGGCGACGAGGTCGACGACCTGGGGCAGGTCGATGATGACCACGCGCTCCCCCGTCGCCAGGATGTTGTACGCCGACAGGTCGCCGTGCACGATGCCCGACTGCGCCAGCAGCGCCAACGCCTCGACCAGCTGGTCGAAGTACTCCCGGAGCAGCGCGCGGTCCGGGCGGGTCTGGGCCAGGCGGGGAGCCGACTCCCCCTCGGTGTCGGTGATCCACTCCATCAGCAGCTCGGTGCCGTCGATCTGCACCGGTTAGGGCACCGGCGCTCCGGCCAGCCAGAGCCGGTTGAGCGCATTCCACTCCGCGACGGCCCACTCGCCCGCCGCGACGACCTGCCCCCAGGTCGAGCCGCGCTTCAGCGCGCGCTCGTCGCGTGAGCGCTTGACGCTGCGCCCTTCGGTGTAGGTCGCCGAGCGGTGGAAGGTGCGGTGGCTCGCGTCCCGGTAGCGCTTCGCTGCCATCACCGCCCGCTTGTCGGGCGCGTGCGGATCGGCGCGCTCGAGCAGGAAGACGTCGGCCTCCTTGCCGGTCTTGAGGATGCCGAGCTCGGTGTCGATGGCGCCCTGGGACGTCACCAGCCAGTCCGGCCGCGGCTCGGGACCGCGCGGGAGCGGCTCGACGCTGAGCCAGGTCGACCAGCGTTGGCCGGCGCCGACCTCGTCGTAGGTCTGGAAGTCGAAGACGAAGGAGGGGTCAATCCCCTCGAGAGGGTGGGACACGGTGGTAGCTCCGGGTGAGATCGAGAAGGCCGGTGGTGGACAGGCCGAGGACAGCGATGGACACGTCACCTCTCCTCTCGATCACGGAGCCGGCGGTCGCCGACACCTCGTCGTCGCCGATACTCCCCACCACCGGCTCACCGCCGCAACCGGATTCCCGGGGGTCTCGACACCCGGGTGTGGCCGGTCGAGGTCCGCACCCCCACCGCTGACGGTGATCGGTCAGTCGCCGAGGTGGTGCTCGACGATCGGCCACCAGTGCCGCGCCCCGAGCCCGGCTCGGCCCGACCGAAGGCTCACCCACTCCCCTTCAACCACCGGCTCCACCCGCTCGAGCGGCGCGAACACCGGGACGTGCGCCCACGGTGTGGCGTGCGGGTAGTCGGCATCGGGCGTCGGTACGACGTTCCTGATGTAGCCGATGCACCGGTGCGCCGAGCCGGGACGGCCGTGCACGCGCAGTGCCAGCTCGGCCAGACCCGCCGCCCAGCCTGTTCCCGCACCGAGGCGCAGCGTTGGCAGGTCCGCACCGCGCTCGGTCGGCACGGTGAAGAGCTCAGGACCGTCCGCGCCGCCGCGCGTGAGCAGGAGCCGCACGATGATCACCGGCTCGGGGACCGGGCATCCCTCACCGACCCATGCCTGCGCCGTGCTGCCCGCGGGGAGCCATGGCGCGTCCACGACGGAGGAGAGCAGCCGGGCAGGAGCCATCTGCGAAGTCTCGCACCGCGACGGCGCCACGCCCGAGATGCACGGTTCCGCCACATCGCCGACCGAGATGTGGTGTGGTTCACGGTGGGTGAGGGGGATGCGTCGCGCACCCGCATCATTTTCGGGCTCACGACACCAGAGGGTGGAGATGTATCGGGATATCAAGAGGCGGCGAAAGATCCTTGCCGCCGGTGCAGCCGCGGCGATCGCGGCGTCGTTGGGAATGTCGAGCGCGTCGGCCGCACCGCAGCAGCCGCTGACCGACGGGGTGGGTGTCTCCGCACAGGGACTCGCCCACCTCCGTTCAGCCGCCGAACGCGACGGCGCGAGTGCCCGGATCGCGGGCCTGCCGCACCGCGGCCGGTACGCCTTCCTGGTCACGCTGGACACCAGGAGCACGGCGACCGCGTACGCGCAGAACCGCAGCGCAGGCGTCGGGACGGCCAAGGCCGCGGCCAAGGCGCAGCTCAACACCGTCACGCTGGCCCAGAACGCCGTGATCGGGCGACTGCCGCACGGCTCGCGCGTCCTGTACCGGATGCACGCGGCCGCAGCCGGCGTCGCCGTCGTGACCGACGTGAGCAACTTCGACGCTCTGCGGGGGCTGCGCGGCGTCCGCGCGGTCTACCCGATCGCACCCAAGACCGCGTCCAACTCCTACGCGGTCCCGCTGCAGGGCGCACCGCAGGCCTGGACGGCGTACGGCGACCTCGGCGCGGGCTCGACCGTCGCCATCATCGACACCGGTGTGGACTACACCCACGCCGACCTCGGCGGCGAGGGCACCGTCGCGGCGTTCAAGGCGGCCCAGGCCGACCAGGGCCGTGACGACGTGGACTTCCCCGGCACCAAGGTCATCGGCGGCTACGACTTCGCCGGCGACGGCTACAACGCAGACCCGAATTCCGCGACGTACAACCCCGTCCCGAGCCCGGATGCCTACCCGCTGGACTGCAACGGCCACGGCTCGCACGTCGCCGGCACGGTGGCGGGCTACGGAGAGAACGCCGACGGCTCGACGTACACGGGCTCCTACGACAACAGCACCCCGTTCGCCTCGATGAAGATCGGCCCCGGCATGGCCCCGAAGGCCAAGCTCTACGCGTTCCGGGTCTTCGGCTGCGACGGCAGCACCGACCTCGTGGGCGACGCGATCGACCGGGCGCTCGACCCCAACGACGACGGCGACATCTCCGACCACGTCGACGTGGCGAACCTGTCCCTGGGCTCCGACTTCGGCTCGCCCCAGGACGGTGACTCGGTGGCGGTCGAGGGCGCGACGCGCGCCGGCGTCGAGATGGTCGTCGCCAGCGGCAACGCCAACGACCTGTACGACGTGGGCGGCAGCCCGGGCGACGCCCCGAGTGCCCTGACGGTGGCCGCGAGCACGGACTCCTACGCCCAGCTCGACGCGCTCAACCTCACCGCCCCGACGACCGACAGCTACGGCGCGGAGCGCTCCATCGCCTACGACTGGGCCGACGACCCCGACCTGTCCGGCTCGGTGGCCCGGGTGACCGACCCCAGCAACCTCGACGGCTGCAGCACGCTGAACGCGAGCGACGCCGCCGCGGTCAGCGGCAAGATCGCGTTCGTCGAGTGGACCGACGACAGCGGCAACCGGCGCTGCGGCTCCGCCGCGCGCGCCGCGAAGCTCGCCGCCGCCGGCGCGACCGGCTTCATCTTCGCCGACGACTCCGAAACCTTCTCCGCCGGCATCACCGGCTCGGCAGCGATCCCCGGCGTCCTCGTCACCAAGAGCGGTGGCGACGCCATCCGCAGCGCCCTCGAGGCCGACACCCCGGTGACCGTCGGCAGCACGACCGCCTCGGGCTTCCGACAGGTGATCCCGAACGGTGCCCGCGACGACATGGTCACCGGCTTCTCCTCGCGTGGCATCGGCGACGCGGGCAACGTCAAGCCCGACGTCACCGCCGTCGGCGAGAGCGTCTACTCGGTCGGCAGCGGCACGGGCTCGGACGGCGCGAACGACAGCGGTACGTCGATGGCCACGCCGATGGTCGCCGGCGCCGCCGCGCTCGTCCGGTCGGCCCACCCCGACTGGAGCCCCGAGCAGGTCAAGGCCGACCTGATGAACACCGCCGGCCAGGACCTCTACACGGGCACCGGTCACACCGGCGACAAGTACGGCCCGCAGCGGGTCGGCTCCGGCCGGCTCGACGTCAAGGCCGCGCTCGACAACGGCGTGCTGGCCTACAACGCCGAGGACCACGGCTCGGTGAGCGCGTCCTTCGGCCCGGTCGAGACCAGCCAGCCGATGACGCTTACCAAGACGGTCAAGGTCCAGAACACGACCACCTCGACGACGACGTACGACGTCACCTACGACGCCCGCACCACCGCGCCCGGCGCCGACGTCAGCGTCTCGCCGTCGTCGGTGACGCTGGACCCGCGGTCCTCCACGATCGTCACGGTCACGCTGACTGTCGACCCGTCACAGCTGACCAAGACGCACGACCCGACGGTCGACCTGACCCAGGGTGGGCTCCCCCGCGTCTACCAGTCCGACGTGAGCGGCAACCTGCTGCTCACGCCGACCGGATCCGCCCCGCAGCTGCGCGTCCCCGTGTACGCCGCGCCGCGGGCCGCCTCGACGATGACGCAGCCTGCCTCGATGACGCTCCCCGCGGGAGCCTCGCAGTCGACCCTGCTCCCGCTCACCGGCGGGCAGGTCAACAGCGGGTCGGGCGACACCAAGGTGCAGTCCACCGTGGCGGGCTTCGAGCTGCAGGCGGTCGACGGCAGCGCGCCGACGTGCACCGACACCGTCACCAGCGGCTGCGTCAGCTTCGAGGACCAGCGGTCGGCCGACCTGAGGTACGTCGGCACCACCTCGGACGCCCCGCAGCTGAGGGCCAACGGGCAGGACCCGCTGTCGGACGGCATGGCCTACTTCGCGGTCAACACCCAGGGCCCGTGGCGCACCGCGTCCGGGATGCAGGAGTTCGACGTCTCCATCGACACGAACGGTGACGGGGTGGCCGACGCGGTGCTCTACAACACCCGCCTGTCCGGGACCGACGTGCTGGTGTCCCAGCTGGTCGACCTCGACACCGGCGACGTGCTCGACGCCGAGCCGATCAACGCCGCGCTCGGCGACACCGACACGGCCCTGCTGCACAGCGACACTCTGGTGCTGCCGGTGGCGATCGCAGCCCTGCCCGGGATCGACGCGGACCACTCGCGGATCAGCTACGGCATCTCGTCGTACACGCCGTACTCGGGCGACCCGATCGACACGATCGGCATGGACGCCACCGGGGCCCTGTCCGACCCGCTCAGCATGGACGTGCTGCACCCCGGCGTCTCGGTCGCGGGCAGCTACACGGGCGACGCCAGCCCGCTGCTGTTCCCCGACTCCGAGGCATCGGTGCTGAAGCTGACCCGGGACCCGGCCTCGTACGCCGCCGACAACGGCAAGGGTGCGTTGCTCGTGCACTTCCAGAACGCCGTCGGCGACAAGGCCCAGGTCGTCAGGCTCAACGCCGCCGCCACCGTCGGCCTGAGCCTGGCTCCGACCACGGCCGCCCGTGGCCAGACCGTGACCGCCACGGTGACGATCCCGAAGGACGCCGGCCCCGGCGCCACCGGTGCCGTCACCCTCACGGCGGGCGGCACCCAGGTGGCGTCCGGCACCGCGGTGGACGGGACGGCGACGCTGACGTTCTCGTCCGCGAAGGCGGGGAAGCTCCCCGTCGTGGCGTCGTACGCCGGTGACGAGAACTACCAGCCGGGCGTCTCGGCACCGGCGACGCTGACGGTGACGAAGTCGGCCTCGACGGTCAAGCTCGTCGCGCCGAAGACCCTCGTGCACGGGAGGTTCGCCACCGCGACCGTCTCCGTGGCGACGGTCGCGGGCATCGCCCCCACCGGCACGGTGCGGCTGATGTCCGGTACCAAGGTGCTCGGCAAGGCCACGCTCACGGGCGGCACGGCGAGGATCAAGTTCACCTCCGCCGCCAAGGGCACGCTCACGCTGGTCGCCTCGTACGCCGGCGACAGCAACTACCTGGCCGGGAAGTCGGCTCAGGTGCGCGTGGTCGTCACGTAGCAGGCGACCGCGGAGGCCGCCGCCACGTTGAGCGAATCGATCCCCCTGCTCATGGGGATGATCGCTCGGCGGGCGGCGGTCTCCTGCCATCTCGGGGACAAGCCGTGACCCTCCGACCCCAGCACCAGTGCGACCTTGTCGACGCCCGCGACGGCCTCCTCGATCGGCACCGCGTCGTCGGCGAGCGTGAGCGCCACGGTGGTGAAGCCGCGTGCCTCGAGGTCCGGCAGGGCGTCGTACCAGGAATCCAGGCGGGTCCAGGGGACGGAGAACACTGCCCCCATCGCGACCTTGATCGAGCGCCGGTAGAGCGGGTCGGCGCAGCGGGGCGCGAGCAGCACGGCGTCGAAGCCGAGGGCCGCGCCGGAGCGGAAGATGGCGCCCACGTTGGTGTGGTCGACGATCTCCTCGAGCACCAGGATCGAACGGGCGCCGTCGAGCACCTCGTCCAGCGGCGGCAGGGGCGGGCGCTCCAGCGACGCCAGCGCGCCGCGGTGGACGTGGAAGCCCGTCACCTGCTCGGCCATCGCCTCGGACAGCACGAAGCAGGGTGCGTCGGTCGCGTCGAGCACGTCCTGCAGCCCGGCGATCCAGCGCGGCGCCAGGAGGAAGGACCGGGGGCGCGCGCCACCGGCCACGGCCCGGCGTACGACCTTCTCCCCCTCGGCAAGGAAGAGGCCGTGCTCGGCCTCGAGCGACGTGCGCAGCTGGACGTCGCGCAGGTCGCGGTAGTCCGCCAGCCGGGGATCGGCCGGGTCGGTGATCTCGACCAGCTGCGCCATCAGGAAGCTGCCATCAGAACGCGTCGGGGTGGGCCACCCGGACGACCTCGCCGATGACGATGATCGCCGGCGGCTTCACCTGCTCCTCGACCAGCCGGTCCGCAAGCGTGCCGAGGGTGGCCAGCACGGTGCGCTGGGTCGGCATGGTGCCGTCGCAGATGACCGCAACCGGCGTCTCCGCCGCGCGCCCGCCCGCGACTAGCGCTTTCGCGATCGCCGGCGCGTTCTCGACGGCCATCATCAGGACGACCGTGCCGCGCATCCGCGCCAGCGCCTCGTAGTCGACGAGGGAGTCCGGGTGCTCGGGCGGGATGTGCCCGGACACGACGCAGAACTCGTGCGTGATGCCGCGGTGGGTGACCGGGATGCCCGCGATGGCCGGCACCGCGACCGGCGAGGTGAGACCGGGGATGACGGTGACCGGTACGCCGGCGTCGCGGCACGCCAGGATCTCCTCGTAGCCACGGCCGAAGACGAAGTTGTCGCCGCCCTTGAACCGGACCACCCGCTTCCCGGCGAGGGCACGGTCGACGATCACGCGGTTGATCTCCTCCTGCATGGCCGACCGGCCGCGCGGGAGCTTGGCCACGTCGATCAGCTCGACGTCGGCGGGAAGGTCGCCGAGCAGCTCGCGCGGGGCGAGGCGGTCGGCGACGACGACGTCGGCCTCCATCAGCGCCTTGCGGCCGGCGATCGAGATCAGGTCGGGATGGCCGGGGCCGCCGCCGACGAGGGTCACGCCCGCGACCTTCTCGCCGCCGGGCCGGCCGTGCGAGGTCTGGATCCGGCCCTCGCGCAGCGCCTCGACGACGTGGTCGCGGACGGCGGCGGAGCGGCGCGGGTCCCGGTTGCCGAGGACGGCGACGGTGAGGTCGTCGTACCGGCCGGTCGCGGGGGTCCACGCGGTGCCGAGCGTCGCGTCGTCGGAGCGCACGCAGAAGATCCGGTGCTGCTCGCACAGCTCGCTGATCCGGTCGTTGACCGCACGGTCGTCGGTGAGGGCCAAGGCGTACCAGGCGCCCGCCAGGTCGTCGTCGCTGAACGGTCGCCGGTGCCAGGTGACCTCGCCCGAGCCGACAAGACCCTCGATCGCGGGCGTGGCGTCCGGCGCCACCACGTGCACGTCGGCTCCGACCGCGATCAGCTGCGGCACCCGTCGCTGGGCCACGTGTCCACCGCCGACGACGACGACACGACGGCCGGACAGGCGCAGACCAGAGAGGTACGGCGGAAAGTCGCTCACGGGCCTATTCTTCCGAACCTGCGCATCATCCCCTGGCCCGGGCCCATCGCTCGGACTAGTTTCGTGGCATGAGTCTCGATCGCCCGGTCAGCCCGGACCCGTACCCGCTCCTGCCCGCCGCCCCGTCGTTCGCGGTCACCAGCGCCGACGTCACCGACGGGCAGCCGCTGAAGCCCGATCAGGTGTACGACGGCGGCAACACCTCGCCCCAGCTCTCGTGGGAGCGGGGCCCGGAGGGTACGCAGAGCTACGTGGTGACCTGCTTCGACCCGGATGCCCCCATTCCCAGCGGGTTCTGGCACTGGGTCGTCGTCGACATCCCCGGCGACGTCACCAGCCTCGACACCGGCGCCGGCTCGTCGGACGCCAGCCTGCCCGAGGGCGCGTTCCACGTCCGCAACGACTTCGGGACGCGCGACTTCGGTGGTGCGGCACCGCCGCAGGGCGACCAGGTGCACCGGTACTTCTTCGTGGTGCACGCGGTCACCGAGCCGAAGCTCGGCGTCGACGGTGACGCGACTCCGGCCGTGGTCGGCTTCAACCTGGCCTTCAAGACGGCCGGGCGGGCGATCCTGACGGGGACCTACCAGCACTGACGGTGGGCCAACGTCCCGGCCGGCGGAGGTTTCCTTGCGCTTGTCGGGTGTTGCAACACCCGACAAGCGCAGGAATCCCCGGTCGACCGGGGATTCCTGCACCGACTCAGCGCACCGAGTCCCCACCCGCCTCGGCGAGCAGCTGGGCGAACGGCGTGACGTCCGCGAACTCGTCCTCGACAGTCCGCCGGCGCGGCGCCGGCCGCTCCACGGCGGCGGGTCCACCGACCGCGGCCGCCAGCTCGGCGGCAGCTCGGTCGATGCGCTTGGCCAGCTGGTCGTCCCCGAAATCCTCGCTCGCGGCGAAGACACCGGTCGGCTGGACCACCGCGCGCAGGTAGGCGAACAGCGGCCGAAGCGCGTGGTCGAGCACGAGGCTGTGCCGAGCGGTGCCCGCGGTCGCGGCGAGCACGACCGGCTTGCCGTCCAGGGCGCCGTTCTCGATGACGTCGAAGAACGTCTTGAACAGCCCCGAGTACGACGCGGCGAACACCGGCGTGACGACCACGAGACCGTCGGCCTGCCGCACGACGTCGATGGCCTCGGCCAGCTCGCCCGAGGCGAAGCCGGTCACCAGGTTGTCGGCCAGGGCGTGGGCCAGCGGGCGCAGCTCGACGTGCCGGACCTCGACCTCACCGCCGCGGGCGTGGACCGCCTGTTCGACGGCGGTGCCGAGCTGGTCGGCGAGCAGCTTGGTCGACGACGGGACGGAGAGCCCCGCCGAGACGATGACGATCTTCGTGGTCATGCCGTGACCTCCTCGCGGTCGGTGGTGCCGGTCATGGTGTCCTCGGCGTGCACGGTGGAGTCCTTCGCGCCACCCGCGGCGGCGACGAGGCTGGCGTGGGTCGGGGCGTCCGGGACGTGGGCCGGACGGCCCTCGGCGAAGCCCTTGCGCATCTCCGGCAGGATCTCGCCGAGGAGGTCCAGCTGCTCGAGCACGGTCTTCAGCGGCAGCCCCGCGTGGTCGACCAGGAACAGCTGACGCTGGTAGTGGCCGGCGTACTCACGGAAGGTGAGGGTGCGCTCGAGCACCTGCTGCGGAGACCCGACGGTCAGCGGCGTGTGCTCGGTGAACTCCTCCAGCGACGGGCCATGGCCGTAGACCGGGGCGTTGTCGAAGTACGGACGGAACCGGCGGACGGCCTCCTGGCTGTCCTTGTTCATGAAGATCTGCCCGCCGAGGCCGACGATCGCCTGGTCGGCCGTGCCGTGGCCGTAGTGCTCGAAGCGCTCGCGGTAGAGGTCGATCATCTGCGCGGCGTGCGAGGCCGGCCAGAAGATGTGGTTGTGGAAGTAGCCGTCGCCGTAGTACGCCGCCTGCTCGGCGATCTCGGGGCTGCGGATCGAGCCGTGCCACACGAACGGCGCCACGCCGTCCAGCGGCCGCGGGGTGCTCGTGTAGCCCTGCAGCGGGGTGCGGAACCGGCCCTCCCAGTTCACGACGTCCTCGCTCCACAGCTTGCGCAGCAGGGCGTAGTTCTCGATCGCCAGGTTGATGCCCTGGCGGATGTCCTTGCCGAACCACGGGTAGACCGGGCCGGTGTTGCCGCGGCCCATCATCAGGTCGACACGGCCGTCGGTGAGGTGCTGGATCTTCGCGTAGTCCTCGGCGATCAGGACCGGGTCGGTCGTGGTGATCAGCGTGGTCGCGGTGCTCAGGATGATGTTCTCGGTCTGCGCGCCGATGTAGGCCAGCGTCGCGGTCGGGTTGGACGCGATGAACGGCGGGTTGTGGTGCTCCCCCGTGGCGAACACGTCCAGGCCGATCTCCTCGGCCTTCTTCGCGATGGCGACGGTGGCCTTGATCCGCTCGTGCTCGGACGGGGTGTGTCCGGTCGTCGGGTCCGTGGTCACGTCGCCGACGGTGAAGATTCCGATCTGCATGGTGTGCTCCTGGGTGAGTTGCTGTCACCCGCTGCAACAGGTGACATGTCAACTATATTCCGAGGAGCGGGAACCAGCCCTGACCGGGGTCGAGCGCAGGCGGGACCAGGCGGCCGTCGTGGCGTACGGACAGGACCGCACCGCACGTCGTGGAGGGTCCCGAGACGGCGTAGGTGCCGGAGGGTCCGGAGAACACCGCGGTGGCGGTCGTCGTGCTCAGCATCATCGGGCAGTGGAAGATGTTGGGGACGGTGACGATGCCGTACAGCCCGTTCGCCGCCGCGACCAGCCGCCGTACCTGGGCCGGATCCGACACCGTCCTGCCGCGCGTCGTCCTCCGTCGCCCGTCGGCGTAGGTGGTCACGGTGCGGATCAGGACCCGGGTGGTGTCGGTCGCGAGGTACGTCGTCCGGGCGTACCGGGCCGCGAGGAAGGTGTCGAGCCGCACCGCGACACCGCCGGCGTGCGGGACGTAGCCGAACGACAGCGTCGGTGCACTGTAGGCCGCCGTGCTGTCGCCAGTGAAGTTCGTGATGTCGATGGTCCCGATGCCGGTCCCGCCGACGCTCCCGCCGTCCGAGGAGGTCAGCCCGGCCACGTGCTGCTCCCGCAGCCACGCGACGAAGACCGTGGGCGCCATCGGGACCGTCCACCACGCGTGGCGCGAGAGCGAGCTGTCGGACGGGCTCATCCCCCACGCCTGGTCACGCAGGGACGCCGCCGGCGCGGAGGCGACCACCCGCCCACCGCTCGGCGGGCTCAGGACGGTCAGCAGACGGTGCGACTCGGCGAGGGCGAGGGCGCGGTTGCCCGCCGTCGTCGCCGACCCGGAGGTGGCAGGAGTGCCGGACGCCGACACCGGCGCGTCGGCGGCAGTCGTGGCCGCGGCACCGCAGCCGGCCAGCAGCGAGGCGGCCAGCAGGACACCGCCGAGTCTCGTGATCATGCCGGTACGACGCACCCGGGGCATCCCGGGTTCCTCACCGCCGCCGCGGCAGCACCACCGCGAGGGCCGCGAACGCCACGACGTTGGCGGCGACGACGACCAGCTGGGCCAGGACCCGGCCCTGGTCGTAGACCGCGCCCAGCACGCCGCCCGCGACGAGAAGGCCCAGACCGCGCACCAGCGCCAGCCAGCCGAACGCGACAGCGCGACGGGCTGGCGGCACGAGCTCGGTCACGACCGCCTTGACGGTCGAGTCGAGGACGCCGTTGACCATGCCCCAGATCGCGACCCCCGCCCAGACCACCCATGCGGTCAGGCTGAACGCTCCGACGGACGCGATGGCAGCGAGCGGCACGAGCAGGAGGACGACCGGGCCGCGGTCGTCGTACAGCTTGCCGACGACGAGACCGGTGAGCCCGTCCACCGCCATGGCGACGGCGAAGAGGACCGGCACCAGCGACGGCGCGAGGAGGTGCACGTGGACGGCGTGGAAGGCGAGCAGCGGGAAGGACGCGACCCCGCAGGAGAGGATCGCGACGGCACCGACGTACCACCAGAAGCGGGCGGGCAACGGCTCGATCGCCAAGGTCGCCGCGGGCTTCGCGGGCCGGTCCGGCTCCTCGTAGGCCAGCGGGTCGGGTACCCGCGCTCGCAGCCAGAGGAGCACCGCGAGGACGACGACGCCGGGCACCACGAGCACCCCGAACGCCAACCGGTAGTCGCCCTCGTGCCACGCGAGCACCGCCGCCAGCAGCAGCGGCCCGATGATCGCGCCCGTCTGGTCCATCGCCTGGTGGACGCCGAACGCCTTGCCCCGGCCGGTGGCGCTGGAGGCGTGCGACAGCAGCGTGTCCTTGGCGGGCGATCGGACGGCCTTGCCGAGCCGTTCCGAGCCGTAGAGCAGCAGTGCCGGCGCGAGGGCGCCGGTGACGCCGATCAGCGGGACGCTGAGGACCGTCAGGGCGTAGCCGAGGATCGTCCAGACCCAGTAGTGCTGGGTGCGGCTGACCGCGTAGCCCGAGACCACACGCAGCCCGTAGCCGATGAACTCCCCCGCGCCGGCGACGAGGCCGACCACGGTCGCGGATGCGCCGAGCGTCGCGAGGTAGGGGCCGATGATGCTGCGGGCTCCCTCGTAGACCATGTCGGCGAGCAGGCTGACCACGCCGAAGGCGAGCACGAAGTGCCACGGGCGCAGGGTGGGGCGCGACTCACTCATCGAGAACCCACTGCGGGTGACCGTGGGCGCGGGCCCAGTCGCTCCAGAGGCGTCGTACGACGACCTGCCAGAGCCGCACCCGCTGCAGCCGGTCGGGCGACGCCACGCCGTCGTACAACCGGACGAGCAGCGCGACCCGCTCCTCGTCGAAACCGGCTCCGATCGCGAGGCCGGCCAGCTCGGCGGACGGCTCGCCACGTCCGGCGTACTCGAAGTCGATGAGGGTGACCGTCGTGCCGTCGTCCACCAGGTTGTCGGGGACCAGGTCGTTGTGGCAGAGCACCAGCGGCTCCGGGTCCTCCCCCAGCGCAGCGGCGACGTCCTCGGGCACCGTCGTCCGAGCGAGCAGGCCGAGCTCCGGCACGTCGGCGGAGACCTCGTGCAGCCGGCGCAGGGCGGCGGCGACCCGGGCCAGCGTCGCGTCGTCATGGAGGTCGGCAACGGTCAGCGAGCGGCCGGGGACGTGCTCGAATGCGAGCAGCCGGTCGGCCGGCTGGTGCGCCACCACGACCGGCCCGGCTCCCACCGACGCCGCGGCCGTCGACGCCGCCACCTCGACGTCGTGGTCGAGCCCGTCGTCGACGGGCCAGTGCCGCACGACCAGGTCCAGCTCGGGTCGCCGGCCGTCCGTCGTACGCACCCGGAAGGCGCTGTTGTTCAACCCTCCGGCGAGTGCCTCGGACGACCACGAGCGCCCGGCCAGGACGGCCAGGCGCTCGAGGACATCGCCGTCGGTCACACGGTCGAGGCTACGGGCTCCTCCGGCTCCTCGATCGTGCGGATCGGCCCCTTGAACCAGTGCTTCACGTCGAGATGCCAGTAGATGGTCAGCGCGATGAGCGCGACGGGCACCACGATGACCGCGTAGTTCACGTACTTCATGGAGAACCCGCTCGCGCCCGGCACGCCGAGGATGTACGTCGGCAGCATCCCGACGACCGACATGATGGCGATCTCGATGACGGCGAGCGGGTTCATCCAGCGGTACTTCGCTCCGTTGTTCCAGCCGCCGACCTCGAACGCGCTCGCGTGCTTCCAGCGCAGGTAGATCGGGATCGCGAAGGACAGGTACAGGCCGATGACGCCGATGGACACGACCGCGTAGAAGGCGACCGGGACGTAGATCGGGGTGTCGGCCGTGCCCTCGTTCACCTTGACGAGCGCCGGAAGCGTCAGCACGAGCGCGACGACGGCGGACGCGATGACGCCGTAGACCGGCACCTTGTGCGCGTTCAGCTTCGACCACAGCCTGGCGCCGGGGACGGCGCCGTCGCGGGAGAAGGCGAAGAACATCCGGCTCGTCGAGGTCATGCAGGCGCAGGTGCAGAAGAACTGACCGGCCGTCGAGATGAACACGACGAGCGCCGCCATCTTGGAGGTCAGGGCCGCGCCGATCACGGCGAAGAACGTGCCGCCCCCGCCGGAGACGTCGCCGACGTTCTGCACGGCGAAGAGCACGGCCAGGAGCAGGATCCAGCCGCCGATGGCCGAGTAGAGGATCGACTGCCAGATGCCCTTGGCCGCGTTGTTGGCGGCGCCCTGGGTCTCCTCGGAGAGGTGCACGGACGCGTCGTACCCGGTGATCGTGTACTGGGTCAGCAGTGCCGACAGCGGCAGCAGGTAGATGAACGCACCGAGGCTCTTGTGACCCTGGAACAGGCCGGTGTTGTTGACCGTCGTGCCGAAGACGTCGCCGATCGAGGCGTGGTGCGCGCCGTCCTTCAGGAAGAAGAACAGGATCACGACGATCGCCGCTGCACCGATCACGTGCCACCACACCGACACGTTGTTGAGCACGGCGAGCAGGTGGCTGGAGAAGATGTTGATCGCTGCCGCGAGCGCCAGGACGATGAAGAAGTACAGGAAGATCCGGTCGAGGTTGCCGGCCGTGTAGCCGCTGTCCAGGTAGCCCAGCGTCGCGTCGAAGAAGGTCGCGCAGCCGTAGGCGACCGAGGCGTCGATGGCGAGCAGGCCGATGAGGTTGAGCCAGCCGGCGTAGAAGCCGTGGGCGGGGCTGCCCAGCTTGCTCGCCCACCAGTAGATGCCTCCCGAGGTCGGAAACGCCGACACCAACTCGGACATGCACAGCCCGATGACGAGGATCAGGATCGACAGGATCGGCCAACCCCAGGCGATGGCCGCCGGACCGCCGTTGTTCCAGCCGGTGGCGAACGTCGTCAGACACCCCGCCAGGATCGAGATGATCGAGAACGAGATGGCGAAGTTGGAGAAGCCGGACCAGGTCCGCGCCAGCTCCTGCTTGTAGCCCAGCTTCGCGAGATGGGCCTCGTCGCTGCTGTGCGCGACGAGGTCCTCGTCGTGGCCTTCGGGCATGGGGAACACCTCCGTGAGAACGAGTTCTTCGGGACGCTAGACCCGTGCCGAACGGCTTGTAAACAGATCCACGTAAAAAAGGTATGAACTCAGACCTTTACTTGAAGAGCACCTGTTGCCAGGATGACGCCGTGCCCCCTGCCTCACCCGCCCCACAGCCCCCGGAGCTCGACCTCCAGGGCAGCGTGCTGCGGCCGGTCCGCAGCCACCACGTCTTCGAGGCGTGCGTGGAGCAGCTGGCCACCGCGATCCGCCTCGGCGTCTACCCGCTGGGCAGCACGCTGCCCGGCGAGCGCGAGCTGGCGGAGCGGATGGGCGTGTCACGAGCGGCGCTCCGCGAGGCCATCGCGGCGCTGCGCGAGGCCGGCCTCGTCGAGACCCGGCGCGGCCGTGGGGGCGGCACGGTCGTCACCCTCAAGCCGCGCACCCCGTCGGCCCGCAAGGCGGCCCGCCTCACCCCCGAGGTGCGTGCCGAGTGGCTGGACTCGCTGGACTTCCGGCGCGTGATCGAGCCGGGGGCGGCGTACCTCGCTGCCGCGCGCAACCGCGACGGCCTCCTCCACCGCGACCAGCTGGACAAGCTGCAAGCGGCCCTCGACGACGTGACCACGGCACGGAAGCCGGCGACCCACCGCCAGGCCGACTCCCGCTTCCACCTGACGATCGCGACGCTGTCCGCCTCGCCGCGCGTGATCGCGAGCGTGACCGACGTGCAGCGCGTGCTCAACGAGATGCTGCTCGCCATCCCGGTGCTCGACCGCAACATCGACCACTCCGACCACCAGCACGCCGCGGTAGCCAAGGCGATCCGCGACGGCCGGCCCGACCGTGCCCGGCGCGCGATGGAACAACACTGCGACGACACGGCCGCGCTGCTGCGCGGTCTGGTCGGATAGGAGACGACGTGACGCATCCGCGGAACGACCGGCACCTCACCGTCGAGCAGCTGACCGCTGCCGTCGAGGCCGGCGACATCGACACCGTCGTGGTCGGGTTCACCGACATGCAGGGGCGGCTGCAGGGCAAGCGGCTGCACGCGGCGTACTTCCTGGAGCACGTGGTCGGCCACGGCACCGAGGGGTGCAACTACCTGCTCGGCGTCGACGTCGAGATGAACACCGTCGACGGCTACGCGATCACCTCCTGGGAGCGCGGGTACGGCGACATGGAGTTCGCCCTCGACCTCGACACCATCCGGCTGCTCCCCCACCACCCGGCCACGGCTCTGGTGCAGTGCGACCTGGAGTGGCCGGACCACAGCCCGGTCGTGCAGTCACCGCGGACCATCCTCGCCGCCCAGCGGGCGAAGGCCGCGGACCTGGGCTTCACCGCGGTGGCCGGGACCGAGCTGGAGTTCATCGTCTTCGAGGAGACCTACGAGCAGGCCCACGACCTCGACTACCTGGGGCTCACGCCGGCCAACCAGTACAACGTCGACTACTCGATCATCGGCACGTCCCGGGTCGAGCCGCTGCTGCGCGACATCCGCAACGCGACGTACGCCGCCGGCATGAACGTCGAGGGCGCCAAGGGCGAGTGCAACTACGGCCAGCACGAGATCGGCTTCCTGTACGACGACGTGCTGGCCACCGCCGACAACCACTCGGTCTACAAGACGATGGCCAAGGAGATCGCCGCGCAGCACGGCCAGTCGCTCACCTTCATGGCGAAGTACAACGAGCGCGAGGGCAACTCCTGCCACATCCACCTGTCGCTGCGCGGCCCGGACGGCGAGACGGTGTTCTGGGGCGACGGAGCGCGCACGCCGCTCTACGAGCGCTTCATCGCCGGCATCCTCGCCACGATGGCCGACTTCACGCTGATCTACGCGCCGAACATCAACTCCTACAAGCGGTTCGCCGCGGGCTCCTTCGCGCCGACGACGATCGCGTGGGGCGAGGACAACCGCACGTGTGCCGTGCGCCTGGTCGGCACCGGGGCCGGCGCGCGCCTGGAGAACCGCGTGCCCGGCGGCGACGTGAACCCCTACCTCGCGATCGCCGCGATGCTCGCGGGCGGCCTGTACGGCGTCGAGAACGAGCTCGAGCTCGAGCCGCCCCTCGTCGGCAGCGCGTACGACGCCGCCGGCCGGCCGCGGATCCCCACGACACTGCGCGACGCCCGCGACCGGTTCGACGCATCCGAGATCGCCCGCAAGGTCTTCGGCGACGACGTCGTCGACCACTACGTGAACATGGCGGACGTGGAGCTGGCGGCGTACGACGCAGCCGTCACCGACTGGGAGCGCAAGCGGGGGTTCGAGCGGCTGTGACCGACCTGTTCACCATCCTGAACCCGGCCACCGCGGCTCCCGTCCAGGACGTGCCGCTCGCCTCGCTCGCCGAGGCCGACGCCGCGATCGAGGCCGCCCATGGGGCGTTCCCGGCGTGGCGTGCCCTCCCGCCGGCGGAGCGCGCGGCGCTGCTGCGCCGGTTCGCCGCCGTCGTCGACGCCCACGTCGAGGAGCTCGCCGAGCTCGAGGTCCGCAACGCAGGCCACACCTGGGGCAACGCGCGCTGGGAGGCGGGCAACGTCCGCGACGTCCTGACCTACTACTCGGCGGCACCCGAGCGGCTCTTCGGCAAGCAGATCCCCGTCCCGGGCGGCCTCGACGTGACCTTCCACGAGCCGCTCGGCGTGGTGGGCGTGATCGTGCCGTGGAACTTCCCGATGCCGATCGCGGGCTGGGGCTTCGCGCCCGCGCTCGCCGCCGGCAACACGGTGGTCCTGAAGCCCGCGGAGCTGACTCCGCTCACCGCGATCCGGCTCGGCGAGCTCGCGCTCGAGGCCGGGCTGCCCGAGCACGTGCTCACCGTGGTCCCCGGACGGGGCGACGTGGTCGGCGAGCGGTTCGTGACGCACCCGCTCGTGCGCAAGGTCTGCTTCACCGGCTCGACCCGCGTCGGCAAGCAGATCATGGCGGGCTGTGCCGACCAGGTGAAGCGCGTGACCCTGGAGCTCGGCGGCAAGAGCAGCAACATCATCTTCGCCGACGCCGACCTCGCGGCCGCCGCGGCAGCCGCGCCCGGAGCCGTCTTCGACAACGCCGGCCAGGACTGCTGCGCACGCTCGCGCATCCTGGTCGAGCGCTCGGCGTACGACGAGTTCCTCTCGCTCCTCCAGCCGGCCGTCGAGGCGGTGCGGGTCGTCGACCCCGGCACCGACCAGGGCGGCGACATGGGCCCGCTGATCTCGGCCGCGCAGCGCGACCGGGTGGCCGGGTTCCTCGACGAGGCGACCACCCTGTTCACCGGCTCCGCTCCGGGAGGCGCGGGGTTCTGGGTGCCACCGACCGTTGTGGGGGTCGAGGACCCGGCCGAGCGGATCTGGCGCGAGGAGGTGTTCGGCCCGGTCGTCGCGGTGATGCCGTTCGACGACGAGGGGCACGCGATCGAGCTCGCGAACGACACCGAGTACGGCCTGTCCGGGTCGATCTTCACCAACGACCTCGGCCGCGGGCTGCGGGTCGCACGCGCCGTCGAGGCGGGCAACCTGAGCGTGAACTCGCACTCCTCGGTGCGGTACTGGACGCCCTTCGGCGGCTACAAGGCGTCCGGCCTCGGACGCGAGCTCGGACCGGAGGCGCCGTACGCCTTCACCGAGGAGAAGAACGTCTTCATCGCGCACTGATCGCGCACCACACGAAGGAGAGAGATGGCAGGCAGGATCGAGGGCCGCGTCGCGGTCGTCACGGGCGGTTGCTCGGGCATCGGGCTGGCGACCGTGGAGCGGTTCGTCGAGGAGGGCGCGAAGGTCGTCATCGGCGACATCGACGACGCCCGCGGCGCGGAGCTGGTCGAGCGGCTGGGCGGTGCCGACGTGGCGACGTACGTCCGCGTCGACGTGACGTCGAAGGAGCAGGTGGACGCGCTCTTCAAGACCGCCAAGGACACCTACGGCTCGGTCGACATCGCCTTCAACAACGCCGGCATCAGCCCGCCGGAGGACGACTCGATCCTCGACACCGACCTGGACGCCTGGCGCAAGGTGCAGGAGGTCAACCTGACCTCGGTCTACCTGTGCTGCAAGGCCGCGCTCCCCTACATGCTGGAGCAGGGCAAGGGATCGATCATCAACACGGCGTCCTTCGTCGCCGTGATGGGCGCGGCGACGTCGCAGATCTCCTACTCGGCCTCCAAGGGCGGCGTGCTGTCGATGAGCCGCGAGCTCGGTGTGCAGTTCGCGCGCCAGGGCGTGCGGGTCAACGCGCTGTGCCCCGGACCGGTCAACACACCGCTGCTGCAGGAGCTGTTCGCGAAGGACCCGGAGCGCGCCGCTCGCCGGCTCGTCCACGTGCCGCTCGGCCGGTTCGCCGAGCCGTCGGAGATGGCGTCCGCCGTCCTGTTCCTCGCCAGCGACGACTCGTCGTTCATGACCGCCAACACCTTCCTGGTCGACGGCGGCATCAGCGGCGCCTACGTGACGCCCCTGTGAGCGAGCGGCGCGGCCGCCTCGGCCCGAAGGGCGCCAACGGACTGTGCCTTGAGGCCGCGTCCGAGCGAACGAAGCTGGTCGATCTGTGAGCACGCCGCTCATCGGCATCACCACCTACCGGGAGGAGGCCGCCTGGGGCGTCTGGCACCAGGCGGCCGACCTCCTCCCGACGCAGTACGCCGCCGCGATCGAGTCCGCCGGCGGCGTACCGGTCCTGCTGCCGCCGGTCGCCGCGTCCGGCGCGGCCGCTGCCGTGGCAGGTCGCCTCGACGGGCTCGTCATCGCCGGAGGCGCGGACGTCGACCCCGCCCGCTACGGCGCCGAGCCGCACGACCGCACCGCCGGGTGGCGCCCCGACCGGGACGCGTGGGAGCTCGCCCTGCTCTCGGTCGCGTACGACGCCGGCCTGCCCGTCCTCGGCATCTGCCGCGGCATGCAGCTGATGGCGGTCCACGCGGGCGGGACGCTCGAGCAGCACGTGCCGGACCGGGTCGGCCACACCGAGCACTCCCCCGGCGGCGACGTCTTCGGCCCCGTCGCGGTGACCGTCGCGCCCGGCTCGCGCCTGGCCACCCTCGTCGGCGGCTCGGTCACGGGCAGCTGCCACCACCACCAGTCCGTCGCCACCCACCCCGGCTTCACGGCCGTCGCCACCGCCGCCGACGGCACGCTCGAGGCGATGGAGGCCCCCGGCGACGCGTTTCGGGTCGGGGTGCAGTGGCACCCGGAGACCGCCGCGGACGCGGGCCTCTTCGCGGGCTTCGTCGCGGCGGTCCTAGCCTCGTCGTCAGTGTCAGGGTGATGGCACCGCTCCGGCGGTGGTTGGATCCTGATCACCCGGTGTCTGGCTCATAGCCTCGGTGCCGTCTTCGGACTGGCGCGCA